>CAVEOS010000004.1:0-48786 GCA_963617435.1 Lachnospiraceae bacterium
ATATAAATACGATCGGAAAGAAGAATCGCCTCATCGATATCGTGTGTGATAAACAGTGTGGACAGATCAATGTGTGTCATAATATTCAGATACCACTTATGAATATTGGATTTCGTGATCGTGTCCAATGCGGAAAACGGTTCATCCAGCAGTGCCACACCGTTGGAGGAAAGATACGTTCTCAGCAGTGCGGCACGCTGGCGCATACCGCCGGAGAGCTGACTCGGATACTGATATTGCGTTCCTTCCAGTCCAAATTCTGCAAACAGCGGATTTGCCTTTTCCCGGGTCTCTGCTTTTTTCATGCCCTTTAATACAAGGGGCAGTGACACGTTATCAATGATCTTTTTGTGCGGAAACAGCAGATCTTTCTGAAGCATGTAACTGATCTGTCCCGGTGTGGAAGTGATCTCTTTGTCATTCAGGTAGACATGTCCCTCTTCCGGAGTGGTCAGTCCGGAAAGAATGTGAAACAATGTCGTTTTTCCGGAACCGCTGACACCCAGAAGGCAGACCAGCTCGCCTTTATTCAGTTCGATGTTGATATCTTTGATGATCGTCCGCTGTCCATATATTTTTGTAATATGTTCTGCTTTTAATAATGCCATTGTAACTTCCTGTGTAAATATTAATTACCACTCAAATAGTCGTTTGAGAATCCCTGTCCTGTCAGATCATTTGTGGTGAGTCCATTATCTGCAAGCCATTTGTAGAATGCATTCCAACGATCCTCATCAATGAATCCCCATTCCTGAGCATCCGCAACATACTGCTCGGAAATGTACTGCTGGGAATCCTGAACCAGTTTTTCAGATCCGCTTAAGGAACCTGTATTGTCACCGGCGATCAGCATGTTTGCAGCGTCTTCCGGATTCTGGATTGCGTATTCATAACCTTTCTGAGTTGCTTCAAGGAATTTCTTTGCAACGTCCGGATTTTCCTGTAAAAATTCATTGTTTGCAATGATAACCGGTGTGTAGTAATCAAATACCGGATTTACATCTTTAAAGAAGAAGAAATCACAGTTTACTTTTTCAACATTTGCGTTGATTCCGCCCCATCCGTAGAAAACCCAGATGGCATCGGTCTGATGAGCAGCCAGAGCAGCCGGCTCGTCTGTGATATCGTTTGGAATCAGGTTTACCTGGTCGAAATCACCGCCGTCTTCGTTGATGACTGTTTTTAAAGTTGCAAGCTCGATCGGAGATTCCCATGTGGAATAAGTTCTGCCAGTCATTCCTTTCGGAGTGTCGATGCCGTCACCCTGGCGGGAGATGATACCGGAAGTGTTGTGCTGGAGAACAGCAGCAACTGCTGTGATACCAAGTGGATTATCGGAATCCAGAGATGCAGCCATGGTATCCTGTGCTTCGATGGCGAACTGAGCCTGACCGGAAGCACACATTAATGCAGCACCGTCCTCTGGCGGCTGTACGATCTGAACGTCCAGACCGGCCTGCTCATAGTAACCCATCTGCTGGGCAACGTATAAACCGGTGTGGTTTGTGTTTGGTGTCCAGTCCAGACAGAATGTGATCTTTGTCAGATTTTTATCTGAGCTGGAAGTGTTCTCTGCGGAAGCGGAAGAACTGTCGGATGCATTTCCGTTTGCAGCGTTGTTGTCAGCATTTCCGCATGCAGCCATGGAAAATACCATAGCAGCTGCCAGAGATGCAGCAGCAAGTTTCTTTAAAAATTTGTTTTTCATACTTCTTTTCCCTCTTTTTCTGTTCTTATCCAGGGCATGGATAAGTTTCTGATAATGTTGACTGCGAGCATCAGCAGCAGACTGATGATCACGATAAAAATAATAACGGCAAACATTTTGTCAAATGCATAGGCCTTTTTGACACGGGTCATATAGACGCCAAGTCCGTTGAATCCACCGAGCCATTCCGCTACAACTGCGCCAACCACAGCGTAGGAAGCAGAAATCTTCAAACCGGAGAAAAACTGGTTCAAAGCCGATGGAAATTTTAAATGCCGGAAAATCTGAAATTTTGTCGCTCCCATGGCGCGCATCAGATTGACCGCATCCTGATCCACACTTTTATATCCGTCCAGCAGACCGACTGCGATCGGGAAAAAGGTGGTGATGACAACCAGCGTGATCTTCGGTGCCATGCCAAATCCCATCCAGAGAACCAGAACCGGTGCAATGGCAATGGTCGGAATCGTCTGTGTGATAACCATCAGCGGATAAAACGCCCGGTTGATGGTCAGAAAACGATCCATCAGTGTGGCACTGACAAAGGCCAGCAGGATACCGATGCAGAGACCGTAAAATGCTTCCTGCAAGGTATATCGGGCATGTATCAGAATCAGCGGCATATCTGAGATCAGCGCTTTTGCCACATTGACTGGGGACGGCAGCATATAAGCCGGAACCAGTCCGGAAATGCAGATCAGATACCAGGTCAGTACGATCAGGCATAAAGCGACGAAGGCCGGAATTTTACTGGTGATGCTTTGTAACTTTTTTGTCAATGGTCAGTACATCTCCCTCTGGTTTAAAAGAAATTTTTACATAAGTATTCATAGCCGGGCAGCCTGCTTTTGCAGCAACCAGCTGACAGTTTTTTACGATCTCCATCAGCTCGTCATAATCACCTTCGATGGATGTCTCACACGGTCCCACATAATAGTTCAGACCGGTTGATCTGATGTAGTCGATGACTTCGTCTACGATACGGATGACTTCATCTTCATCTGTGACTGTCGGTAATACCTGAATAGCTACACTTGCGTTCATTACTTTTTCCTCCCTGAAAATAAAAATAGTACATTAAGTTGCATTTGCTGATGCCATAACATGATTGGTAATGAGTTTTGGGGGCTGTCGGAAATGTTTGAAATCACACATGCGGACAACAAAAAAACATCCACCGTTTGGCAGATGCGTTCAGAAGTTTCGATAGTTTTCCTACGATATACAACACTTCCTACGATGGCATTGTCCAACAGGTCTAAGGGTCAAAGGTCAGGCCTTACTCTCAGCGAATTGCTCCCCTGGTTCATTTATAAAGCGATGAAACGCTTGTATGACACTTTACTTGTAGAATGTTACCGTAGGAGAGGAAAAATGTCAAGAAACACTGCCAGAAAATATTAAGCAAAAATATTAAGAGAATGTCCGAAAATATTAAGAGAATATTTCTTGTAATATACAAGAAAAAATGCTAAAGTAACTATTATCACTTTGCTGCGATTGTAATATGCAGCAAATACTTATTAAGAATTAGCAAATAGAAAATGAAAAGATGCTATGGATTCATCCATGGCTTATCTGTGTGTTTAAAAACAGATAACTTTAGAAAACTTTTGATCGCAATGCAGAAATGAGATAATAAGCAGCTGATCAGGGGAGAAAAGGAGCGTTGTTTTAATGAATACAAATATAATTATTGCCACACATAAACTTTATGACATGCCACAGGATGAGATTTATCTGCCGGTTCATGTTGGACGGGAAGGAAAAGAAGCCCTTCCCTATCAGCCGGACAATACCGGAGACAATATTTCGGCAAAAAATCCAAGTTACTGTGAACTGACGGGGCTGTACTGGGCCTGGAAAAATCTGGACTGTGACTATCTGGGACTGGCGCATTACCGCCGCCATTTTTCCATGAAAAGCAAATCTTTTCAGAAAAATCATGCACCGATGGAGAGTGTGCTGACCGGTGAAGAGCTGGCGCAGCTGATCCCGAAGTACAAGATCATTGTTCCGAAAAAGAGAAATTATTATATTGAGACATTGTATTCTCATTATGCGCATACACATTATGCGGAACATCTGGATATCACCAGAGAGATCATCAGTGAGAAATATCCGGAGTATCTGGAAAGTTTTGATAAAGTAATGAAACAGACTTACGGCTATATGTTTAACATGTATATTATGGAAAAATCTCTGTCAGACGCATACTGTAGCTGGCTGTTTGATATTCTGTTTGAACTGGAAAAACGTGTGGGAGACAGAGAATATTCCTTCTTCCAGGGACGTTTTTACGGAAGAGTCAGTGAGATTATCTTTAATGTATGGCTCATGAACCAGAAAGAGGAGATCAAAGAGATTCCGTATATTCATATGGAAAAGATTGACTGGAAGAAAAAAGGAACGGCTTTCCTGAAAGCAAAATTTGGAAATAAGAAGTACGAAGGAAGCTTTTAATTGCCCGGCTTTTATTAAAATCGAGAATCCTTCAAACTACTGTTATTATAAAAATTGGAAAGGGTGGAATATGGGTGAAAAAAAGGGGTATATCTTAAGGTGTATGCTGTTTGTGATAGCGGCATGTTTTTTTACTTTGTATATGGGTTTTAACAGCTGGATGCTGATCGGAGGCATCGTCAGTGTGTTTCTGCTTTTTATCGAACACAAATTCAGACTATATCCAGATACATCAGTGAGTAAAAGGAACCGTTTTGCTGTGTCTGTATTTGCAACTTTTTTGTCAGCAGCGATTGTTCTTGGGCGGCATCTGCATATTGACGCAACACAAACGTATTATGGAACTATTACGGCGCACTATGTGCTGGCGTATCACTGGTATGATCTGGCTGCGTTTCTGTTGGCTGCATATTTTATATTTAAATGTGTGTTGCTTGCTGCGCAGGGCAGCAGAAAGTACGAAAAATTGTCACTGCGGATACATCCGGAGAATACGCTGAAAGTACGTTGGGTATTAGCTGGTATGGCGGTCATGTTTGTTTTGTGGCTGCCATATCTGTATGTTTACTATCCGGGATTCTATTACGGAGATTCTGTGATCAGCGTACAGCAGGCACTCGGACAGCAGCCGCTTGACAATCATCATCCGGTAATGTTTGCGATGCTGTTGCGGCTGTGCATGAAAATCGGATCATCATTTGGGAATCTGGCTGGTGGCCTGGCGGTGTTTTCTCTGTTGCAGATGGCATTTATGGCAGGTGGCCTTAGTTATTTTGCTAACTGGATGAAAGAGCGGTTCGGACTTGGAAACTGGTTGTTGTTCCTGCTGGTGGCTGTGTTTGGTGCGTCACCGTATGTGGCGCAGTATACAGTCAGTATCTGGAAAGATCCGATTTTTTCAGTTTCAGTTGTGCTGGTGACAATTTTTCTTGTTGAGATCATGATGGCAGGGCACCGGGAAAGAAAACGTATGATCTGCCTTATGACAGCGCTGCTGCTGTCACTGCTTCTGATGGTGTTCAGCCGCAATAATGGATTATATATTGTATATGCAATCCTTGTTTTGACGGTGATCAGTCTAGTGAAAAAGGATACGCGCAGGAAGGCTTTGCAGGTCCTGGTTACCTGCCTGGTGGTTGTCGGTGTGTCTGGATATGTGACGGGACCGGTTTATGAAAGCTGGGGTGTGGAACAGTCAGATGAAAAAGTAGAAAGCTATGGCGTGTTTTTGTGCCAGATGGCACGTGTCGTGGCAGTTGGGGGGGATCTTTCTGAGGAAGATATGGACTATATGAATCGTTTGCTTCCATTGGATGAATATAAGACTGCATATACGCCCTGCTGTATAGATAATCTGAAATGGAACCAGAATTTTGATAAGACTGTTCTGGAGGAAGATTTCTTTCAGACATATCTGTCTATTCTGAAAAAGAATCCAAGGATATGTTTTGAGGCGTGGGAACTTCAGACGTTTGGTTTCTGGAGCGTAAATCAGTCTGTTGTGAATGGATTTAATACCAATATACAGGGTGGAGTTCCAAGAAACCTTACCACAGAATATGGAACATTCGTGGATGGTCTGACGGTAAAGACCGTTGATCGCGACTCACAGATGGTAAAACTGTTTCCGTATGATTCCAGATGTATTCCGGTGGCATATGCGCACTGGCTTCTCATAGGGATATCCCTGGCTGCATTATGCAGATGTGACTGGAAACGACTGGTTGTGCTGGCACCGGCGCTGGGGCTGATGGCAACGCTGATCGTTGCATCGCCGATTTTTTACTGGCCGCGCTATGGCTTTGGACAGCAGTTACTGATACCGCTGTTTATAATTATGATTTTTGTCAGAGAAAATGGAGAGAAGAAAAAATGGATAAAATAGCTGTTTTGATTCCTTGCTATAACGAAAGTAAGACAATTGAGAAAGTTGTTACTGATTTTAAAAATGCGTTGCCGGAAGCAACGATTTATGTATATGACAATAATTCGGGTGATGGAACAGATGAGATCGCTCGGAGAGCAGGAGCTGTTGTTAAATATGAATATCAGCAGGGAAAGGGAAATGTCATTCGACGTATGTTCCGTGAAATTGATGCGGAGTGTTATGTGATGACGGATGGTGATGACACATATCCGGCGGAGAGTGCCAGAAAGATGGTTGAAAAAGTACTGGAAAGACATGCAGATATGGTTGTGGGAGACCGCCTGTCATCCACATATTTTGAAGAGAATAAGCGTCCGTTCCATAATTTTGGGAACTCGATCGTCCGCAGTTCCATTAACAGACTGTTTCATACAGATATCCAGGATATCATGACCGGATACCGAGCATTCAGTTATCAGTTTGTAAAGACATTTCCAGTGTTATCCCAGGGATTTGAGATTGAGACGGAAATGAGTATTCATGCGGCCGATAAAAAAATGTTTGTCGAAAATGTAGTCATTGATTATCGTGACAGACCGGAAGGCAGTGAATCGAAACTGAACACTTACAGCGATGGATTTAAAGTCCTGCGTACCATAGCGCGGCTTTTCCGGACATATAAACCGATGGCATTTTTTGGATTTCTTGCACTGCTCTTTCTGGTGCTTGGTATCGGATTTATGGTTCCGGTGTGGACGGAGTATCGCAATACCGGACTGGTAGAACGCTTTCCGACCCTTATCGTATGTGGTTTTTCCATTCTGGCTGCACTGATATCTTTTTTTGCTGGTATGCAGTTGCAGACTATCACGAGAAAAAATCTGCAGGATTTTGAGATGGAATTACAACATGTGCATTATGAACAGGAACATTTGGATAAATAGATGGAGAGATAATGGAAAATAAAAGGATTGAATGGATCGACCTGTTGAAGTGTTTTGCTATCTGCTGTGTGATACTGGTTCATTCAGCAGAAAATGTATATGTATTTGATCTGGATTATATGAACAGTATTCCGCTGCATACACAGATATGGGCATTTCTGCTGTTCACAGTCGGCCGCCTTGGCGTCCCGATCTTTCTGATGTGCAGTGGTTTTCTTCTTCTGGACAGAGAATATGATACACAGAGAACAGTCCGCTTCTGGAAGAAGAATTTACTGGGGTTATTTCTGACAACGGAATTGTGGGTTCTGATCTATATTGTTTTCATGTCGCGCTTTTATGAAGAACCGGTGATTGCCGGAACACTTGTTAAAAATGTACTTTTTCTGAAATATATGGATGTTTCGCATATGTGGTATATGCCTGTGATACTTGGAATCTATCTGTTTATACCTTTTGTGGCTGTGGCATTGCGCCGGTTTTCCTGGAGGATATTCTGTTTTCCATGGAGCATTGCGTTGGCTTACCTGGGGATTGTACCGGTGATAAATGTAATCCTGGCAATCTCTGATCCGGACAGCAGGCTTGCGGTTCTTCCGGCACTGGAATTTAGTGGTGGAATATATGGATGCATTCTTGTAACAGGGTATCTGGTCCGAAAGGGTTTTTTGGGAAAAGTAAAAAGGTGGCTGCTGGCGGTTCTTACCGTGGTGTCTGTCGGTTGCACCATCGTTATCCAGATTTATTCATTTCACCACGGAGAAGTGTATAAAGTCTGGTACGATAATATATTCCTGATCATCGCATCCATCTGTATTTTTACATGGTTTGCGCGGCTGAAACAGGTGAGATTCCGGTCATTGTGGGAGAATCTGTCCAGATGTTCTTTTGGCATTTACCTGCTTCACAATATCGTGATCATGATATTGAAAAAATATGTAGTGATCGCATCTGCATCTGTCAGAACAGTGGTGTTTTGGGGGCTGGCTCTCGGATTGAGCTGGTTCGTTGTATGGCTTGTCAGTCATAACAGGATAGCGGCAAAAGTTTTATTTTTTATAAGATAAGGAATGTGGCGGAGAATGAAAAAAAATAGAGTGGAATATCTTGACTTTCTTAAAGGAAACTGTATTTTCCTGGTTGTTTTTTGCCACTATTGTATGCTTCCCGGAGATACTGTTTTCGGAAATATCGTAATGTGTGCGGCCTGGGGTGCTGTTCCCTGTTTTTTTCTCGCTTCGGGCGGACTGATGCACGGATCAGCTGAATGGAACTGGAAAAAATATGCAAAAAAAGTCATACGTATCTACAGTGTCCTGTGTATCTGGAAGGCGATATATTTTGTGATATATTATCTGAATGGAGGCATAAACTGTTCAAAAGCAGCGCTGGCTGAGTATTTGTTTTTCTTTGGAAGGATAGAAAATATCAATGCGGATGTCATGTGGTTTATGGAGGCGTATCTGCTGGTCATGCTTTTCTGGCCGGTCAGCCGTTTCCTGTTTCAGGGTGCGAAGGCAGGAAGACAGGTCCTTTCCTTTGTCATTGGAATATTGTTTGTTAATGAATATCTGATTCCGGCAATCAATTTTGCACTGTTACACAGTATTGCGAAAATAAGCGGTAGTGTACCGCAGATTTCTTTTCAGTCGGTTGTTCCGTTCAATAATTACGGGAATATGCTGTTTTTCTTTCTGGCAGGCGCGTTTTTGTTTGAATATCGGGAGAAAATAACCGTTTATCTGGAAAAAAGGAAGTGGATTCCATGGATATTTACAGCGGCAGGGATTTTCTTACTGATGTTTGTAAAATATATTGAGAATGGAATCTGGACCTGGGGCGGGATCTATATTGAAAATGGATATGGGCGGATCGCAGTTGTGCTGTTGGCGGCCGGATTGTATGCCTCTGCGCTCCTTACCCGTGAAAACAGAGTGACTCTTTGGGTTGCGGCGTGGATCGGAACCAATACACAGGGGATTTACTACATGCATTATATAGCATTGGCCATGTTTTCGGCTCATTATGCATATTTGTATGAGTCTGTGATGTCTTTTACCGCAAACGTGATTAAAACGATAGTTACGCTATTGATTTGTGTGATCGTTTCGGTTATGATAAAAAAAATACCGTTATTACGCTATCTGGTGTAATGATTACTGATTGACAATTTTGATTAATCGAGAGAAAATAAAAAAGCAGGAGGAATGAGAATATGAAATTTAGAAAAATTCCGGTCGGAATAGCAGCGTCACTGTTATCAGTAGGGCTTTTGGTGCTTCCGGCAGGAGCAACGGAAGCTGTTTCAAATGCGGACAGTCTGGTCACTGAAAACGGAATAGAACCGTTAGCACAGAAAAGTGAACAGACAGAGCCGGAGGAAAAAAAGGTTGAAGCACTTACGCTTGATAAAACCGAACTGACACTTACTAAGATCGGTGCGCAGACAACATTATCTGTAAACGTGACACCGAAAGATGCCGATGAAGCAAAGCTGACATGGACGAGTTCAGCACCTGAAATCGCTTCGGTCGATCAGAATGGAAAAGTAGTCTCCAAAAAGAACGGAACAGCAGTGATCACAGTGCAGACAGAGAATGGTGCTGTGCAGGCAACCTGCAAGGTGACTGTCAGTGTTTTGAATGGTATCTGTCAGAATCCTGAGAATCCGGAGCAATATGCTTATTACGTAGACGGTGAGATTGATACATCTGTTAATTCCGTGGTACAGGGCAGTGATGGCTGGTGGAAAGTGAAGAACGGTATTGTAGACAGTACATATACCGGTGTAGCCAGCAATTCATATGGAACCTGGCGCATTGAAGACGGTAAAGTTGATTTTGAGTACAACGGATTCGCGGAAGATGGAGATGAATACTGGTATCTGACAGATGGAAAAGTTGATACGTCCTATAATGGTATCACAAATGATGCCACAGCCTGGTGGAAGGTGAAAAACGGAAAAGTGGATACATCCTATACTGGCGTGTCAAATAATATAAACGGCTGGTGGCGTGTAGAGAACGGCAAGGTTAATTTTAATTTTAATGGTCTGGCCCAGAATGAATATGGCTGGTGGAAGATAGAGAATGGCCGTGTTAATTTCGATTATTATGGTGCTGCTGAAAATGAAAACGGCTGGTGGATCGTAGAAGGCGGTAAGGTTGATTTTAATTACAACGGTATTACAAATTCACCGATCGGCTGGTGCAAATTTAAAGATGGAAGAATTGATACGGGATATACAGGAGTGGCAAATAATCAGTATGGCTGGTGGCGTGTGGAAAACGGCAGAGTCAACTTTGATTACAATGGTCTGGCCCAGAATGAGAACGGCTGGTGGATGATAGAGAATGGTCAGTTGAACTTTAATTACTGGGGAGTTGTCCAGAACGAATATGGCTGGTGGAGAGTAGAGCGCGGAGCAGTAAACTTTAACTACAACGGTGTGGCAAATAATGCCTATGGCTGGTGGAAATGCAACGGTGGAAAGGTTGATTTTGGCTATAATGGTGTAGCAACAAATGAATATGGCGCATGGTATATCAGCAATGGAATGGTAGATTTCTCCAGAAATGGATGGAGCCAGTGGAACGGTATCAGCTGCTACTTCTCATATGGAAGACTGCTTCCGGTGAATGTAAGCAATACAATGTATGCAAAGACAAGGGGCGTTTCAAGTAACACAAACTGGCTGATCCTTACAGATACATCTGGTTGCAGAGTTGGAGTATTTTATGGAACAGACGGAAACTGGACTGCAGTGAAATATCTGTCCTGTACGCCTGGAAAGGCATCGACACCTACTGTGAAAGGTACATTTACGGTACAGGGGCGTGGAAAATCATTTGGATCAGATACTTATACATGCTGGTATTATACACAGTTCTATCATGACTACCTGTTCCATTCCGTAATTTATAACAAAGGAAGCATGACAAGTATTCAGGATGGACGACTTGGAACACAGCTGTCTCATGGATGTGTAAGGCTGGATATTAATGAAGCAAAATGGATTTATGATAATATTCCAACTGGTACAAAAGTAGTTGTTTATTAGGAAAAATGATGGGGGAAACGTTGGTTCGAAAAAAGAGCCAGCGTTTTTCCTTGCGTAAGAGGGATTTTATGATAAAAAACAAAATGATAGCAGGACTTGGCATGGCATGTATCATGCTTGTTGCAGGAACGAACGTTGCACAGGCAGCAGAAGTGACAGGTCAGAATTTTTTGACAAAAAAAGTAGGCAGTGGGGAATTAAAACTCAGATATGATGATCATTATTCGATTGAAAATCTGGGAACAGATTATCAGATTGCAGGGATTGACGATCAGGAAGTGACATCTTATCAGGTCAGAAACGGTCAGAAAACATCAGAAATGGATGAGAATGTGATCACACAGATATCGGATACTGAATTTGTGGCGACAGGAACCGGAACAGCAGTTCTTGCCATTGAAGATAAAAATAATACAGAAAATGTAAGATATATAAATGTTACAGTCAGTGCGGCACCACTCACGATGATGTATCTTCTCGGACAGAGTAACATGGAAGGCATGGATGCGAATACAGATCTGACGAAAGAACTTGCAGAGAGTGTATCATGTGAGGAGGGAACGGTTTACGCTTCTTATCTGCCAACTGATGTTGTCTGGTCAAACATGATCACGGGAATTTATTTTTCCAAGACAGCTGAGGTTTCAAATGCGTCTGATTTTATTGCAGGATCCTTGCAGGGGAAAAACGGAATTTCCGGTAAGACACTTGAATATCCGCTGAATACGCTGACAGAGGCCGGAAAAGGTAAGACAGGTCCGGACAGTGCGATCGCATATGAGTGGAATCAGCTGACAGGCGATAAAGTCTGGGTAGTCAATACATCATGGAGCGGTTCTGACATCCAAAGCTGGACTCCGGGTACTTTCAATTACAAGCGGACAGCAGCAGCAATGAAACTGGCTGAAAAGACACGTCAGGCAGAGATAGATGCCGGACATTATACAGCATCAAAAAAACTGATCTTCTGGCAGCAGGGAGAGTTTGAAACATCCAATACAGCAGTGCAATATGAGGCTGATTTTAAGGCAATGCATGATGGATTCAATCAGCTCGTGAATCCGGATGCATGGGGAATCATTACCGTCAGGGCGTTGGATGGCTCCGGCGATGAAGCAAGTGGATTATTTATGACCGGGCCGCGTGCATCCCAGTATGGAATCGGCGGAAGCATGGATTATTCGGATACTTATGTGGTGAGTAATGTGAATGAACAGTGGACAGATGATACTTCCCTTCAGAAATATTTCACGAAAAATTATCCGGCCGGTATTTTTACTTATCCGATGCATGATGAGACATATAAAGATGCTATTCCAACTGTTGTGTCTGATATTCATGGAGAACAACATTATACACAGATCGGGCATAACGAGAATGGAATTACGGCGGCAGATGGAATGTATAAGGTATTATACAAAAGCGGAATCAAAGAGGTCATTTCTGTTGCTGCCAGAAATCAGGAAAACAGTGATGTAACTGCAGTTTCACTGCGTGAGGGAGATACATTTACACTTGTCATAGAAGCAAATCCGTCTTATCGTGCAAAAAATCTGACATATTCATTGAGCGGTGATTCAGTGACACTGGATAAGCTTCATGGTACCGTCTCGGCTGTGAACGCAGGAACAAGCAAACTGCGGATAAAAGATTGGAAAGGGCAGGAACTGAAAAGTATCACATTTACCGTGAAGGACAGCTGTGATTACAGGGAAGAAGCCGGAAGTACTTATACCGGGATTTATAATGATCAGGGAACACTCCGTTATCTGAAGAACGGCTGGATGCAGGAAAATTATACAGGACTTGTGAATGATACTCAGGGCTGGTGGTACGTGAGAGATGGACTGGTAGATACTTCCTATACTGGTTTCGCAAATAATGCAAATGGCTGGTGGTATGTAGAGAATGGCAGGATAACATTCAATCGAAACGATATTATTGAAGGGATGGTGAATGGAATTTATGGCTGGTGGCATATCCAGGGCAGCCAGGTCATGTTTGACTGTACAGTGACAAATAATGCGAATGGCTGGTGGTATGTAGAGAATGGCAGAGTAAATTTCAATTACAATGGAATCGCAAATAACCAGAATGGCTGGTGGCGCATTGAAAATGGACAAGTTAATTTTGATTACAATGGACTTGCAAATAATCAGAATGGCTGGTGGAAGATAGCAAATGGACAAGTGGATTTCAGTTATACCGGAATTACACCGAATGAAAACGGCTGGTGGCGCATTGAAGGAGGAAAAGTCAACTTTTCCTACAATGGAATCACAAACAACGAAAATGGCTGGTGGAAATTTAATGGTGGAAAAGTTGATTTCGGATTTAACGGAATTGCTTCAAATGAATATGGTTCCTGGTATCTAGAAGGCGGTAAAGTCAACTTTGGTTACAACGGTCTGGTCTGGTACAAAAATGCATGGCGCGCGATTTATCAGGGAAGAGTCATTATGTGACGAAAGAATTAAAAAAACATTAAGAAATATTGCAAAACAAATAAAAAAAAGATATACTTTGTTTGTTACGGCAGGTCAGAACCTGGTACTGGCAGATAAAAATTGCGGGAAAGTGGATCGGTGACGATTCCATTTCGAAGATCTGTTTTGTGCTGGATGCCTGAAAAATTAAAAAAAGAAGAATAAGGGTTACGTGATGATGAAACGATGGAAAAAAATTCTTTCAACTGCATGTGTTGCAGGAACCGCGTTGTCAGGATTATCCGTTCCGGCATATGCGAATGTGACATATCTTAACGGAATCTGCAGAGAACCGGTGAGCGGCAACTGGTATATGTACAGGGATGGTACGATAGACACTGGTTGTAATTCAATCAGAATGAATGAATATGGCTGGTGGAAGATTGAAAACGGCAAAGTGAATTTTGATTATACCGGTATCAGCAACAATGAGAATGGTTGGTGGAGAGTCGAAAATGGCAAAGTCAATTTTGATTACAATGGCATAGCCAGAAATGAGTACGGCTGGTGGAAGATTGAAAATGGTAAGGTGAATTTTGAATATACCGGAGTCAGCAACAATGAATATGGCTGGTGGCGTGTCGAAGACGGAAAAGTCAATTTTGGTTATAATGGAATTACAAACAACGAAAATGGCTGGTGGAAGATTGAAAACGGTCAGGTGAACTTTGATTATACCGGTGTAGCAGAAAATGAATATGGTACCTGGAGAATCGAAAATGGCAAAGTAAATTTTGAGTTTAACGGTATCGCTGAAAGTGAGGATACACTGTGGTATCTTGAAAATGGCAAGGTGAATTTTACTTATACGGGTGAAGTGTCATATGAGAACAAGATCTATGATGTAAAGGACGGAAAAGCCACATTAAGAAAATCCTCCCAGGAGCAGACTGCTTATATGTGGCCATTGCCGGGCTACAGTCATATCAGTTCTTCGTTTGGTTACCGTGAGTGTCCATTCCATGGACAAGAATTACATGGTGGTATAGATATCCCTGCCGCGGCGGGTACTTCAATTCTTGCCTGCGCGGACGGAACTGTAGTGAAAGCGGAGTATAGTTCAAGTTTTGGAAACAATATTGTGATCGATCACGGAAATGGTATACAGACGAGATATTGTCACTGTTCTGCCCTGAATGTACAGACAGGACAGAAAGTAAAACAGGGTGACGTCATTGGATATGTCGGAGCGACCGGAGATGCGACAGGTAATCATCTGGATCTGCGATTCAGTGTAAATGGAGAATATGTGGATCCACTGACAATGGTTCAGCCATAAGAGAAAGAAAGTGATGCCGGGGGTAGGATAGCGGAGGCGTGCAAAAGAATAATGCGTACATTGCATGGGGCACAACTCGCAGAGATAGTGCCAACGGCATTTCTGAGATTGTACGAAAGGAATTAAACAGATGAAAAAAATAGCGGTTATGTGTCTGATCGCTTCCCTGACATTTGCTTCGGGAAGCATGACCGCGCTGGCATCTTCTGCCAGCAGCCAGAATAATGAAATTTCAGCAGAACTGAATGAAACAGCAGCAGATACTGCGGGAGAAGATATTACCTATCCTTCCGACTGGGATCCTGATGATCCGCAGAATGCGAGAGCCTATAAACAAATTTATGGTGACAGTGATTCGGATGATCTCTGGGTGTTAGCCAGAAGTGCCGGAGAATCAATGAGAAACACTTCCGTTCAAACCAGCTGGACAGTATATAATGAAGATGGCTCCACGAGAACAAAAACATTTGTCCATTCGGATTTTAATACAAGTGGGAAAAATGTGATTCCTGTCATAGATGTATCTTATCATAATGGCAACATAGACTGGAATCAGGTGAAAGCATCCGGAGTTCAGTGCGTGATGATACGTGCAGGTTACCGGGGATATGCCAGCGGGACGATCGCAAGCAATGGAGATAGCAAGTTCCAGACTTATATCAGAGATGCTCAGGCTGCGGGACTTAAAGTAGGTATCTATTTCTTTTCCCAGGCAATCACTACACAGGAAGCCGTGGAAGAAGCAGAATGGACATTAAATAAAATCAGCGGATATAAGATCGACCTGCCGGTGGCGATAGATTATGAGTATTCAGGTGCAGAAGGAGAACGGCTGAACAGTGCGAATCTGTCCAGGGCAGAAAAAACGGCATGTATCAGAGCATTCTGTGACAAAGTGAAGGCTGCGGGTTATCAGTCAATGGTCTATGCAAGTTCAAGCTGGCTGAAAGATGATATAGAGACGGAATATCTCAGAAGCAATGGTATCGCCCAGATCTGGCTGGCACGATATAATACACACTCTTATGCCGATGGGGAGTCCGGTAAGTATGGTGGACAGATTGATTTCTGGCAATGCAGCAGTGAGGCATATGTAAGGGGTATCAGTACAAAAGTTGATCTTGATTACTGGTATCAGCCGGTTAATTCAGCAATGCAGGGAGCAGTTGAAAAGAATGAGGAAACAGGACAGTATGAATACCGCATTGACGGAGTGCTCCAGAAAGATTATACAGGAGTAGCACCTGCAAAGGATGCCTGGTACCGGGTAGAGAATGGGATTGTTAATTTCAGCTATACCGGAATTTCAAATAATCAGAATGGCTGGTGGTATGTCAAAGACGGAAAAGTCCAGTTTGATTATACAGGTATCGTGGAGAATGAGAACGGACGCTGGCGCGTAGAAGATGGTCAGGTGAATTTTTCTTATAATGGAATTACGAATGATCAGAATGGCTGGTGGAAATTCTCAGGTGGTAAAGTTGATACCTCTTACACCGGAGTCAGCAACAATGAGCTTGGCTGGTGGCGTATTGAGAATGGCAAGGTAAATTTTGAATATACGGGAATCAGCAATAATGCAAACGGCTGGTGGTATCTGAAAGATGGAAAGGTACAGTTTGATTATACGGGCATCAAGGAGAATGAGAACGGAAGGTGGCGTATTCTGGCTGGTCAGGTAGATTTTAACTATAACAGCATTACAAATGACCAGAATGGTTGGTGGAAATTCTCGGGTGGCAAGGTTGATACCTCTTATACAGGAGTCAGCAACAATGAAAATGGCTGGTGGCGTATCGAGAATGGCAAAGTAAATTTTGAGTATACGGGAATCAGCAACAATACAAACGGCTGGTGGTACCTGAAAGATGGAAAGGTCCAGTTTGATTTTACCGGATGGATAAAGGCATCCGGCGGAAATTATTATGTGGAGAAAGGCCGCGTGAAATAAATAAAAAAGTGCAGGAAGGCGTCAGGTTTAAATCTGGCGTCTTTTTGTTTGATAGGAGCGTGCTCAGCATAGACATAAAATTTTTGTAGCCTGAAGACTGGTGTATTACAGAAATTAAGAAAATCTTAAAAAAAACTTGAAAAAATCTTAAAAGAACTTGTTATTTCTTCAAGAATCTAATACAATGGGTTTATTAAACTTTTGTAAAAAAAGTGCAAAATCTACGAAAGATATAGGAAAAATGAAGAAACAAACGATAGATAAAAATACTGAGCGAAAAGCAGATAAAAAAGTTAAGAGAATGATAATGACCGTATTGGCGTTTTCGGGGATCGCTGCAGCACTCCTGTTGTCTTTTACCCTTCGCTGGATATTTGTGACATGGCCGAATCTGAGCATGGATGAACTGGTATTTACCATTAATTCCCCTCTGGAAGGAACCGGAAATGGAATGATCGTGGATTATTGCAAACAGTGTATCGTCCCGACGGTGATTATTTTTGTATGTTTACTGATCGTGCGGATCCTGGTTTGTAAATTTTATAAAAAAATGCAGAAAGTCGAAGGGATCGCACTTCTGGTTTCTGCCATTGTATTTGCTGTCTTTGGCGGTATCGCATGGAAACGGCTGGATATCGGTGATTATCTGGCGTCAAATGGACAGTATTCGGAATTTATCGACGATAATTATGTGAACCCGTCGACGGTGGAACTGACATTTCCGGAAAAGAAGAGAAATCTGATCTATATTTATCTGGAATCCATGGAAATGACATATTCCGATAAGGAAAATGGTGGCGCTTATGATGATAACTATATTCCGAATCTGACAAAACTGTCACAGGAGAATGAAAACTTTTCCGGAAGCAGTACAAAATTGAATGGCGGATATTCTATGCCGGGTACGACATGGACGATCGGCGCCATGTTTGCGCAGACGTCTGGACTTCCTTTAAATACTTCTTTAGGGGCGAATGCCATGAGTACACAGAATACATTTTTTCCGGGGATTATGACATTAGGGGATATTCTGGAGGCGGAAGATTATAAGCAGATTTTTATGATCGGTTCTAACGCGGCTTTTGGAGGCCGGGACATATATTTTGAAGAACATGGAGATTATGAGATAGATGATTACTGGTATGCAGCATCGGAAGGGCTTATTCCGGAAGATTATTATGTCTGGTGGGGATATGAAGATCAGAAATTATTTGAATATGCGAAGGATAAACTGCTGGAGCTGGCGCAGGACGAGGAGCCTTTTAATCTGACATTGCTGACAGTGGATACTCATTTTGAGGATGGTTATGTATGTGACCTGTGTGATGATGCATATGGGGATGATCAATATGCGAATGTTATCAGCTGTTCTGACCGCCAAGTGACAGAATTTGTCGAGTGGATCCAGCAGCAGGATTTTTACAAAAATACAACGATTGTGATCAGTGGAGATCACCCGACGATGGACAGTGATTTCTGTGAAAATATAGATGAATCATACAATAGACGTGTTTATACAGCCTACATCAATGCAATGGCAGAGGCAAACGGAACAGAGCGTACATATTCTACATTTGACGCTTTTCCGACAACGCTGGCTGCACTGGGAGTTCAGATTGATGGAGAGCGCCTGGGACTTGGGACAAATCTTTTTTCGGATGTTCCGACTCTTCTGGAAACCTATGGTTATGATTTTGTTTCTGCGCAATTAAAAAAACGCTCCAAACTGGTGGATGATCTGGCTGGCATTGATGATGATTTTACTGGATTGTATCTGGATGGTGATATATGGTGCCAGTTTACAAATGGAGAAAGAGATTATGAATATATCGGATTATCGAATAATGATCTTGGCTGGTGGTATGTAAAAGATGGAGAGGTGGACTTTTCTTTTAATGGCATCACAGAAAATGAAGATGGCTGGTGGTATCTGGAAGACGGAAAAGTACAGTTTGAGTATAACGGCTGGATTACAGATTTCGGAAAGAAATATTATGTGGAAAATGGTAAGGTTCAGAAGGATGACTGATTGGATAAAGCGTCCGGATAAAGTCAGTTGATGAATGATCGTTCCTTGCCGAAAAAAATGAGAGTGTGAGGTCTGAGTCGATAAGTTTGACCGAAAATTGGCGGAATTTGACAAAAAATGATTGAAATAAAGAAAAATTAAGAATCTTTTCCTTTACGACCGTCTGAAAAAATGTTACAATTCTGTTAAATACAGGGAAAAACAGATATCGTTTTTCGGGAAGGAAAAGAAGAATATGAATACTACATTAGTGATTATGGCTGCAGGCATTGGTTCCAGATTTGGTGGCGGAGTCAAACAGCTTACTCCGGTAGGCCCAAATGGCGAAATTATTATAGATTATTCCATTCATGATGCACTGGAGGCAGGTTTCAATAAAATCGTTTTTATCATCCGCAAAGATATTGAAGCTGATTTCAGAGAAGTGATCGGTGATCGTATTGAGAAAATCTGTGATGTGGAGTATGTATTCCAGTCACTGGATGATCTGCCGGAAGGCTTTGAAAAGCTGGCTGACCGTACAAAACCATGGGGAACCGGACAGGCTGTAAGATGCTGCAAAGGCGTTGTAAACGAGCCATTTGCTGTCATCAATGCAGATGACTATTATGGAAAAGAAGCATTTGTGAAAGTGCATGATTATCTGGTAAACTGCGGCGATACACAGTATCAGTACTGTATGGCGGGATTTATCCTTGACAATACACTCAGCGATAACGGAACGGTTACCAGAGGTGTGTGCAAGGTAGATGAGCAGGAAATGCTTCAGAAGATCGTTGAGACTAGCGGAATTGCCCGTGGAGCAGATGGCATTGTCCGTGACGAGAATGGCAATGAGATTCCGTCAGGAACACATGTATCCATGAACATGTGGGGCGTGACACCGGAGTTCTTAGATGTACTTGATAAAGGTTTTGCAGAATTCCTGGCAAATGTGGAGCCGGGTAATATCAAAGCAGAGTACCTGCTTCCGACCATCATCGGTGATATGCTTGCAAAAGGCGAAGTATCTGTAAAAGTACTTGAGACACAGGACAAATGGTTTGGCGTAACCTATCAGGAAGACCGTCAGACAGTCGTAGACGCATTTGCAGATCTGATCGCAAACGGAGTATACAAGACCCCGTTATTTTAACTAGATTAAGCTGGCTGCGTAAGCGGATTGTAAATATCCGTTAGAATTTTCAGAAACAAAATCATAATAGAATATTTATGAAATCAGAAACACTTCATGCTGTAAAAATACAGTGTGAGGTGTTTTTTTCGTGAAAGAAAATAATTTATCAGTAGACAGTATTCCTTGTTAAATAAGGAGCTGAGTATTGCTGATGTTGATAAGAAAAGTGAATTTTATATGGAGGTATAAAGATCCCTTTTTTGTTAAATACTGTAACAAATACTCTAAATAAAACATTGTGGTAAGGAGATGGAAGTTATGGCAAAACAAACAGGACGCCAGAGCATCACTTTTGAAAAACCACCATGGATCATCAGTAGCGGCTGCGTGGCGGGAACAAAGGAAGCAGAAGGCCCCATTGGTCATGAGATCGATCTGGTGGGAGAGGATGACAATTTTGGCTGTGATATCTGGGAAGAGGCAGAAAGCACATTACAAAAAGAAGCGCTGACGATCGCTCTTGGAAAAGCGGGATTAAAGGCGGAGGATCTGCGGTATCTGTTTGCCGGAGATTTGCTGGGACAGTCTATGGCGACGTCGTTTGGCCTGCAGCAGTTTGATATACCGTTATTTGGCTTATATGGCGCCTGCTCGACGGCAGGAGAGTCATTGGCGCTTGCCGCAATGACGGTGGCCGCGGGCTACGCGAATCTGGCGGGAGCGGTGACGTCAAGCCATTTTGCCAGTGCGGAGAAACAGTTTCGTTTTCCCCTGGAATATGCCAATCAAAGGCCCTTATGTACTACCTGGACGGTTACCGGATCCGGAGCCTTTGTACTTGGCAGAGACCGAGCTAGGGCAGAAAACAGAATGCCGACTGGAAGCGGACAGGAAAAATGTGATGAAGTACAACAAACAGGAAAATGCATGGATTCAGAAGAACTGTCACGAAGTAAAATAGATGAGGAAAACATGGAGAAGTATGATGTCCGCATCACAGATATCACACCAGGCAAAATCGTCGATTACGGTGTCCGCGATTCCATGAACATGGGAGCGGCTATGGCACCGGCGGCCGCAGCCTGCATTGCGGCACATCTGGAGGATTTCTCCAGAAGCCCGTCCTATTACGATAAGATTATCACCGGTGATCTGGGGGCAGTAGGGCGGGAAATCCTCATTGACCTGCTGCGGCAGAAAAATATTGAAATCGGAAGCTTTCATACCGATTGCGGACTGGAAATCTTTGATAACGAGCGTCAGGGCACCGGAAGCGGTGGAAGTGGCTGTGGCTGCGCAGCAGTGACACTGAGTGCGCATTTTCTGCCGATGATGCGGCGCGGAGAACTGAAACGGGTACTGTTTGTACCGACGGGCGCATTATTGTCTAAAATTAGCTTTAACGAAGGCGAGAACGTGCCTGGAATCGCTCATGCGGTGGTATTAGAAGCGGTAGAACAATAAGGAAGCAATATACGACAGAAGAGAGAGCAGCACAATGAAATTCTAAGAAAATATCATATGTGAGAAGTGAAATATTTGATGTACAGCAGGATAAATGAAAAAATTGTATGAAAGGACGTAGACGATGGATTATATAAATGCATTCTGGGTTGGAGGCCTGATCTGCGCGCTAGTGCAGATATTACTGGAAAAAACAAAACTACTTCCGGGGCGTGTCATGGTGCTTCTTGTCTGCTCCGGAGCAGTGCTTGGGGCGGTGGGAATCTATGAACCTTTTTCAAAATTTGCGGGAGCAGGAGCCAATGTACCATTGCTTGGCTTTGGAAATACATTGTGGAAAGGAATGAAAACAGCCATTGACGAAAGCGGATTTCTGGGACTTTTTACCGGTGGCTTCACGGCCTGTGCGGTTGGTGTGTCGGCAGCATTGATCTTCGGCTATTTGGCGTCACTTATTTTCAATTCAAAAATGCGGAAATAATAATTTTGTTAATGTATAAAATTTGCAAAAAAGTATCATATTAACAGTACAGAACACAGCTTTTTATTTCCGCACATAGCGGATCATAAAACTGCCATGTGGGATAAAAAGACTGAATGAAAAACAGTAAAAAAGGAGAGATACCGACATGAAAAAAATGAAACAGATTGCGTTTATCCTTGTGCTGGCACTGAGTTTAACAACCTTTGCCGCATGCGGAAAAAATAATAAGGATATGAACAATGGAGCAAACAACAATTCTGTAACAGAAAACGGCACGGACGCCAACGACACCATCAAAGATGAAAGCCGTACCGATACGAACACTGATACCAATACCACAACGAATGATGATGCAAACAACGATCTGGATCGAAACGACGGCGGTATTACTGGTGAGAACATGGAAAACGCCAGAGAAAACGCAAAAGACGCAGCAGAAGATACCGGCGATGCAATCCGTGACACCGGAGAGGCAATCAAAAACGGTATCACAGGAGATGACACAACAAATACTGATAATGCCGACAACAACATTAATGTAACAGACAACAATAATGGTCGATAACAATAAGCTGACTATTAAATAAAAGTTTGTAAGTCAATTTTCATGAGCTTATACAATGTGTAAATCAGCCTTTTGTAATGGAGCCAGAACGTAAATGAGGAGAAGAACTCAGATTAGTGATGCAGGGCGTCTTACCCCAAAGCACTCATCTGAGTTCTTCTCCTCTTCATTTAAATAACGAAACTTTAATTATTCGTCAATACTGTAGTTCGGAGCCTCTTTTGTAATATGAATATCATGCGGATGACTCTCTTTCAGCGAAGCAGCAGAGATTTTTACAAAATGACTGGTAGCAGTCAAATCTCTGATGGTCGGAGCTCCACAGTAACCCATACCTGCGCGGATACCACCAACGAGCTGGAAGATAATGTCTTCTACGCTGCCTTTGTAAGCAACACGTCCTTCCACACCTTCCGGAACAAGTTTCTTCGCATCCTGCTGGAAGTAACGGTCTTTGCTTCCGTTTTCCATAGCAGCCAGGGATCCCATACCACGGTATACTTTGTATTTACGTCCCTGATATAATTCGAAAGCTCCCGGAGCTTCGTCACATCCTGCGAACATGGAACCCATCATACATACACTGCCGCCGGCAGCCAGAGCTTTTGTCATATCTCCGGAGTATTTGATACCACCATCTGCGATGATCGGGATATTGTACTCTTTTGCAACTTCATAGCAGTCCATAACAGCTGTGATCTGCGGAACACCGATACCTGCAACGACACGGGTTGTACAGATAGAACCAGGTCCGATACCTACTTTAACAGCGTCAGCACCAGCTTCGATCAGTGCTTTTGTAGCTGCGCCTGTAGCAACGTTACCTGCGATAACCTGCAGATCCGGATATTTCTCTTTGATCTGACGAACTGCATTTAAGATGTTTAAGGAATGTCCGTGAGCGGAATCTACAACGATAACATCTACGTGTGCGTTTACCAGAGCATCGATACGCTCCATCATGTTTGCTGTGATACCAACAGCAGCGCCACAGAGCAGACGGCCCTGCTCATCTTTTGCGGAGAGCGGATATTTGATTTGTTTTTCGATATCTTTGATTGTGATCAGACCTTTTAATTTGAAGTCTTTGTCAACAATCGGAAGTTTTTCCTTTCTTGCTTTTGCAAGAATTGCTTTTGCTTCTTCCAGAGTGATACCTTCCTGAGCTGTGATCAGTCCCTCGCTGGTCATGCTCTCACTGATTTTCTTTGTGAAATCTGTTTCAAATTTAAGATCACGATTTGTGATGATACCGATCAGTGTACCATCTTCTTTGACGATCGGTACACCGGAAATACGGAATTTTGCCATCAGGTCATCAGCATCCTGAAGTGTGTGATCTGCGGAAAGGGAGAATGGATCGGTGATAACTCCGTTTTCAGAACGTTTTACTTTGTCTACTTCATCAGCCTGTGCTTCGATAGACATATTTTTGTGGATGATACCGATACCGCCCTGTCTTGCCATTGCGATTGCCATGCGGTGCTCAGTAACTGTATCCATGCCGGCACTCATCATCGGAATGTTCAGTGTGATTTTGTTGGTTAATTTTGTTGTAAGATTAACCATGTTCGGGGTTACTTCGGAGTATGCAGGAACAAGCAGTACGTCATCGAATGTAATACCCTCGCCAATAATTTTTGCCATTTCTTATCCTCCCTTATCTGTTTTGTGAGC
The DNA here is from genome assembly GCA_963617435.1 of Lachnospiraceae bacterium. Classification (GTDB taxonomy): domain Bacteria; phylum Bacillota; class Clostridia; order Lachnospirales; family Lachnospiraceae; genus Eubacterium_I. Next base: position 24,095 of record CAVEOS010000004.1, read on the forward strand.
AAAAAAAGAAAAACACTGCTGTTTTTCTGATTTCTAGAAATATGTAAATTAATTTTGAAAATATTATAGTAATTAAAAATTATAATGTCAATGACTTTTAAGGAAAGGTTTCTTTTTTTTGCAGTTTGTGATATTTTAAGTGTATACTTTGCAAAATGTTAGAAGAATCAACCAAAGTACAAATAAGCAGAGTTAATAAATACAATAAGGTAGCTTCTCGCGTTGTTTTTTGAGAGATCGTTACCTGCAATTTTATGATAATTAATTCAAAACGAACGGATGGCAGGGTTTTGCACCGATCGAAACGGAGCTTTCCCTCAGTGGAAGACGGAGATGAAAACGAAAGAAGGAGAGTTGTATGGAATTTCGACCATGTATTGACATACATAACGGAAAGGTAAAACAGATTGTAGGTGGAACGTTGAAGGATCAGGGAGATCAGGCTGCAGAAAATTTTGTTTCGGAGCAGAATGCCTCATTTTATGCAAAATTATATCAGTCTTATGGAATCCGGGGAGGACATATTATCTTATTAAACGGAAAGGATTCCCCATATTATGAGGCGACAAAATTGCAGGCGCTGGCAGCGTTGCAGGTTTATCCCGACGGCCTTCAGGCAGGTGGAGGCATTACGGTAGAAAACGCTCATGAATTTTTACAGGCGGGAGCCAGTCATGTCATTGTGACTTCCTATGTATTCCGGGACGGAAAGGTGGATTATGGCCGTCTGGAAAAACTGGTGCAGGCTGTTGGAAAGGAACATCTGGTGCTGGATCTGAGCTGTCGAAAAAAAGACGGTTCTTATTATATTGTAACTGACCGCTGGCAGAAATTTACGGATGAGTGTGTGACGGAAGAGTTGCTGGACCGTCTGGAAGGTTATGCGGATGAATTCCTGATCCATGCAGTGGATGTGGAAGGCAAGGCCTCCGGCATCGAAGGAGAACTGGCAGAACTGCTTGGAAAATGGAACAAGATCCCGGTGACTTATGCCGGTGGAATTGGAAGTTTTTCAGATTTGGAAGAACTGGCAGAGCGAGGACAGCATCATCTGAATTACACGATCGGAAGTGCGCTGGATCTTTTTGGTGGAAATATGAAATTTGAAGAAGTCTTGAAGTTTTGTGGAAAGAGATGAAAGAGATGAAAGAGAAAACAGAGAAGACTTCCTTATGGAATTTGTCATTTCAAGAAAATGAAAACTTGAAATTTAATAAGAAATCGTTATAATAAACATAATAATTCAGCACAAAATAATGGAAGTGTCGTTAGAAGAACCAGAAATATTAGCTATGGAGTGTGAAAATGTGAGGAGGAAAGCCATGTATACAAAGAAAGACATTATGCAGATGGTGGAAGAGGAAGATGTGGAATTTATCCGTCTGCAGTTTACTGATATTTTCGGCAATATGAAAAATGTTGCTATTACAAGCAGCCAGCTGGAAAAGGCACTGGACAACCGCTGCATGTTTGATGGTTCATCCATTGAAGGATTTGTAAGAATCGAGGAGTCTGATATGTATCTGCACCCGGATCTGGATTCTTTTACAATCTTCCCATGGAGACCGCAGCAGGGTAAAGTGGCACGTATCATCTGTGATATTTACCGGCCGGATGGCACTCCGTTTGAGGGCGATCCGCGTCATATCTTATGGAATGTGATCAAAGAGGCAGAGGACATGGGCTATGTGTTTGACGTTGGACCGGAGTGTGAGTTTTTTCTGTTCAATACCGATGACAACGGATGTGCAACAACAGAAACCACAGAAAAGGCAGGCTACTTTGAGATGGGACCGAACGATCACGGGGAGAATGCAAGACGTGACATGGTTCTGACACTTGAGGACATGGGATTTGAGATTGAGGCATCCCACCACGAAGCGTCTCCGGGACAGCATGAGATTGATTTTAAATATGAGTCGGCCATGCATGCAGCAGACAGTATCATGACATTCAAACTGGCGGTAAAAACCATTGCAAAGCGCCACGGTATGCACGCGACATTTATGCCGAAGCCAAAGAGTGGTGTCAGTGGTTCTGGTATGCACATCAATATGTCTCTGTGTAAGGACGGAAAAAATATTTTTGCGGATGAAAATGATAAATTTGGATTGAGTCAGGATGCATATTATTTCATTGGTGGCCTGATGAAACATGCTCATGGAATGGCAGCCATCACAAACCCGCTGGTAAATTCCTACAAGCGTCTGGTTTCCGGATTTGAGGCGCCGCTTCATATCACCTGGTCTGTGACAAACAGAAGCCCACTGATCCGTATTCCGTCTGCTATTGGTGGAGGAACCCGTATCGAGCTTCGCAGCCCGGACTGTGCGGCAAATCCGTATCTGACCATTGCACTTTGTCTGGCAGCAGGACTGGACGGTATCAAAAATAAGATCATACCGCCGGAGAATATCCAGAAAAATATTTTTAATATGACAGAGAAAGAAAAATCAGAGCGGAATATCAAATCTTTGCCAACAAATCTTGGCGATGCGGTGGAGGCTATGGAACAGGATCTTTTTATCAGGGATGTCCTTGGTGAGCATATTTGCAATGTGTATATTAATTCCAAAAGGGATGAGTGGGATCGCTACTGCAGAGCAGTGACAGAATGGGAAGTTGAAGAGTATCTTGACAAATTTTAAAAGGTGGATGGTTACGTTTTGACAAGGATTATTGTTGCGTTCCCGAAGCTTGAAAACGGGAAAAATATAAAAAATGTACTCGTCAGAAACGGCTATCAGGTGGTCTGCGTCTGTACCAATGGTGCGCAGATCATACAGGAGGCGAACGGTCTGCAGGATGGCATAGTCGTCTGTACATATAGGCTTTCGGATATGATCTATCATGAACTTATGGACTGTCTTCCGCCTGGATTTGAACTTGTTGTGATCTCAGCGAAAGATCAGTGGGTGGAAAACGGTACTCCGGGAATCGTAGGACTTTCCGTGCCGTTAAAAATCCATGAACTGCTTTCCACGGTGGAGATGGTGGCATATAACCTGGAGCGGAAACGCCGGAAACGCCGTCAGGCTCCCCGAAAGAGAACAAAAGAAGAGCAGGAACTGGTGGATCGCGCAAAAGTCATTTTGATGGATCGAAATCAGATGACAGAGGACGAGGCACATCGTTATCTGCAGAAGACGAGTATGGACAATGGAACCAGTTTTACAGAAACTGCACAGATGATTCTCGGCATGCTGGATCAGTAGGAGAGGTGGCTGATGCAGACGGAACGTGTCTGAGGTTGTGAAAGTTAAAATCAAGTAGAACATATGTGAGACTTGGCGCGCAATTCTAGTCAGTGTAAGATGACAAATTCTTCTTAGAATTGCTGTGCATCCATATGATTTTTTGTTTCAGTCTGAACGTAATTCAGACTGAGGCAAAAGTGACAGATTTCCGGAAATGTACATATCATATTAAAAAATATTTTTGTACTCCGGGAGTGTGAAGTATGAATTTTGTGAAAATGCATGGTCTGGGCAATGATTTTATCATGCTTGACTGTCTGTGTGAGACGGACAACGAAGATAAGCAAGGCAGCAGAGCAGAAAGGATCCTGTGCCGGGAACAGGTGCAGCAAATCTGTGACAGACATTATGGAATCGGAGCGGATGGCGTGGTCTGCATTTTGCCATCTGCCTGTGCGGATTTCCGGATGAAATTGTACAATGCAGACGGAAGTACGGCGCAGATGTGTGGGAACGGCATCAGGTGTCTGGGAAAATATGTGTATGACCATGGAAGGACACAAAAGACAGAACTTCGGATTGAGACAGACGCAGGTGTGCGTCAGTTGAGGCTGTATAAAGAATCGGACAGGATCAGCGCAGTCCGGGTGGATATGGGAACGCCCGACTTTGTGCCGGAGCACATACCTGTCCGTTTTTCTTATATAAATGGATCCAGTAGAGAAATCGTCAATCAATCCGATGGATGTCGTGAGCAGGAAAACGGCCAATCCGCTGTATATTTCTCCAGAGAGGTCAATGGCATGTGTATCCATCTAGGAGAGAAGCAATATCTATTTTCCTGCGTATCAACAGGAAATCCGCATGGAATTATCTGGGTAAATACGGAGACGGAATTAAAGGAATTTCCATTCGAACTATATGGATCTCAAATTGAGCATAACGCTGCATTTCCGGAAGGCACAAATGTGGAAGTGGCATGGATCCAGGCCGCAGACTGTATTCAGCTGCGTGTCTGGGAGCGGGGCTGCGGGGAAACAAAAGCCTGCGGAACCGGAGCCAGCGCTGTGGCGGCTGCAGCTATGCGGATGCGAAAATGCGGCCCTTCGGTAAAGATGCAGCTTCCGGGGGGCGAACTGCGGGTGGATTATGGACTTCGCAGCCGGCATCTGTACCTGACCGGACCGGCAGAAAAAATTTGTTTCGGTGAAATAGCAATAGGTTAATAAGATATTTGTAAAAGATTTTCGTTCAGCAATCTATATGACTTTGGAAAAAATATATCAGTTAAGGTTGTAGCGCTGTAATAATTTACAACAGAAAAGCGTCAGGCGGTTGATTTTTTCGTGTTAGTTATGTTATACTAGGAACGATTTTACAGGTAAAACAAGATTCATGATCTCATCTATACTACACTTATATAGCAAAGAGAATCTCAACCTATGCTGAGTAGAATCTTGCAACACGATATACATTTTAGTGAGGAGTTGTAAATATGTTTAAAGTAAACGACAATTACCAGAAACTTCCGGGCAGCTATCTGTTCAGCACAATCGCAAAAAAAGTAAGTGCATTCCAGGCTGCAAATCCGGAGAAAACACTGATCCGTCTTGGTATCGGTGATGTAACACAGCCACTGGCACCGGCTATCATTGATGCGTTACATGGTGCTGTAACAGAGATGGGAAATGCTGAGACATTCCATGGTTATGCACCGGATCTGGGATATGAGTTCCTGCGCACAGTCATTGCGGATAATGATTATAAAGCAAGAGGATGTGACATCAGCGCAGATGAAATCTTCGTATCCGATGGTGCAAAGAGCGATTCTGGAAACATTCAGGAGATTTTTTCTGTAGATAACCGTATCGCAGTATGTGATCCGGTTTACCCGGTTTATGTGGATTCCAACGTTATGGCTGGCAGAACCGGTACATACGATCTGAAGACAGAGATGTGGAGCAATGTCATCTACATGCCATGTACAAAAGAAAACAATTTCGTACCGGAGTTCCCGAAGGAAAATCCGGACATCATTTATCTGTGCCTGCCGAATAACCCGACAGGAACAACGATCACAAAAGACCAGCTGCAGGAGTGGGTTGATTATGCAAACAGAATCGGTGCAGTGATCATCTACGATGGTGCATACGAAGCATATATTTCAGAGGACAATGTAGCACATTCTATTTTTGAGTGTGAAGGTGCAAGAACCTGTGCGATTGAGTTAAAGAGCTTTTCCAAGAACGCTGGATTTACCGGTGTCCGTTTGGGATACACAGTTGTTCCGAAAGACCTGAAATGCGGAGATGTTTCCTTACATCAGATGTGGGCAAGACGTCATGGAACGAAATTCAACGGAGCTCCGTACATCGTACAGCGTGCTGGCGAAGCAGTTTACAGCGAAGCTGGTAAAGCACAGTTAAAAGAGCAGGTTGCTTATTACATGAAAAATGCAGCAGCCATCAAAGGCGGACTGCAGGATGCAGGCTTCGAAGTATTCGGCGGCGTAAACGCACCGTACATCTGGTTAAAAACACCGGATCAGATGACATCCTGGGAGTTCTTCGATTATCTGCTGGAAAAAGCAAACGTTGTAGGTACACCGGGATCCGGATTTGGTCCGAGTGGAGAAGGCTACTTCAGACTGACAGCATTTGGAACATACGAAAATACACTTGCTGCCCTGGAGAGAATCAAAGCATTATAATTAAATGATATGATAAAAGACTGTCGCATAATTGGTGTGGCAGTTTTTTGATATTTTTTCTATTTTTTGATACCCCTTTTATTTGCTTTTAAGGATACCAGATTGTGTTGATTATCGTTTTATAAAAACGTAAATGCAGCCATTTAATTATACTCATTTCCGAGCTCTGAACTAAGGTTTCTTCAGCGTATGAGCATGTTCTGGCACAATAATAGAAATGATACTCCAAGCAATGAGAATCTACTTTTCGAAAATATGCTATTGTAAATGCTGACTTATTAATCTGGTATCTAAACCTTTTTTTGTTTTGGTTGTTTCTTGAGTACCAATTTACTGTTATGATAATGCCATGTTAAACAAACAGATTCAGCTGAACACCATACAGCCATCTCTGAAATATTAACAAACAGGTTCAGGTCGCACATAGAAACGATTCGCTACCTGGTTCGTTTCAGAGTAAACTGGCACATGTTGCAACATATTATGAACTATCATAATAAGGAAAAAGGAGAAGACATTTTATGGCAACAACATATTATTTTTTACCAACACGAAACTTATTTGGAGAAGATTCCGTACAGGAGACTGGTGCGCTGATGCAGAGCCTTGGCGGCAAAAAAACTATGATCGTAACAGATTCTTTCTTAGCTTCCTCGGGAATGGCAGCTGACGTTCAGGAAATTTTAAAAAAATCCAACGTGGAAAGTGTTATCTTTGGAGGAGCTGAGCCAAACCCAAAGGATACAAATGTTGAGAGTGGTCTTGAGATTTTCCGCGCTGAAGCCTGTGACTCCATTATCTCTCTGGGTGGTGGTTCTTCCCACGACTGTGCGAAAGCTATCGGATTGGTTGCATCTAACGGTGGAAATATCCGTGATTATGAAGGTGTCGATAAATCTACAAACCCAATGTGTCCGATGATCGCTATCAATACTACAGCAGGTACAGCTTCTGAGATCACACGTTTCTGTATCATTACTGATACAAGCCGTCATGTTAAAATGGCCATTGTTGATTGGCGTGTGACTCCGCAGATTGCGATCAATGATCCGAAGTTAATGGTTGGCATGCCGCCATCACTGACTGCTGCAACTGGTATGGATGCTCTGACACATGCTATCGAAGCTTATGTTTCTACCGATGCCAATCCGCTGACTGACGCTGCTGCACTTATGGCTATTACCATGATCACACAGTATCTTCCAAAAGCAGTTGCAAACGGCGTTTACATGAAAGCACGCGACAAGATGGCTTATGGCCAGTACCTCGCAGGTATCGCTTTTAACAATGCCTCTCTGGGTTATGTACATGCGATGGCTCATCAGCTTGGTGGCTTTTACAACCTGCCACACGGAGTCTGCAATGCGATCCTGTTACCTCACGTTGAAGAATTCAATCTAATCGGCAATGCAAACCGTTTCCGTGATATTGCAAAAGCTATGGGGGAAAACATTGATGGACTTTCTACCATGGAGGCTGCAAGAAAAGCTATTGCTGCTATCCGACAGATTTCTGAGCAGGTTGGCATCCCTAAAAACCTGCGTGAACTTGGTGTTAAAGAAGAAGACTTCGATATCATGGCTGAAAATGCTATGAAGGATGTCTGCCAGCTTACCAATCCACGTAAAGCAACAAAAGAGCAGGTTATCGGTATTTACAAAGCTGCTTATTAATTCAAATCAAACGCATGCGAAACCTGAAGTTTGTTATCTTATTGTGATAATAACTTCATATGCAGCGGCTTATCTACTTGTAATTCGGTATGATAAATTAGAAGCAAAAAGAGCAAAAAACATCCGGCAAGCCGTCTGGGACTGCCGGATGCTTTTTTGCTCTTTTTTGTTCACTACCTACCGTGTTATCAAAAGTTTATCAAAATCTACTTTTTGAAAGACGCACGTTTTCTTAAAGTCGGATCCAGAATCTTCTTACGGATTCTCAGGCTCTCCGGAGTTACCTCCAGCAGCTCATCTGTATCGATGAAATCCAGCGCCTGCTCCAGACTGAGTACTCTCGGCGGTGTCAGTGTCAGCGCCTCATCAGCGGAAGAAGAACGTGTATTTGTCAGATGTTTCTTTTTGCAGACATTTAACTCAATATCTTCTGCACGGGAGCACTGACCGATAACCATTCCGGAATATACTTTCTCGCCAGGTCCGATAAACAGGGAACCACGCTCCTGTGCGGAGAACAGACCGTATGCTACGGATTCACCGGACTCGAATGCAATCAGGGAACCAAGTTTACGATACTGGATATCTCCACGGTACGGCTCATAACCACAGAAAATCGTATTGATGATACCGTTACCTTTTGTGTCTGTCATAAAGTCACCACGGTAACCAATGAGACCACGGGAAGGGATCTTGAATTCAAGACGGGTATAACCGCCGCTGATGCTTCCCATGTTCTGAAGCTCACCTTTACGCTGGCTCAGTTTATCGATAACAACACCAGTAAATTCGTCCGGTACATCAACGTAAGCCATTTCCATCGGCTCTGTCTTTTTACCATTCTCATCCGTATGGTACAGAACCTCAGCTTTACTTACTGCAAATTCGTAACCCTCACGACGCATGTTCTCGATCAGGACGGACAGATGCAGCTCACCACGACCGGATACTTTGAAGCTGTCGGCACTGTCTGTTTCCTCTACACGGAGAGAAACGTCTGTGTTCAGCTCTTTGAAAAGACGGTCACGGATGTGACGGGAAGTAACGTATTTACCTTCCTGACCTGCCAGCGGGCTGTCGTTTACGATGAAGTTCATGGAAATGGTCGGCTCGGAGATCTTCTGGAACGGGATCGCCACCGGATTTTCCAGATCACAGATCGTATCACCGATATGGATATCAGCGATACCGGAGATCGCTACGATAGAACCGATTTTTGCTTCTTTTACTTCTACTTTATTTAATCCGTCAAACTCATACAGTTTGCTGATGCGGACTTTTTTCTGTTTCTCAGGATCGTGTGCGTTCAGCACGATGGCATCCTGGTTGACACGCAGGCATCCGTTGTCGACTTTGCCGACACCGATACGTCCAACGTACTCATTGTAGTCGATGGTACTGATCAGAACCTGTGTGTTTGCGTCCGGATCACCTTCCGGAGCAGGAATGTAGTTTAAGATAGTCTCAAACAGCGGCATCATGTCTTTTGGCTCGTCATCAAGACTTAAAGTTGCGTAACCGTTCTTTGCAGATGCGTAAACGAACGGGCAGTCAAGCTGCTCATCGGAAGCATCCAGATCCATAAACAGTTCCAGAACTTCGTCGATGACTTCGTCAGGTCTTGCTTCCGGACGGTCGATCTTGTTGATGCAGACGATAACCGGCAGATTCAGCTCTAATGCTTTCATCAGAACGAATTTTGTCTGTGGCATAGCGCCCTCAAATGCGTCAACTACAAGGATAACGCCGTTTACCATTTTCAGTACACGCTCAACCTCGCCACCGAAATCGGCATGGCCTGGTGTGTCGATAATATTGATTTTTGTATCTTTGTAAAATACTGCAGTATTTTTTGACAGAATCGTGATTCCTCTTTCACGCTCGATGTCATTGGAATCCATGACACGTTCCTGCACTTCCTGATTCTGACGGAAGACGCCGGACTGTTTCAGCAGCTCATCAACCAGTGTTGTTTTACCGTGGTCTACGTGAGCGATGATGGCAATATTTCTAATGTCCTCTCTCTTTGTTTTCATTACATGTATCCTTCCTTCTGAATTAAATCAGTTGTTCATTGTTTCCTATTTAAATAATAGAAAATATATAGTATTCATTAGTGCAACCAATTTATTTTATCACAAAATTCAGATTTGACAAGGGGTAATACAAAAAAGGTTATCGACAAAATAGACGAAATTATTCGTCTCGTACATGGTACATTATGGGAGCCGGCAGAAAAAACGTGAAATTTGGTAACTATTCAGAGCCAAGCAGATTTATAGAAAAAGTGTGAATCATGCTGGCATGAAGGAACACTTTTTGCTGTAAATCTATTTGGCGAGAAGCCACATCGAGATGAAGCATAGCGAAATCGAGATGGCTCTGAATTGTTACAAAAGTGTTCTAAAAAACGAAAAAGCAGAATAGATTGAAAACACAAAGAAGTACATGTGAAGAAGGGAGCTTACAAAAATGACAGATAAATTGTTTGAAAACAACCAGGTAACGATGATGGGAGAAATTGTTTCAGAATTTCAATTCAGTCATGAGGTGTTTGGGGAAGGATTTTATATGGTAGAACTTGCGGTGAATCGTCTGAGTAATTACTCCGATTATATTCCGCTGATGATCTCGGAACGTCTGATCGACACCGAGCAGGATTATATCGGACAGCTGATCCGTGTCACCGGTCAGTTCCGTTCTTACAACCGCCATGAGGAGAAGAAAAACCGTCTGGTACTGTCAGTGTTTGTCAGAGAACTTGAGTTTTTGGATGAGATAGATGAAAATGAGAAAACAAACCAGATTTTTCTGGATGGATATATCTGTAAAGAGCCGATTTACCGGAAAACGCCACTGGGACGGGAGATTGCAGACGTATTGCTTGCCGTAAACCGTTCTTATGGAAAATCAGATTACATACCATGTATCTGCTGGGGCAGAAATGCGCGTTTTGCCTCCGGATTTACCGTAGGAAGCCACATTCAGATCGTCGGCCGGGTGCAGAGCAGGGAGTATGTGAAACGCATCAGTGAAGAGGAAGTGGAGCATCGGATCGCCTACGAGGTTTCCGTCAGCAAAGTGGATCTGCTGGAGCAGGATTAGTACGTTGGTTGCATTTTTCTAACAAATGTGATATCTTAAATTTCGATTTGATATTATGTGGAAAACAAAAATGAGACACACATGGAGTTGAACGGTAAGGTTATATGCTTTTTGTGCGTGTTTGACTTCAAAGGAGGAGACCATGAGTACAGGAAAAATACAGGTGTATTACGGAGAGGGCAAGGGAAAGACTTCCGCAGCTCTGGGATATGCCATCCACGAGGCAAGTAAGGGAGAATCCGTCATCGTTATCCAGTTTTTAAAACGCAAAGATGAGGATGAGATCAGTTTTCTTGGACGCCTTGAACCGGAAATTCGTCTGTTCCGTTTTCAGAAATCAGAGAAATACTATCATGAACTGCCCAAAGAAGAGCAGTTAGAAGAACAGATGAACATGAAAAACGGTATCAACTATGCCAGAAAGGTGCTGCAGACAGGCGAGTGCGATATTCTGATCCTGGATGAAGTGTTGGGACTTCTGGATGAGGAGATTGTACCGGAGGAAGAAATCCTTTATCTGATGGAACTGAAGTCTGATGACATGCATATGATCATGACCGGGCAGGTGATCAGTGAAGGAATCCTTGAGCAGGCAGATGATGTGTACGAAATCGGTATAAAAAAAGAGTCATAAATCTGTATAAAAAAAGTATAAAAAAGAGTCATAAAGGTTGACATTCCTCGTTTGAAGTGATATATTGAATTCTAATGAGACAATAAAAGATAGAGGTTGCGTGAATCAAGAGTAGCTTGTCGTATGTACCGGATCGCAGATGAGGGCAGGTGAAAGGGAGAGACGCCGAAAGGATATACCGGAGCGGAGGTATGTTACTTGGGTATAATGCGAATAGCATTGTAACTGTCATCGGGAACGATGGTGCGCTATCACTGGAATAGAAATGATTTACTCTTATTTTTACATTGATAAGGATTATTTTTGATGAACCAGCGCACAAGCTGGTTCATTTTTTTGAGCGTAGGTCGTGAAGATTTGTCTTCATGAGAAAATAGCAAAAGTGGATTACGAATGTCCGCTTTTACTATCTATTCAGAGAAAAGCAGGTATTCGTTTCGTTTGTTGAAGTATTTTAAATAGGAGGATTATGAAATGCCAATTTTCAGAGGAGCAGGTGTAGCAATCGTCACACCAATGAAAGAGAACTTAGAGGTAGATTACGATCTGCTGGAGAGAAACATTAATTATCAGATTGATAACGGTACAGATGCCATCGTTATTGCAGGTACTACAGGCGAGAGTGCAACATTATCTGAGGAAGAACATAAAAAAGTTGTGAAAGCAGCAGTTGAGTTTACAAAACATCGTGTTCCGGTTATTGCAGGAACAGGTTCTAACAGCACACAGACAGCCATCGAGCTTTCTCAGGAAGCTGACAAAGACGGTGTGGATGCGGTTCTGATCGTAACACCTTACTATAACAAAGCAACACAGAAAGGCTTGATTACACATTACACACGCGTGGCTGAGTCCATTGATGTACCGGTGATCATGTACAACGTTCCGTCCAGAACCGGATGTAACCTGCAGCCGGCAACCATCGCACATCTGGTAAAAAATGTAGACAATATCGTAGGCCTGAAAGACGCAACCGGAGATCTCTCCCAGGCAGCACAGACGATGAATCTGTGTGACGGAAAACTGGAACTGTATTCCGGAAATGATGATCAGGTAGTTCCGCTGTTATCCATTGGCGGATTTGGTGTTATTTCCGTATTATCAAATATTGCACCGCGCCAGACACATGACATCGTTATGGAGTTCTTAGAGGGTGACTACAAAAAAGCAGCAAAATTACAGTTAGATGCCATTCCGCTGATCAACGCATTATTCAGCGAAGTAAACCCGATCCCGGTAAAAGCAGCAATGAACATGCTTGGATGGGAAGCAGGACCGCTGAGAGGACCGCTGTGTGAGATCGAAGATGTACACAGAGAGATCCTGCGCCAGGAAATGGTGAAATACGGATTATTGAAATAAGAAATGACAGTTCACCCGCGCCATTCGCAAAACGCCCTTTCGGGCTTCTACGTAGCTACGCTACTATTTTTGCTCATAAAAAGGCGCTCCCTACATCACTATGAATTCAGGTAATTCCTCATGCAAGCATGATCATTATCTGAATTCATGTGATGAGTGAACTGTAACATGAATATAATAAAAAACAAGAAAAACTATTGCCCCCGCATGATGTGCGGGGGTATTATAGTTAAATAGTAAGTTTAGAAAGTAAGTGTGAAATTTACGGAGGAAGTTAGAATATGACAAAAGTAATTATGAATGGATGCAACGGACATATGGGACAGGTCATCAGTAATCTGTGTGAGAAAGATCCGGAGATTGAGATCGTAGCAGGTGTTGATATCAATACAGAGCAGCACTACGGTTATCCGGTATTTGCAAATATTGCAGACTGTGACGTGGAGGCAGAAGCAATCATTGATTTTTCTCATGTCAGCTGCATTGACGCACTGATGGCATACAGCGTAGAACGTCAGATTCCGGTAGTTGTGTGCACCACAGGACTTTCCGCAGAGCAGGACGCATTATTAAAATCATCCAGCGAAAAAGTAGCAGTATTAAAATCAGCAAACATGTCTCTGGGCGTTAACACTTTAATGGAGCTTCTTCAGACTGCAGCAAAGGTACTTGCTCCGGCAGGATTTGACATGGAGATTGTGGAAAAACATCACAACCAGAAACTGGATGCACCGAGTGGAACCGCGATCGCGCTGGCAGATTCCATGAACGAAGCATTAGACGAGGCATATTCTTACAAATATGACCGTTCTCAGGAGCGTAAAAAACGTGATAAGTATGAAATCGGCATTCAGGCTGTCCGCGGCGGAAATATCGTCGGCGAGCATGAGGTGATCTTTGCGGGAACAGATGAAGTCATCACATTCAAACATACTGCATATTCCAAAGCAATCTTTGGTAAGGGAGCCATTGAGGCTGCAAAATATCTGGCAGGAAAACCGGCAGGATTTTACGGAATGGCAGATGTCATCAAGAGTGCATCATAAAGTGAGTATATTTAGCGAGTGAACGATGATTCAGAGTGGGCGCGCAGTGATTTTGACTGAAAAGAAGCATCAACTTGTATAAGAATCAGAGAAACTGAAATTATATGGTTAGAATAATATAAGGGGGATCATCAGGCATGGAAAATGCAGATATCAAGTATTTGAAAGTACTGGCAACACAATATCCGAATATTGCGGCTGCGGCGACTGAAATTGTCAACCTGAAGGCAATTTTGAGTCTGCCAAAGGCGACCGAGCACTTCATCACGGACGTTCATGGGGAGTATGAGCAGTTCCGCCATGTTATGTGTAACGGTTCCGGTGCTGTACAGCGGAAGATTGAAGATGAGTTCGGAAGCTCTCTCGGTATTCCGGAAAAGCGTACACTGGCAACGCTGATTTATTATCCGGAATTAAAGATCAAGCAGATCGAGGGAAAACTGACGGCACGGGAAAATCTGGAGGACTGGTATCGGGTGACTATTTTCCGCCTGATCCGTGTCTGTAAAAATGCATCTTCCAAGTATACCCGCTCCAAAGTGCGAAAATCATTACCGAAAGATTTTGCATATATTATCGAGGAGCTGATGACCGGCAGACCGGACGTGGCAGATCAGGAAGCATACTATAATGAGATCATCAATTCTGTTATCCATACCGGCAGAGCAGCCCAGCTGATCGCAGATTTCTGCTATCTGATCCGCAGATTTACCGTGGATCATCTGCATGTAGTTGGGGATATTTTTGACAGAGGACCGTATCCGCATCTGATCATGGATGATCTGATGAAGCATCATTCTGTGGATATTCAGTGGGGAAACCATGATATTCTCTGGATGGGAGCGGCTGCTGGTTCTGTGCCTTGCATGTGCAATATGCTGCGTATTTCTGCGCGGTATGGCAACCTGTCGATCTTAGAGGATGCCTACGGTATCAATATGATCCCGCTGATGCGTCTGGCTATGGACTGCTATCAGGGACGAACAGGCAAGACCTTTAATGTTCATGTGCGGGACGATGATGAAGAGTACGACCGCGATTTTGCAGAGCTGGATGCCATGATGCACAAAGCCATCACCATCATTCAGTTCAAGGCAGAGGGACAACTGATCAAAGAGCATCCGGAATGGGATATGCAGGAGCGTCTGTTGCTGGATAGGATCGATTATGAAAAAGGAACGATCAAATTAAACGGCAAAGAATATGCCCTGAACGATACCTATTTCCCTACCATCGATCCGAAGGATCCGTACAAATTTACCCAGCAGGAAGAAGATGTGGTAGAACGTCTGAAAAACAGTTTCCTTGGCAGTGAGCGTCTGCAGCGTCATATCCGTTTCCTGTATACAAAGGGAAACCTTTACAAGGTATACAATGGAAACCTGCTGTATCATGGCTGTGTGCCGTTAAATGACGATGGCAGCTTTATGAAAGTCAATATTTATGGCAAGACTTACAGTGGAAAGGCTCTGTATGATATTTTAGAACATTATGCCAGAAAAGGTTACTATTCCATTGATCCGGTGGAGAAGAAACGCGGCGAGGATATTCTCTGGTTTATCTGGAAAAATAAACATTCACCGGTATTCGGAAAAGAGCGTATGGCCACTTTTGAGCGTTATTTTATCAATGACAAAGAGACCCATGAGGAACCGAAAAATGCTTACTACCGTCTGTTTGAGAAGGAAGAGATCGTGGATAAGATTCTGAAGGAATTCGGACTTCCGGTACAGGGTGCGCATATCATCAACGGTCATATTCCGGTCATTGTAAAAAAAGGTGAATCTCCGGTAAAATGTGGCGGCAAGCTGCTGATTATTGACGGTGGATTTTCCAAGGCTTATCAGCCAAAGACCGGAATTGCAGGTTACACACTGATCTACAACTCCTACGGGCTAGTGCTGGCAGCGCATGAGCCATTTACTTCCATGGAAGATACCGTATTGAATGAGACCTGTATTCATTCCCATATCGTTATGGAACAGAACGTGGTAAAACGAAAAACAGTAAACGATACGGATACCGGTAAAGTGCTCCGAGAGAATATTGCTGAGCTGGAAGAACTGTTGCAGGCTTATCGAAGCGGTATGCTGGTAGAAAAGTTCTGATCAAAACAAATAGAAGAATCAGATACAAAAGAGGAACAGTTGATTTTATAATTATTTAAGAATTGATTGTTCCTCTTTTTATTGACAATAATATTTAACAGTGTTAATATTTACCGACAGTTAATGATTAACACTGTTAAATATTGGGAAAACAAGAGTATTCATCTGTTGTCGCTTACGTTATATGAGGAAAACAGGGGATATTTTCAGAAGATATGCATACGGAAAGGAGGATGTTTTCGGGAGTTATGAAAGATGTCGAGAACAGGAAAGAAGTGCCTGAGCAAGAAATGGCGGGTTCTGTAGATTGCAGGGGCGAAGCAGAGTCAATTGAGCACGAGGAACACATGCAGTATGGAGAATATATGGAGCATGTGAATCACATGGATCATATGGAGCAAAATGTCTGGGAAGCCCTGCACATGTTTCGGAAGCTGAATATCGGAAGTATTCTGCCACATCTGAACAAAGGGGAATTTGTGCTGATGAATGGCATTTATCATGTGCAGAAGAAAACTGGTTCTGAACATGGTGTGAAGATGTCAGATCTGGCAGAATATACCCATGCACTGCCACCGTCGGTATCAAGGAGCATCAAGGCACTGGAGCAAAAAGGATACGTCAGACGTTTTGTGGATCAGAAAGACCGCAGAAATACACTGGTGGAGATCACGAAATCCGGGCGGGAAGTTTTACAGGAATCCAATGCCATTATGGATGAATATATTCGTCGTGTGTTTGAAAAGACTGATAAAGAAGAGATGGCGCGTCTGGTGCGCTATATTTACCAGCAGTATGAGCTGGCGAAAGATGAACTGGAGAAGATCCGGGAGAGTCAGAAAAAGGAAAAGAAAGGACATCACGGAAATGAAGAAGATTTTTAAAAACATGCTTCCGTATTGGAAATCGATCATTCTGATCGTGGCGGTGCTTGTGATCCAGGCATACTGTGACCTTGCGTTGCCGACGTATACCGCAGACATCATTGATGTGGGCATTCAGAATAAAGGAATCGAGCTTATCCTTCCGCAGGAAATGACAGCGGAGGAATATGAGAACGCACAGCTTTTCATGACGAAAGAGGAAAAACAGATCTGGGCTTCAAGCTATGAAGCGACACAGCATGATACTTATGAACGTTCTGTAACGGACAAAGATACCCTGGATGAGCTGGATTCCGAATTTGCGATCCCGCTGATCCTGAATTATCAGATGTCTCAGATGGAAGAAGACCAGTTTAAGGAAATGCTGGCCACACAGACCGGTCAGGACGTATCTGTATATGAACAGATGAGTCTGGAGCAGATCGGTCAGATGCTTGGTACAGAACTGAGTGTATCCGAAAAAGAAGTTGAGCAGGACGATGGAAGCACACAGACCGTTAACTGCGTGGATGTACGTCCGATTTTTGCGGCAATGGAAGAAGCGGGTCAGCTGGATGAAAGTGCTGTTCTGTCCATGCGTACCTCTATGGAAGATATGGTGGAAACCATGGGTGACTCTATGCTCACTTCCACCGGAGCAACGTATGCAGCAGCCTGTGATGAGGATGCAGGACTGGATCTGGCACAAATTCAGACTGCTTATTTGTGGAAAAAAGGATTGCAGATGGCAGGCCTGGCCGCAGTCATGATGGCAGCAGCGATTTTTGTTTCTTATCTGGCTTCCAAAGTCGGAGCCGGTGTGGGACGTTCCCTGCGTGGCAGACTGTATGAAAAAGTGATGCATTTTTCCAATGCAGAGATGGAGCATTTTTCCACCGCATCATTGATCACCAGGAGCACGAATGACGTGCAGCAGATTCAGATGGTGACCGCGATCTTTTTACGAATGCTTGCCTATGCACCAATCATCGGAATTGGTGGTATCATTAAAGTCGTACAGACGAAAGCCGGAATGGGATGGCTGATCGTGGTAGCGGTTATCATAATTTTTGCATTTGTCATGATCCTGATGGGTGCGGCAATGCCGAAATTCAAGAAAATGCAGGAGAAAGTCGATGATGTCAACCTTGTTTCCAGAGAAATCCTGACCGGACTTTCTGTTATCCGTGCCTTCCGCCGGGAGGACAAAGAGGAAGAGCGCTTTGACGGCGTAAACCGCGAACTGACCAGGACCATGCTTTTTACCAACCGTGTCATGACACTGATGATGCCTGGTATGATGCTGATCATGTATGCCCTGACGGTTGCAATCGTATGGGTGGCAGCAAAGAAAATCGACCTTGGTGTGATGCAGGTTGGTTCCATGACCGCATTTATCACTTACGCAATGCTGATCGTTATGGCATTTTTGATGATGACCGCAATGTCTGTCATGCTTCCGCGTGCCGGTGTGGCAGCAGACCGTATCGATAAAGTGTTGAATATGGATATTTCCATCAAAGAGGCAGAAGAACCGAAGCATGTAGAAAAAACCTCCGGTATTCTGAAATTTAATCATGTTGACTTCACCTATCCAGGCAGTAAAGAACTGGCAATCTGTGACATCGACTTTACGGCGAACCCAGGACAGACCACAGCCATCATCGGAAGTACCGGCTGCGGTAAGTCTACGATTGTAAACCTGATTCCGCGTCTGTACGATGTGACAGAGGGAAGTATTACACTGGACGGCACCGATATCCGGGAGCTTTCCATGAAAGACCTGCGTCAGCAGATTGGTTTTGTACCGCAGAAAGGGGTGCTGTTCTCCGGAACCATCGCATCCAACTTGCGTTTTGGTAATAAAGATGCCAGTGATGCCCAGGTGCGTCAGGCGGCTCAGATCGCACAGGCGGAAGATTTTATTGAAGAAAAATCCGAGAAATACGATGCGCCGATCGCACAGGGTGGAACAAACGTTTCCGGCGGACAGAAACAGCGTCTCGCTATTGCCCGTGCCATTGCAAAACATCCGAAGATCTTTGTATTTGATGACAGTTTTTCCGCACTGGACCTGAAAACAGATGCAAAACTGAGAAAAGCGCTGTCAGATACGGTTCAGGACAGCACCGTGATCATCGTGGCACAGCGTATCAGCACGATTTTACATGCAGATCAGATCCTTGTGCTGAATGAGGGAAGGATTGTGGGGAAAGGCACCCATGAAGAATTGATGAAAAACTGTACGGTATATCAGGAGATTGCAAAATCTCAGATGTCCGCAAAAGAACTTGGACTGACAGAAAAAGAGGAGGCAGAAGATCATGAGTAATGAGAAAAATATAAATTCCGCTTCCAGACCAAGACGTCCGATGGGCGGACCGGGACGTGGAATGGTACCGGGAGAAAAGGCAAAAGACCTCAAAGGAGCAATCGGAAAAATGCTCCGCTACATGGGAAAATATAAAATAGCCGTTGTGTTTGTCATGATCATTGCAGCCTGCTCTACTGTATTCAGTGTCGTAGGTCCGAAAGTACTCGGTAAGGCAACTACAGCGCTGGCTACCGGGCTGATGGCAAAAGTAGCCGGAACCGGCGGTATTGATTTTATGTATATCGGTAAAATCCTGATTTTTGTACTTGGTTTATATCTGCTCAGCTCTGTGTTGAGTTTTCTGCAGGGATGGATCATGACCGGTATCACACAGAAAATCTGTTACCGGATGCGAAAAGAGATTACGGAAAAAATCAACCGTATGCCGATGAAATATTTCGAGAGCCGTACTTACGGTGAAGTTTTATCCAGAATCACCAATGATGTGGATACCCTCGGCATGGGCTTAAACCAGAGTGTGACCCAGATCATTACATCCACAGCAACGATCATCGGTGTACTTGTGATGATGCTCAGCATTTCTCCACTGATGACGCTGATCGCACTGGTTGTGCTTCCAGTTTCCGGACTTTGTGTGTCATTGGTTGTAAAAAAATCACAGAAGCACTTTATTACACAGCAGGAATATTTGGGTCATATCAATGGTCAGGTAGAGGAGAGCTATGGCGGTCATCTGGTGATCAAAGCTTACAACAAAGAAGACGAGATGATTTCCCAGTTTAACCAGACCAATGATGTATTATATACTTCTGCATGGAAATCACAGTTCCTTTCCGGAATCATGATGCCGATCATGCAGTTTATCGGAAATCTTGGTTATGCGGCAGTTGCACTGAGCGGCGGTATGCTTGCGATTCGCGGAATTATTACTATTGGTGATATTCAGGCGTTTATCCAGTATGTGAAGAGTTTCACACAGCCGATCCAGCAGATCGCACAGGTAACAAACCAGGTGCAGTCTATGGCAGCTGCGGCAGAGCGTGTGTTTGAATTCCTGGAAGAAGAGGAAGAAGACCAGATCGTGGAGCAGCCGGCCGATGTGACAAAAGTAGTCGGAAATGTAAAATTCGAGCATGTAAGCTTTGGTTACAATCCGGATCAGATGATCATTCACGATTTCAGTGCAAAGGCAAAAGCCGGACAGAAGATCGCTATCGTTGGACCGACTGGTGCAGGAAAAACCACAATGGTGAAACTGCTGATGCGTTTCTATGATGTAAACAGTGGTTCCATTTGCATTGATGGTCACGATATCCGCGATTTCAACCGCCGGGAGCTGAGAGATGCCTTTGGAATGGTATTACAGGATACATGGCTTTTTAAGGGAAGCATTATGGAAAATATCCGTTACGGACGTCTGGATGCTACTGATGAAGAAGTTATCGAAGCGGCAAAAGCAGCGCATGCGGATCACTTTATCCGGACACTGCCGGGTGGCTATGACATGGAACTGAATGAGGATGCAAGCAATATTTCTCAGGGACAGAAGCAGCTGCTGACCATCGCGAGAGCGATTCTGGCAGATAACCGTATTCTGATTCTGGATGAGGCAACATCTTCTGTTGATACAAGAACTGAAGAACTGATTCAGAGTGCGATGGATAATCTGATGAAGGGACGGACCAGTTTTGTCATTGCGCATCGGTTGTCAACGATCAAAAATGCGGATATGATTCTTGTGATGAAAGATGGAGATATCATTGAGCAGGGTGATCATAACGAACTGCTGGCGAAGGGTGGATTTTATGCGGATCTGTATAACAGCCAGTTCGCTGAGTAAAAGTATTGGTTAGAATTTAATATTTGAAAGCAAAATCGGAGAAAATTATCTCGCTCGCTAGACGTTCACTACCTTCGTTTCACGGCGGTTTCATCGCGCTCGTTCTCGACTCCTATAAAAGCTGGTCGTCTTCCACTCGCGCAAAACCTTGTGAAACTCAGTCGTTCGCTTAATCGCTCACTGAGATAATTTTCTCCGATTTTGCTATTTCAGTTATGGAACTATTGAATGATCCAAGTGACTTATTATATTAGAGTTGCCCAACGGATAATAGTTTTGTATGACCCAAATAGGGTTCGGATTTGAAATGCTGCAAAAGAAAGATAAAGATATATCATGTATAATACATTGTGTTAATTTGCATGCACAGCATAGTACTGGGGTTAACATGAGTGTAGATGTGCATGTGGCATGTGAGCCACTGTGTAAATGGAACAAAAAGAAAAACATCCAAGGACAAGACGGTAGGGCAATTTTCGTTATCGAAGTGAGCATAGCCCGACTGCGGGAGTGTGTTTGAGACAACAGCTGTTTTTGCTGTTGGTGAGTTCGCGGGAGCAGTCGGATATAAGCGGCGCAACGAAGATAGAAAATTGTCCGTGTCTGTCCTTGGATGTTTTTCTTTTGTTCCTTACATTAAGTACGCGAACGGTAGTATTTCGTGGTGTGCTGACGATACAGCATCAGCAGTCCGCGGAAGCATAATTCAATAGACATTGAAATCCACATTCCGGTAAGTCCAAGGCGTTTGACCATAATTAATGCCAGCCCGATTCGCACGATCCAGATACTTCCGAGATTCATTAGGCTTGGCACAAAAGTATCACCAGTTCCACGCAGTGCTCCGGCAGCTACGATAGACACGCCGAAAAGCGGTTCGGAAAGCAGCTCAATTCTCAGGACGTGAACAGCCATGGACTGTACGGTTGTATCTGGTGTCAGAAGTCGGAAAATCAGCGGGCAGGCAAATATCATGACCGCGCCGGTGCAGCCCATAAAAATAGCTCCCATAGCGGTACTGATATTGCCATAGCGCTTGGCTGTTTTGACTTCTCCGGCACCAATGCTTCGCCCAACCAGTGTTGTTGCAGCCATGCCGAGACCGTATCCCGGCATATAGCACAGACTTTCTGCGGTGACGGCGAAGGAATTGGCAGCGATGGCGGCAGCACCCAGTGGTGCAATGATTCTGGTAGACATGACCAAGGCACCGTTCATGGCAATCTCCTGTATCGCCACAGGCATTCCAATCTGGAATGCCTTTTTTAGAATGTTGCGGTCAAAGGGATGTTTGTCGGTACGTCTGAGGCGCAGCCGTTTGTTGGAAATATAGCAGCGCCATGCCATGATCAGACTGATCACGGCGCAGGCCAGTGCTGTTCCCATACCGGCACCAAGCACGCCGAAATGCGGAATCAACAGAGCATTGAACACAACGTCCAGTCCACACATGACGGCGTTCAGAACACTTGGTGTCACCATATCACCACTGCATTGCAAAAATGACGATGACAGGGAGTTCAACTGTGAAAATGGGATCATCAGCGAGTACACGAAAAAGTATGCAGTTGCATCCGGGCAGATAGCTGGATCACCACCCAACGCGATTGGCAGCGGATGACTGAGCAGAAGACCGCTTAAACACAAAAGACCGGAAATGATCAGGGCGCTGATCAGACCATGTCGAACGACATTTCGGGCTTCCATATCCTGATTCGCTCCGATGTGATGTGCCACCTGCACAGAAAATCCGGCAGAAACTGCGGATAGCACACCGTTGTATAGCCAGGTCATGGCAACCACCAGACCGATGGCGGCAGAAGCGGCAGCACCCAGTGCACCAACCATGGCAGAGTCGATGTACTGCATGGCGATGGTGGTGATCTGGGTTAAAATCGCGGGCAGACTTAATTGCCAGACTTGTTTGACTTCCGGCTTTAATTCTGCCCAGTTAAAAGTTCTTTTCCCCATGTATGTTGTACTCCCTTTTTAAAGTAACGTTATGTAAGACGAAATTGAAGAATCCTTCTGCAACCGCTAGACGTGCGTTACCCTCGTTTTACTTCGGTTTTATCGCGCTCGTTCCCAACTCCTACAAAAGCTGGTCGTTTCCCAATCGCGCAAAACTCGTAAAACTCAGTCACTTACTTAATCGCTTGTCGCAGAAGGATTCTTCAATTCCGTTATTTACACAGTGAATGTTATTACGTCAAATTATTTTTTTATAACTTTGCATGCACAACATAGAGTCGCTTTATAGTGATTGTAGATGTGCATGTGGCATGCAAAGCCATTGTGTAAATAGAACAAGCTGGAAACAAAATCCGAGACAAGACGATAGGCTGATCTTCGTCAGCGTAGCGAGCATAGCCCGCCTTTACGAGTTCGCGGGTTTTATATAAGACTCACAGATGTGAGTCTTAGTGCGAGATTCGGTTCTGCGTAGCAGAAAGATTTCAAATCCGAATCTCTGCACATATACTGCGAAGCACTGCTAAGAGAAGGCGAAAGCATTCTCTTAGGAGATAGGCGGCGCAACGGAGGTAGAAAATCAGCCGTGTCTGTCTGGATTTTTGTTCCAGCTTGTTCTTTAAAAAATTAAAGTAACTGAATTCCAGCTTCTTTTAATTCTGCTTCCATTTTTTCCGGCCACAGAGAGCACTGTACCTCTCCGATATGTGCTTTACGCAGGAAGAACATACAGATACGGGACTGTCCGATTCCACCACCCATAGTGTATGGAAGTTTTTTCTCCAGAATTGCTTTCTGGAACGGAAGCTCTGCACGCTCCGGGCAGCCAGCTTTGTCAAGCTGCTCTTTCAGGGATACTTCGTCTACACGGATACCCATGGAAGAAAGCTCCAGTGCGATGTCAAGAACCGGATAGTAAACAACGATATCTGCATTCAGAGCCCAGTCATCGTAATCCGGCGCACGGCCGTCATGCGGTTCGCCACATTCCAGTTTATCACCGATCTGCATAATGCAGACAGCACCTTTGGCCTGAGCGATGTAATATTCACGTTCCTTCGGTGTGTTGTCCGGGAACATTTCTTCCAGTTCACGAGTTGTTACAAAGAAAATATCTTTTGGTAAGATTTCATGGATATAATCGTACTGAATGGACATGTATTTCTCTGTCTTGCGCAGTACTTTGTAAACCTGACGAACAGTTTCTTTTAATGTATCCAGATTTCTCTGAGATTTTTCAATCACTTTTTCCCAGTCCCACTGATCCACGAAAATAGAGTGAATGTTGTCTGTCACTTCATCGCGGCGGATGGCATTCATATCAGTGTAAAGTCCGGAACCAACCTCAAAATCGTATTTGTTTAAAGCGTAACGTTTCCATTTTGCCAGAGAATGTACAACCTCTCCGATACGTCCGTCCTGCTCTGCAATGTCAAAACTTACCGGGCGTTCCACACCGTTTAAGTTGTCGTTTAATCCGGAAGTCGGATCTACAAAAAGTGGTGCAGATACACGGGCAAGGTTCAGCTCCTGAGCCAGACGTGTCTGAAAGAAATCTTTTACTGTCTTGATCGCAATCTGTGTATCGTGCAGATTGAGGTCAGATTTATAACCTTTTGGAATAGTGATGGTACCCATAAAAATCTCCTCTATGTTTATTTTTCATATCTGTTCATAATCATTCAGTGTCAGAAAATTAACGGATTAATTAGCTGATTTTGGATGGTTATAAAGTGGCGAGTGTCATATGCTGAGCACAAATTATGTTTATTCATGATTCAGCCATTGTTTATTATAGCATCTAAGTATGATTTTTCAAGATTTGATACTTATTTCACATAGAAAAAT
>CAVEOS010000004.1:48796-52115 GCA_963617435.1 Lachnospiraceae bacterium
CAGTGTATACAGGTAGCTGATTTTTATGGCGGGGGAAGGGCATAACATAAGATGAATAAAAAATTGCTATTACGTGGTCGGTGGCATATAATAAAAAACATGCAGCTATTTTAGCGGTAAGATATTTCTTATAAAAGTGTGAAGCAGCAAAAAAGAGGGAGGAACGGAATGGATAGAGAACGACTGGATCAGCAGTTTGATTTTATAAAAGAAATTGATAAGGAAAAGTTTATTCAGAGGCAGACGAGACTGTCGGACAATGTGCGTCGGGAAAATGACGCGGAACATGCATGGCATATGGCAATCATGACGGTGCTTTTGTCAGAATATGCCAATGAAAAAATTGATGTATTGCGGACTGTGACGATGCTTCTGATTCACGATATTGTGGAGATTGATGCGGGGGACACCTATGCATATGATGAAGAAGGATTGAAAACGCAGCGTGAACGAGAATGCCGGGCGGCAGACCGTATTTATGCGCTGCTTCCAGAGGATCAGCAGAAGAAACTGCGGGATATCTGGGAAGAGTTTGAGGCGGGAGAAACGCCGGAGGCAAAATTTGCACACACGATGGACAACCTGCAGCCAGCCATGCTGAATGCGGTAAACAATGGTGTTTCATGGAAAGAGCACGGCATTGCCATGAGTCAGATCATGAAACGCAATGCCCACACCGTTGAAGGTTCACAGGTTTTATGGGATTATGCCTATGAAAACTTTTTTAAGAAAAATATAGATGCTGGAAATATTGTAGATGACAGTGATGAAACAGAGTAGTATTGTTACAGAAAATCTGTGCCTGATTCGTATTGTTACAGAAAATCTGTATCTGCATAAAATGTATTGATTAGGGAAAGTATAGAGGTATATTTTATACGAACCTGGAGGAAACGGCTATGAACAGACAGAAAGCGGCAATTATTGGTTGTGGATTTGTGGGATCATCCACGGCATTTGCACTGATGCAGAAAGGACTTTTTTCAGAACTGGTGCTCATTGACGCAGATCAGAAAAAAGCACACGGTGAGGCGGCAGACATTGCCCATGGACGGCCTTTTACACATATGATGCAGATCTATGCAGGAGATTATTCGGACGTAGGAGACTGTGGACTGATCATTATTACGGCGGGAGCGGCACAGAAACCCGGTGAGAGCCGCACAGCACTGGTGTACAAAAATGTGGAAATATTTAAAACAATTATTCCACAGATCACCGCGCAGAATTTTGAAGGAATCCTGCTCATCGTCAGCAATCCGATGGATATTCTGACCTATGCGGCATGGAAGATCTCCGGTTATCCGAAGGAACGGGTGATCGGCAGTGGAACGGTGCTGGATTCCGCGCGTTTTCGTTATCTGCTCAGTGAACATCTGCAGGTAGATTCTGCCAGTGTGCATGCCATGATCATCGGGGAGCACGGAGACAGTGAACTTGCCGTGTGGAGTGGCGCCAATGTGTCGGGAATTCCAATCCACGACTTTTGTGAGATTCGTGGACATTATGACCATGAGCAGGCGATGGAGCAGATTTACCGCAGGGTGCGGGAGAGTGCCTATCAGATCATTGAGGAAAAAGGTGCCACTTATTACGGTGTTGCCATGGCGGTGACACGGATCGCGGCGGCTCTGATCCGGGATGAAGGGGCAGTGCTCCCGGTCTCCAGTCTGATGCAGGGAGAATATGGTCTGTCGGATCTGTGCATCAGTATTCCGGCCATTGTCGGAGGAAACGGTGTGCAGCAGGTGTTGGAGATTCCACTGAGTGAAAAGGAAAATGCAGAACTTATGCATTCCGCAGGGGAACTGAAGGAAATCCTGCAGAAGATCTGGTTATAAAACCCCTTACCAGGGGTTACAAACAATACAAGAATAACTGGTAAATGATGAATGAAATATATACTGAAGTCTGGCAGTATAAACAGTAGATCAGCGGTCTGCAAATAATATTTGGAATCATAATTTGCAGATGATAAATGGTAAGTAATAAATAGTAAGTGAGTATAAAAAAGAGAAAGAAATGTGTAACGAAAATGCAGGTATGAAGAGAAATGAACAGGATTTGAAGGAGATTTTGGCGCATCATATTCCAACTTTCATCGGCATGGAGCAGTGCCATCAGGCAGCCGTGTGTATTCCGCTGCTGAAAAATGCGGAGGGTGGATATGATGTGCTGTTTGAAGTGCGTGCTGCCACCATTGCACATCAGCCGGGTGACGTCTGTCTGCCCGGCGGTATGGTGGAAGATGGCGAGACACCCCGAGAGGCAGCGTTGCGGGAACTGCAGGAGGAATTGCTGTTGAAGGAAGCGCAGATCTGTTACCTTGGAGACATGGACAAGCTGTATACGGGAAGCAGTCTGATCATGTATTCTTTTGCTGCAGAGGTAACAGGCTATCAGAATACCTTCAGCCCGGCAGAAGTGGAGGAAGTGTTTACGGTTCCGTTGGAATTCTTTTTACATACGGAGCCGGAATGCTATGTGACACGGGCGAAGGTGGAACCCGGAGAGGATTTTCCCTATGAACTGATCTGCGGCGGTCGGGATTACCGGTGGCGCAGCCGGAAGGAAGAGGTTTGCTTTTATCAGTATGAGGAACATGTCATCTGGGGACTGACGGCGAAAATGATGCGGGCTTTTGCGGATGTAGTAAGATGCCAGTAACAGTTTCCGGATAGTGCAGATTTTCAGAGAAGTGTAAAAAATATGTTGGGTGAAAATAGTCTGATAAAAAAAATCCCCTGTCCTGTTGCTTTACGCAATTAAGGCAGGGGAGTTTTGAATGCTTAAATCATTTTGCTGATTCTGTCTTCTTCTGTAATGGGGCGTAACACTCTGCATGGGTTTCCGACAGCGATCACGTTGTTCGGTATATTTTTTGTGACGACACTTTTTGCTCCGATGATGGTGTTGTTTCCTATGGAAACACCGGGAAGGATCGTGACATCTGCACCGATCCAGCAGTTGCTGCCAATTACGATCGGCAGTGCTTTTTCCAGTCCTTTGTTTCGCTCTTCTGCGATGGAAGGATGGACAGCGGTATACATCCCGCAGTTTGGTCCGATGAAACAGTGAGGACCGATGGTGATGCCGCCGCCATCCATCAGATAGGCATTGTGATTGATAAATGTATCATGTCCTATGTGGCAGTAACAGCCGTAGTCTGTGAAGAACGGGGAAAGGATCGAACAGTTCTCGCCTCTGTCAGGAAGCAGTTTCTCTAAGAGTGCGTTTCTTTTTTCTGTATCAGATGGTCTGGTAAGATTCAGGTCAAAACATAAATCTTCTGCCCGAAGCCGCTGTGCCAGCAGTTCTT
>CAVEOS010000004.1:52125-84209 GCA_963617435.1 Lachnospiraceae bacterium
TGTTAATTTCATAGTTTACTTTGTTCCTTTTTCATTTTAATATCTGCAGAAAATTCTGATGGTTTCTGAAATCATATTTCTGCTTTTACGTAATATGTACTCTTGGAATCTTTTAAATGAAGGATTCCAAGAATACAATTAATATAATATTGCGGATACGCATTGTCAACATACCTGAGGATACATGTATCCGGAGGTCTGCGTATGTGATTTTTATAAATATACCTAGGTATACGGGAAAGAGATGCTTAGGGGCATTCTGCATGTTACCTGAATTTGTTAGAGTGTAATCAGCAACAAAAGCTGAGTAATTCAGGAAAGTGAGGGTGTTTATGAAAAACTATAGTATCACAATTTTAGAGTATGGTGTACAGATCGGTTTTTCCAATGCCATGGTTTTTTCCGGCTATTATGGTGCCGGCGAAACAACAAACGTGACATATACATTTAATGTCTTAAAAAATCAGGCAGGTGATGTATTTCTGGTAGATACCGGTTATGACAATGCGAAACCGGAAAATCAGGCACTGGCAGACGGCGTAAACCTGACGCAGTATCAGAATCCGGTTACCGTTCTGAAGAAGATCGGAGTGACACCGGAAGAAGTAAAACATGTAATTCTGACCCATGCACACTGGGATCACATGGGCGGTATTAATCTGTTCCCAAATGCAACATTTTATCTGCAGAAGGATGAACTGACGAACTGGATCGCAACCATGACCTTGCCAAAGGGATATGATATCCTGAAAGCTTCCATTTCATGTACCGATCTGGAACAGTGTGTGGGACTGATCAAGGAACGCAGACTGATACTTTTAGATGGCGATGTGGACAATCTGTTTCCGGGCATTCATATCCGTGTGGCAAGAATGGGTCACAGCTTTGCCAGCAGCCTTGTGATCGTGGATACCAATGATAAGAAATATGTCATGGTCGGTGACTGCGCTTATGTAAAGGCAAATATCATCGGTGGTCGTGGCGATGGCGTGTCCATGCCGAATGGATTTATGGTAGGAAGTGCTTATTCCGCAGTACAGACCTATCAGGATATCTTGAAATATGCGGAAGGTAAGATTGAGAATGTGCTGATCGGTCATGAGGTAGGAACCTGGGAGCAGTATCCTTCCGAGCAGACAGCAGACGGACTGCATATTGCTTATGTGGAAAAGCTGTAAGGGAGCAGTTTTAACGCGTGATAAGGCGATTTTGTCAGTAAGGGTAAAGGTATATCAGATATAAAGTGTATACGGAGAGAAAAGCCAAAATGTGATTGTACAGGTAAATTTGGTGAAAACGTATATCAGATATAAGGTGTATACAAATTATAAATAAAAAGGGAATTAAGAAAAGTATAAAAGTATAATTAAAAAAGGGAAATAAGCAATATATAGTAAGTCAGGAGGAAACGAAACATGAAAGCTATCGTAAGAACTTCTCTGGAGCCGGGCTGTATGGAAGTACAGGAGCGTCCGATTCCGGAGATCGCGGATGATGAAGTGCTGATCAAAATCAAGGATGTAGGAGTATGTGGAACGGATATCCATATCTTCAACGGCCGTGTAAAGACCGGAACAGATGTAATCATCGGACATGAGCTTTCCGGTGTGATCGAGAAGGCAGGAGCAAAAGTTACAAGTGTAAAACCGGGTGACCGTGTAGTATCCAGATTAAATGTAGGCGTATGTGGTACCTGTAAAGCATGTCTGTCCGGTAATCCACAGATGTGTGAGCACAGAACTTGTCCGGGACACTGGGTAGACGGAGCTTTTGCAGAATATATGAAGATTGAAGCAAAACAGGTAATTAAATTTGCGGACAGCATTTCCTTTGAGGAAGCCGCTTTTGTTGAGCCGATGGCCTGCGTGGCACATGCGCTTCTGGAACGTGCAAAAGTAAAACCGGAGGAAGTCGTAGTGCTGTACGGACCGGGACCAATCGGCCTTCTGGCATTACAGATGGCAAAGATCAACGGCGCATCCAAAGTCATCGTTGTCGGTACTGACAGTGATGAGGAGCTGCGTATGCCGCTGGCAAAGAAACTTGGCGCGGACATGGTATTAAACTGCTTCAAGGATGATGTGGAAAAAATCGTGCGTGAACTCACAAACGGTGAGGGCGCAGATTTGTGTATTGACTGTTCCGGAGCAGCACCGGCTATCAATGCCTGCCTGCGTATGCTCAGACGCCAGGGCAGAATGTGTGTCATCGGACTTCCGGGAAAACGCGAGATCCCGGTAGAGTGGCTGACAGCTGCTGAGAAATCACTGGAGCTGATCTTCTCATACAGTTCTTCTCCGACATCCTGGAACTTATGCCTGTCCATGCTGGAGAGAAAAGCAATCGATGTCAAGAGCCTGATCAGCCACAAGACAAATCTGGATGATTTCAAACAGATTTTCGAAGAGGCGCAGAAAGGTCATGTGATTAAAGCCCTGATCGAGCCATAACAAATTCCTCAGAGCAGGAGTGGTGATTACATCCCAGTTGCAGAAGTGGATGTGTTAAACACAGACTGAGGGAAACATGTATTTGGATAGGGGATTTACGATGGAAAACAGCTACAAATTTTTTGCAAATACAGCATGTCAGTATTATCCATGTCATGCATACAACACGGAAAAAGCAGGATTTAACTGTCTGTTTTGTTACTGTCCGCTGCTTGGTTTTGAAAACTGTCCGGGAAATCCGGAGTATTTTACAACGAAAGTAGGAAAAGTGATAAAAGACTGTTCGAACTGTGTATTCCCACATGTTCCGGAAAATTATGACAAAATCATGGAATTCCTGATGAATAACTGATAATATAATAAATGTACCCTCAGAATTTTTTATTTAAAAGATTCCAAGAGTACATAATAAATATAAGGCGGGATAATGATAGAAAATCCTCCCTGCGCAAAACGGATAAAGATCTGCGCAGGGAGGATTTTTGCGGTCATCTGGATCAGGAGCGGAAACAGTGTTACGTGACCCTGTTTCGAAATTTCCCCGGTGTGGTATTGTAATATTTGTGAAAAAGTTCGCAGAAATAGCTGTTACTGGAAAAGCCACAGGCATATGCGATATCGGAAACAGACATTGTGGTATCCCGAAGAAGCAGGGCTGCCCGGTCAAGCCGATAGCGGTTTAAATACACCATGGGGGAAGCGTTCAGATATTTCTGGAAAAGGGAAGTACATTTTGTCTTGCAGCAATTCCCGGCAGAGAAAATATCTTTCAGTAATATTTTATCGGCATAATTTTTCTGTATATATCCGATCATTGCTGTCAGAGCGAGAATATCCTCCGTATTCTTATCAAAGTCCGGAAGAAAGTGCATATTTTCAAAAAGAAGCCGGAAGATATGCGCTGATTTTTCCAGAATGATAAATGGCTGTATTTCATCTGCATTTGTGTCAAAGAGTGTGTCGAGGTCATGCAGGATGGAATTCTGCCAGTTGACAGAAGGGTTCAGCTTCTGATAGGGAAACTGCGTGTTCTGTATCAGCGGATTCAGATAATTTTCTGTAAAATATGTATTTACAGAAAGTAACTGCGGGGATACCAGAAAACAGACAAAGTGGCATTCTTTCTGGTTCTCAGAATAGCCATAGTGAAGACTGCGGCTGTTTACAAAAAGCCCTTCTCCTGTATGCAGTGGAATCTTCTGGCCATTGACATTATAATACATCTCCCCTTCTGTGATGAAAAGAAATTCCGGATCATTGTGCCAGTGGCTGACTGCAGAATAATTAGGATAGCTTGAAAGAGGTACTTTTCTTATGAATGCGGGGAATTCCGGATGGTTATACTCAAAATATTCTGATGTGTCTGGATTTAAAACGGTGCCTGGACAGACTGCCATAACTATCATCTCCTTTGCGAACGTTTGTTATATTATTGTGTCAGATTTCTGTATAAAAATCAAGTGAAATTGTTTATTATTACATTGTGCACAGGAAAAGAAAACAGAATAAACAAAAGAATCAGAAAAGGATTCTGAAATCTGCCCTTATGCTGAAGCAGGGCGAAAACAATGATACATGCGCATGGAAGTCGGAAAAGTTTTGTTAAAGAGTTTTTATAAGCGGAAAAAGGAACACTTTTTCGGGCAAAAGGAGGAAAATAATTATGGGAGAAAATGCAGGAAAAGTTATGACAGTACTTGGACCGGTGAATCCGGAGGAACTTGGACATACTTTGCCACATGAGCACACATTAACTTATTTAACTTATTACGCAACACAGAGCAGTGATCCGGAAGTAGCAGCAGAGTTTAAAAAACCGGTTACATTAGATAATCTGTATATGGCTTTGAATGATTTCTACTGCATCGAAGATAACTGCATTATTCAGGATAAAGAATTCCTTATCAAAGAGTTAAAACGTTTTAAAGCAGCAGGCGGCGGAACAGTCTGTGACCTGACACTTGAGGATATTACAAAATATCGTGGTGCAAATGACGAGCATTACCGTAATGTAAAAGAATTATCCGAGCGTTCCGGTGTTCACATTGTCTGCTCTGTAGGAGATTATGTGTCAGACGTTCATTTACCGAGAGTAAAAGAACTCACAGTAGAGCAGTTGGCACAGGTTTACATTGACACCATCCATAATGGTTTCGGAACATCCGGAGTAAAACCTGGTCAGGTTGGAGAGCTTGGTGTTGGTAATGACTTCAATGAAGATGAGCATAAGGTTCTTGCAGCCGGCGTAATTGCCTGCAAAGAAACTGGTCTTTCCATGAATGTACATATCAATTCCAATACCTTCAGAAACGATTTTGCAATCCTTGACTGGTTGGAAGACCATGGAATGGATCTGACAAGAGTTGGATTGAGCCATCGTGATGCAACACTTGCAAACAAGGCTCATACTTTTGAAGAGTCACTGCTCCATCTGGAAAAATTGATGGATCGTGGCGCATATGTCCTGTTTGATTCTTGCGGTAACTTATCGCTGGAGACAGCACCGTATGCACAGTGGGCTAATCCGTCTGACAGAGACCGTGCGATCGCATTAAGAAAACTGATCGACAGAGGATACAATAAACAGCTGATGTTAAGTATGGATGCTTCCCAGCGTCACAGATATACAAGCTACGGCGGATACTGCTATACACACATTCTGAAGAGATTCCGTGAGTGGTGCAAATTCTACGATATTACAGATGCGGAATATGAGCAGATGATCGTTAAGAATCCACAGACATTACTGACAATCAAGTAAAAAGAGAAGGGCTACATGTACTTCTGGATTTTTTTGAATAAAAGATTCTGGAAGTACATGTTATATAAGGAGAGTGAAAAATGGGTAATAGTAAGCCAGGGGCGAATTCCTTAAAAGAGGATATTAAACTGAAAGAATACGTGAGTTACGGTTTTGGTGACTTTGGATGTTCTGTTGTATACTTTTTAGTATTGTCAATATCAACATATTATTACACGAACTTTGTCGGACTGTCAGCGGCAGTTGTCGGCACCATCATCGCTATTTCAAGTGCACTGGATGGTTTTACAGACGTATTGATCGGATTTATCGTTGACAGAACGAAATCAAGATTCGGAAAAGCAAGAGCATGGCTTTTGTGGATGACGATACCGTTTGGTGTCAGCCTGATTCTCTGTTATATGGTTCCAATGGGAGCTACAAAAGCAATTCAGGCACTATATGTATTTATCACATACAACCTTTCTGTAACCATTGTTTATACAGCAACAAACTTACCCTACGGAACACTTTGTTCCCTGATGACACGAGATAGAGATCAGCGTGCAATCATCAATGTTTTCCGTATGACATTCAGTGCAATCGGCGGTATGATTGCGGTTTCCGCAGCATTACCGATGGTTAAATTCTTTGGTAATGACCATGCAGCCTGGATAAAAACAATGAGCATCATGGCTGTTATAGGTATGGCATGTCTTTTAATGGCATTCTTTGGAACAAAGGAACGTGTACATGAGGCACCGGAGGCAAAGGGAAAGAAAGTTCCGGTCGGAATCGCGTTAAAGTCTATGCTGACCAATAAGTACTGGATCCTCATTACATTGATGTGTCTGTTCTATGCATGCTACAATACGATCAACAGCCAATACAGAACTTATTTCTGCCAGTATATCATGGGAGACGAGCTGATCATGTCAACCGTTAATATGGCAGAGTTTATCACACATGCCATCGCAGCTGTCTGCTGTGCATTCTTTATCAAAAAATTTGGCAAATCAACTATCGTTATGTGTGGTGCGATCATTACTTGTTTGGGACAGTTTCTGATTCTGATTGATCCTACAAGTATCGTGATGGTTACAGCAGCTGCACTGATCAGAGGACTTGGCGTAGGCGTCATGAGCGCACTGGTATTTACAATGATCACGGATGTCATCGAGTATGGACACTGGAGGACGGGAATCCGTGCGGAAGGTCTGTTATACAGTGCCAATACTGTTGGACAGAAGATCGGTGCAGGTCTGTCATCTGTTATCTTTGGTGTGATCCTGACAGCATCCGGATATGACGGATTGCAGGCAACCCAGCCACAGGCTGCACTGGATACCATTTCCAATATTTATATCTGGGCACCGGTTTTATGGTGGGGAATCTTAGCAGTTCTTGCATGTATTAACCGTAACCTGGATAAACAGTATGATTCTATCATGGAAGATCTTCTTGAAGGCAAATTAAGCCCGAAAGCAACACTTCAGAATCGTATCAAAGGATAATTACTTACATTAAAAATAACAGGACAAAAAGACCGATGTTATCTCAGACATAACACCGGTTTTTTTGATGGCAAAATAGGATAAATTTCCTGTGAAAGAGCAAAGGAACTGTGTATGGATACGGCCTATTCCCTGTCAGTGCAGCTGTCTGTCTGTGCACAGATCACAGCCCATGCCTCATCGTCAATGTCTTCCTTGTGGAACAGTTTTCTTCTGTCTGCCTCTGTGATCTTACGGATCACGCGGCATGGATTTCCGGCGGCAATGGACCAGTCCGGAATATCCTTTGTTACGACACTTCCTGCGCCGATGACCACGTTGTTTCCGATATGTATGCCGGGACAGATGATGCTGTTGCCGCCGATCCACACATTATCTCCGATGGTTACTTCTTTTCCATATTCAAAAGAAGAGTTACGTGTATCCGGGTGGATCGGGTGTCCGGCCGTATAAATGGAAACATTGGCTGCCAGCAGGCAGTTATCACCAAATGTAACGTTTGCCACGTCTAAAATCGTACAGTTGTAATTGGCAAAGAAATTTTTACCGGTTTTGATATGTGAACCGTAATTACAGTAAAACGGAGGTGTGATATGCGCCCCCTCTGATTCTCCGAAAAGACCTTTTACGATTTCATCGATGGTATCAAAATCTCCCCAGTCTGTGGCATTCAGTTTCTGCAGGGTTCGTCTGCATTCCTTTTCTTCTTTCAGAACGTCCTCATCTGCGATATAGGCAAGCTGCATATCTCTTCTTTTTTTCATATCCATTATGTTAAGTCTCCTTTTCGGTTAGATTTTTTACCCATTGATATTGTCTGAAATGCTTAAATACCGCCGGAAGTTTTACCAGCTCATCGAGGTTTACGATGAAATATACCATGAGTACCGGCAGTTTTAATACGAATGCTGCGATACAGCCCAGTGGAACAGCAAAGCACCACATGGTAATGGTATCACATTTTAAACCAAATTTTGTATCGCCACCTGCCGGAAAGACACCTCCGATGGTCATGCAGTTTATTGATTTTCCAATCACATAGTAGGTGCTCATAAAAAGCATACACTTCAAGTATCCGGTGGCTGTGTCAGTCAGATTTGTAACATGCAGGATTGCGGGAGTAAGCAGAAGAAGCAGAACACTGGTGAGACCGCCTGAGAGTACCGCTATTTTGCATAAAACATTTCCACACTTTTTAGCTTCTGATAAATTTCCTTCTCCGAGCAGATTCCCGATAATAATACTTCCACCGTATCCAAAACCGGTACAGCCGCAGATTAGCAGATTTTTGGTTATGTTCGCAATGGAATTTGCAGCTACGGCATCTGAGCCGAGATGCCCCAGTATGACAGAATACATGGTGAATCCACAGCCCCAGGTGATTTCGTTAAAAAGTACCGGATACACATGTTTCCAGAATTTCTTTATGAGCGCTGTATCCAGTGTCTTTACTGCCGCAATGCCGATCCAGAAATCTTTTTTCGTGTGCAGAATGCATATCGTAATGACCAGACCGATTCCGTTGGCAGCGACGGTGGCCAGTGCTGCACCTGCGATCTCCATCCTTGGAACGCCAAAGTACCCGTAAATGAAAATGGCATTCAGTGCGATATTTGCACAGACGACGATCAGACTGATCAGGGTACATTTTCCGGCATAGCCGCAATTTTTCAGTATTCCCTGCCAGACTTGCAGAATACCGGAAAATACATAGGATAATCCGATCAGTTTCAGATATCGTACCCCATAGTTGATCAGTGTGCTGTCATTTGTAAACAGCCGCATCAGTGCTTTTGGGAAAAACAGTGTTGCAATTAGGAACAAAACAGAAACAGCCAACACGTATTTCAATACAAGCCCTGCTGATTTTTGTAATTCGCAAAAATCTTTTTTGCCATAATACTGTGCGACAAACATATTTTCTCCGATGGTGAGTGCCGCCAAAACCAGATTGAAAACGAAGGTGATCTGTGAGGCAAGTGAAACGGCAGACAGAGAATTCTGATTTAATCCTCCCAGCATAAAGGCATCGCATGCACTGACAAGTGCAAGCATAAACTGCTGTGCCATGATCGGCAGAGCAAGTTTCAGGATCCTGGTTTTGAATTGACTGTTCATCTGTATTTGTTTCCTTTCTGTGTATAATGCAAAGATAAACGTTTTTTGTTGATTTTTATACCAGAATCGATCATAATAATATAACAATATTTCATAAAAGTAGGGAGAAGATAATGAAAGTATCGCAGATGTTCCTAAATTCGGATGCCTCCGAAAATGTCATTTATAACAATCCGGAATTCCCGGCGCATATAAAAAAAGAGCAGCTCTCAGGTTATCCGGATTACCGGGCAGTCAGTCACTGGCATGATGATCTGGAATTTATTCTGATTTTGGAGGGAGAGATGTCCTATGATGTGAGCGGACAGAAGATCTTCTTGCAGGCAGGAGAAGGACTTTTTGTGAACAGCCGCTGCTTTCACTATGGCTTTTCTGATACGCATATTGAATGCTGTTTTCTCTGTATCCTGTTATCCCCGTTGCTGATCTCCGCAAATGCGTATTTTACAGAAACGTGTATAAATCCGCTGATCCGGAACCGGCGCTTCCCCTATCAGAAACTGAATCCAACGATTCCATGGCAGAATGCGATCCTTCAGGATCTGGAACAGCTGTATGAGAGGAATACAGAGGCCATCCATCCATTTCCCATCATGGAAAAAACGATTCATGTATTCCGGCTGCTTGCCGAAAATATGGATGATATATCAGCGGATAATGAAAATTCGGAAGATATTCTGACGCTGACGGCGATGATCGGATATGTGCAGAAAAATTATGCAAATAAAATTATGCTCAAAGACATTGCAACCGTCGGAAATTGCTGTAAGACAAAGTGTATTTCCATCTTTCAGAAATATCTGGACATATCTCCGGTGACATACCTGAACCGTTACCGTCTGGAAAAGGCTGTTTTTTTCCTCCAAAATACGGCAATGTCTGTGACGGAGGTCGCATATGCCTGTGGTTTCTCAAACAGCAGTTATTTCTGCGAGCTGTTTCACAGATATTACGGTACGACACCGGGGAAATACCGAAGCAGAACATAAGGGAAAATAGTGTTGCAATTGGATAAAACGGAAACAGCCAATACAGAGTGCAATGTGAATCCTGCCAATGCCTGTATGTAAAAACCTTATAAACAATACAGTGCAACAAATCTATTTTCCCGGAGTGTGTGCCGTTAAAATGTTAAAATCAGGATAAAAACGAAGGTGACCTGTGAAATGAGTGAAAACGGCAGAGAGAATTCTGGCTTAATTCTCCCGGCATAAAAGCAGGATTCGGACTCATAATAATCGAACTGTTTTCTGTCTGTTTTTTGCTATTTATAATATAAAAATATCCGCTTTCCACAGATTTTTATACAGGAATCAACCATAATGATATAACAATTGTTCATAAAAATGCATTTAAAATAATCTGTAAATAGTTTGCAGATGTATCTGGATGGATACTAATAAGTAACCACAGGGCTGTTGCCCGGAAAATATCGCATTGCTATACTACGAATCACCCGAAGGTATTATTTTAAAAGTGAAGGAGGAAGTAAAAAATGGTTGACTCAAATGGAAATGCGAATGGTTCATTGAAGGAAAACATAGGTCTGTGGGAGTACATATGCTATGGTTTTGGGGATTTTGGATGTTCCATCGTGTACTATCTTGTCCTTTCAATTTCCGTATATTATTATACGAATTTTGTCGGACTTTCAGCAGCACTGGTAGGAAGTATCGTTATGATATCCAGCTGCTTCGATGCAGTGACAGATGTCCTGATCGGCTTTATCGTGGATCGTACGCATTCGAGATTTGGAAAGGCAAGGGCGTGGGTATTGTGGATGATCATACCGTTCGGAGCAAGCCTGATAGCTTGTTATATGGTTCCGGAGAATGCAACAACGATGATAAAAGCAATTTATGTTTTTATTACGTATAATATTGCTGTTACAATTGTGTATACGGCGATCAATCTGCCATACGGTACTCTAAGTACCTTGATGACAAGAGATCAGGAACAGCGTGGTATTATTAATATTTTCAGAATGACATTCAGCGCAATTGGCGGACTGGCAGCTGTTTCAGCGGCATTACCGATGGTTAAAGCGTTTGGAAATGACCATGCGGCATGGGTGAAAACAATGACGATCATGGCTATTGCCGGAATGATCTTTATGTTTTTGACGTTTATCGGCACAAAAGAACGTGTACATGAGGATGCGGAATCCAAAGGTGGAAAAGTTCCACTCAAAGTATCATTAAAATCAATGTTGATGAATAAATACTGGTTTATGATGTGTATTATGATCTTTGCTTTTGCTGCATATAACACATTGAATGGACAGTACAGAACGTATTATTGTCAGTACATTATGGGAAACGAACTGATCATGTCAGCATTAAATGCCGCAGAGTTTATCGGACAGGGTATCACGGCTGTTTTGTGTGCTTGGTTGATACGGAAATGGAGTAAATCTGCAATCGTTATCGCCGGTTCTGTTTTGGCCTGTGTGGCTCAGCTGCTTATCGTGATCGCGCCTGTCAGCGCACCGATGGTAACGGCGGCTGCATTTATTCGCGGCCTTGGCACGGGAACGTTTTATGCGCTTTTGTATACAATGCTTGCAGATGTTATTGAGTACGGACATTGGCGGACCGGTATCCGTGCCGAAGGTCTGCTGTTCAGTTCCGTTACAATTGGACAGAAATTAGGATCCGGTGTTTCCGCAGCAGTGTGTGGTGCAATTTTGACGGCAGCAGGGTTTAATGGTATGCAGAGTGTACAGACGGCAACTGCAGAGACAACAATATCTGCAATTTATATCTGGAGCCCGGTATTATGGTGGGGAATGCTGGTTGTCCTGTGCCTGATCTTCAGAAAACTTGATAAGAACTATAATCGGATCATAAATGATCTGAGAGCCGGAAAATTATGTGAGAAAGCACATTTACAAAATCAGATTCAACATGCAGAAGGGAAATAAGAAACAGTGATGAACAAAATAGAAATAAATTATTATCCGGATTATAAGTATGCAGAATTGTGCACAGGTATTCGCATGAGTTACGTAGAACTCGGAGATACTGACGGGAAGAAGATTGTACTGATTCATGGAGCTATTGACAGCTATATAGGATTTTCACAGGTTGGAGCATATCTGGCAAATTGTGGATATCATGTGTATATACCGGAACTGCGCGGCCATGGCAGGACGGACAAGCCGGAAGGGATTTATACGATAGAGGTACTGACAGAGGATATTTACAGCTGGATGGTTCAACTTGGGATTGAGAAAGCATATATTGTGGGACATTCTATGGGAAGTATGATTGCTCAGTGCTTGTATCTGTCACATCCGGAATGTGTGTATACATTATCATTGCTGAGTACATCAGCTTCTGCTCTGAATAATCCGAAAACAGTCAGACTTCTGGATGGAGATGAGGAACTTCCGGGGTTGCGGGATATGCAGAACATGTCAGAAGAATATATGCGCTGGGATCTGACTTATACCAATTTTGATCCGGCTTTTCAGGAAGCGGTGTATGATACGGCCCGCCAGATGCCGGTGCATGCCTGGAGAAATATGTATGAGGGATTGATACGATTTGACAATCGTTCCAGATTGAAAGAAATTGTGTGTCCGGTTCAGGTGATCTGGGGAAGTGAGGATGACTTTTTTGACCGGGAAACACAGGATTATGTACTGACACATTTAGGCGCGGAGTTTATTCTGTTTGAAGTGAAAAAGGGATGTACACATGATCTGCACTGTTCCGGAGATATGGGAAAGACCGTTGCGGAAAATATAAGTCAGTTCGTAGAAATTTCAGCGGCTTATCAGAGCTGAAGAGAGAGCTGCGGGATGAAAGAACATATTTGATCAGAAAAAATATGATTTTGACGGGAAGGTTATACTTTGGTATAATCTTTCTGTTTTTTTATGTACGAACGTATACCATAGGATACCGATTGGTAACCATAGGGTCATAGTGAAAAAATACAGTCATTGATACAATACAAACATCCAAAAACGAAGGGTTTAAAACAAAGGAGGAAGTGAAAATGGGTGACTCAACTGGCAAAAAAAATGTGTCGCTGAAAGAGAACATAGGTTTATGGGAGTACATATCCTATGGATTTGGAGATTTTGGATGTTCCATCGTGTATTATCTGGTGCTGTCGATCTCGACGTATTATTACACAAACGTTGTTGGTCTGTCAGCAGCTCTGGTGGGAAGTATCATCGCAATCTCCAGTTGTTTTGATGGTATTACGGATGTGCTGATCGGTCTGATCGTTGACCGTACACATTCAAAGCTGGGCAAAGCCCGTGCATGGATCCTGTGGATGATCATTCCGTTTGGTGTGACACTGATTCTGTGTTACATGGTTCCGGAACATGCCACCACGATGATGAAAGCAATCTATGTATTCATCACCTATAACCTGGCTGTTACCATCGTGTACACTGCCATCAACCTGCCGTATGGTACGTTATCCACTCTGATGACCAGAGATAAAGAGCAGCGTGGTCTGATCAACGTATTCCGTATGACATTCAGTGCTGTCGGCGGTCTTGCAGCAGTATCTGCAGCATTACCGATGGTAAAATTCTTTGGTGGGGATCATGCAGCATGGATCAAGACAATGTCAATCATGGCTGTTGTAGGTATGATCTTTATGTTACTGACATTCCTTGGTACAAAAGAACGTGTCCATGAGGATGCAGAGTCACAGGGAAAACGTGTTCCAATCGGAGTAGCAGTAAAGTCTATGCTTATGAACAAGTATTGGATTCTTGTTACTGCAATGTGCTTTTTCTTTGCAGCATACAATTCCCTGAATGGACAGTATCGTACTTACTACTGTCAGTATATCATGGGAAGCGAATACATCATGTCTGCCCTGAATGCGGCTGAGTTTATCGGACAGGGTGTGACTGCAGTTGCATGTGCATGGCTGATCCGTAAATGGGGAAAATCAACGATTGTTATTGCAGGATCTATTTTGGCATGTGTAGCTCAGGCACTGATCATCTTTGCGCCGGTAAGTGTTCCACTGGTAACGGCTGCGGCACTGCTTCGTGGACTTGGTTCCGGAACGTTCTACGCTCTGATGTTCACCATGGTTGCCGATGTTATTGAGTATGGTCACTGGCGAACCGGTGTCCGTGCAGAAGGATTACTGTTCTCAGCGAATACCATCGGTCAGAAGATCGGTTCTGGTGTCGCACTTGCGATTTTCGGTGCAATCCTGACAGCATCCGGTTATGATGGATTACAGGCAGTTCAGCCGGATGCAGCAGTAGCTACCATCTCCGGTATCTATATCTGGGGACCGGTTATCTGCTGGGGTGCTATGGCAGTGTTATGCTTTATCAATCTTGGTCTGGACAGACAGTATGATCAGATTATCTCTGATTTACAGGAAGGTAAATTATCACCGAAGGCAAGACTGCAGGAAAAAGTCCGTATCGTAGAGAAAAAGAAATAAACAAATAGAAAACTGACATATGAAAAAATACCCCCGGGGCATGTGGGATGCTTCGGAGGTATTTTTTTTACGTGACAGGAAATGACGATCAATGCTTCAGAAAATCAGGTCAAATAAAAAACACATGCATCCCGGTACTGTTGTGAGATGCATGTGAAATATGTTACAGATGGCTGAGTGCAAATTGTTTCAGCCCGGTCATATAGTCTTCTTCAATCTGAGGAAGCAGAACCAGCTCCGGCTGAAAATAATGATAATCATCATGTTCAAACGATTCTCTGATCTGTGCAAACATTTCCGGTGTCAGAAATTCGTCATACAGAAGAATCGTATCCGGATTGTACATGACGCAGATGGTCTGGATCAGGTCAATGGTCTGCTGCAGGGAGCGGTTGATCCACTGGATGTCACGGTAGGCCGGGAGAAATTCGATTTCGGAGGCCAGTCCGTTCGTACCGCTGAGCATGGTACCGTTGATCATAATGCCGATACCTGCGGAATATTTTCTTGGAAAATAGATTCCGGCAATGATCTGCATGGAGGTAGACTGGTGTCTCGCATAGTAGCCAAGAACTGCCACCCGTGTATCATTTTCAATAATACATGGGATATGGTATTTTTCTGACAGATAAGAGCGCAGCGAAAAATGATCCAGCTGCGGATAATCGCTGAAGATGATCTCCCCGTTGTGTTCTTTGGCAGGGAGAGCAAAAGCGATCACCTGGATGGCCGGGTACTTCCGGATATAATAACTGATGGAAGCATCCAGGTTGGAGATATTCAGTTCCGTGAATTGTTGATGAGGTTCCACCAGCTCGCCACGTAGGTTGATCACGGAAGCGGTGATATAATCTGCCCCCTGTTTTTCCCTTGTGCCAAAGATCAATGCCAGTTTAAAGTTTGTGTTCAGTGAATAAACGGCAGCTGGTCGACCACCGTTCGTCACCGTGTTTTCATGTTGGATGATTTCATTTGCGTCAGATAAGGTCCGGATCAGTGAATTGATCGTTACCACGCTCAGATCTGTGTGAGCTGCAAGCTGCGGTTTTGTGGCTTCGCCCAGTTCCAGCAGAGCCTGTCTGACATCATCGAGATGCTTTTCTTTGATAGAATGTGTATTCATAATTACCCCTAGTTAATAAAAATGCTTTATATAGAATATTTACTAATTATATCTGATCTCCGGATAATGTCAAATTTAATTTTATTACAGGATACAGAGTTTGTTCAGAATCTGCTTCTGGTTCGTGATCTCCAGCTTGCTGTAAATAGAAGCCAGATTTTTCTTGATGCTTGGAACGCTCAGATAGAGTTCTTTGGCGATGGATTCATTCTTCTGTCCCCGGATGACAC
Organism: Lachnospiraceae bacterium; assembly: GCA_963617435.1. GTDB lineage: Bacteria > Bacillota > Clostridia > Lachnospirales > Lachnospiraceae > Eubacterium_I. Next base: position 67,737 of record CAVEOS010000004.1, read on the forward strand.
GCTGCAGGATATCGAATTCCCGGTTGGTCAGGGAATAGGTAGTGCGGGCCTGCTCCAGCGTCCGGGTCAGAAAATGTGAGAGATCGTATGCGATGCAGCAGTAGCGTTTGCCCTCTGACTCGGAAGATGGCTCAATGGCGGTCACCTCGAGAAATACCGGTTCGTTTTCCGGCTTGTATTCCAGCGGGGATTTGAGATCCGCGTTTTTCTTCTGGCTCAGATTGATACATAAATGAAGAATATGCTGCATAATGGAATTTTCCGACCGCTTGTTCATTTCTTCAAAGATGCCGGACTTATGGATCGGCTGAAAGGCATCGTTCAGAATGCACAGGCCAATGCTGTGGTATTGCTCAAAGGTATCCAAAGCTGTGCTGGATGCGATTTTTCTGGTCAGGGATGTGTCTTTCTGGAACACACTGGACAGATGCGGCTGGAACATTTTGATGATACATAGTTCCTGATCTGTGAAATCAAAATTTTTATCTCCGCGGTAAAATGCATAACTTGCCCGGGTGTTATCCTGGGATTTGATCTGGAGATTGCCTGCAACTTCATAGATGGAGTTGTTTGGAAGTATATAATGCTGCCAGTATTCGGTCTGGCTTCTGAGTTCCTGATTGAAAAAGGAACTGGAACGGAAAATGATCGGATACGGCTGATCCAGTACCGGAAGTGTGTCATCCAGATGACAGTAGTAATCGGTATATCTTTCCACATATTTCTCATTCCAGTTTACGGAGATCGATGATTTTTTCGCATAGGTTCCGTCCGGTTTCTGGTAAAAAAACAGGATGGAAGCCCGGTCAAAATATACGATATTCATAAAGGAAAAAACGGTTGATCCGATCCCGGATCGGAACTTCCGTATCATAAAGGTCAATGATTGTTTTGTTGATCAGTTCCATTTTTTCAATACTTATTTCTGCCTGTGTCTGTGCCATAATAATGTACCTCCCACATCTGTTAATAAACATACTTAATAAACTATCTTGTGTAAGTATAAAATATTTGGAATTTGATTTCAATATGCAATATTTACAAAAAGAAATATGCTTAATAAAGCATGTTTAATAAAATGAAAAATATACTTTTGTGCATAAATACTAAAGAGCATTTATAAAGTATCCGTTTGGATACTTTTTTAGAAACCCAGGTATGTAGATGGAAACTGCCTGACAGGGTATAGTGAGACCATCAGACAAATCACAAACAAACTAAGAGGAAGGAAAGAACAGGAGGACATTTACATGGAAACTTTAAAAGTATTAAATCCGGCAGACAACAGCTTGATCAAGGAGGTTCCGATGCTGAGCGCAGAGGAAGTGCAAGCAAAGGTAGACAAATCTGTGGAGGCTCAGAAAATCTGGGAAGCAACACCGATGTATGAGCGTGCAGAGAAAATGAGAAAATTTGCAGAGATCATCCGTGCCAATGAGCCGAAGACCACAGAGATCCTTGGAAAAGAAATGGGAAAACCGTGTGCACAGGCGCAGTGTGAAAGCTTTGATGCAGCAAGCCTCTTATGTGCGGCGGCAGAGAGAGGAAATCATTTATATACAGACGTATTAGCACAGAACTCTCCGGGAATGGAAGATGATCTGGTATTTACAAAACGTGAGCCGCTTGGCGTAATTGCTTGCATCATTCCATTTAACTTCCCGATTGAGTTGACATTCCAGAAAGCTGCTCCGGCACTTGCCATGGGAAATTCCGTATTGGTAAAAGCTCCGACACAGAATCCATTGGCGGTATTAAGCATGGAGCAGTATGCGATCGAAGCAGGAATTCCGGAAGGTGTCTTCCAGGCATTTGTATGCGATCGTGATGTCTGCACAGAGAAGATCACAGCAAACATTCAGGTGGCAGCTGTCAGCTTGACAGGAAGCACAGGAGCCGGAAAAGCAATCATGCGTGACGGATCCAGTACATTAAAGAAAGTATTTTTAGAACTTGGTGGAAATGACGCGATGATCATCTTTGACGATGCGGATCTCGATGAAGTGATTCCACAGATCTATGAAGGACGTGTATTAAACAACGGACAGATCTGCTGCGCATCCAAACGATTCATCGTACAGAGCGGCATCTATGACCGCCTGGCAGAGCGTCTGGTAGCAGACCTGAGCAAATTAAAACAGGGCAGCCCGGCAGATCCGGATATCCTGCTTACTACACTGATCTCCGAGAAAGCTGCGATCGAGGTTGAAGAACAGGTTCAGCATACGGTAGAGCAGGGCGCAACACTGATCTATGGCGGTAAGAGAACCGGTGCATTTGTAGAGCCTGCCGTTCTCACTGATGTAACTGCTGAGATGGATATCGCAAAAGACATGGAAGTATTCGGACTGTGTTTCCCGCTGATCAAATTTGAGACAGAGGAAGAAGCGATCGCCATCGCAAACCAGTCTTCCTACGGATTATCTTCCGGTATCATGTCCACAGATATGACACGCGCACTCCGTGTCGCAGGACAGATCAAAGCCGGCGGCTGTGTCGTAAATGGTGACAGCCAGTACCGTCATTATGATCAGGCATTCGGTGGATTTAAGCAGAGTGGTATCGGCCGTGAGGGTATCAGTGCTTCCCTGGAAGAGTTCTCAGAGTTAAAGACTTACATCATCAAGAAAGCATTTTGCAAAGAGCACAAATAAAACTGGAGGGGTTTTATGAAACAGGAAGTAATAGATTATATAAAAAGTATTCGGGTATCCGAGCATCCGGATGGAATGGCGCTGCTTCAGGAAGGAATTGAGATGGGTAAAAAGATCAAGACCGGACGCAGCCGTTTTATCCGGGAGAGCAATGGAAAATACAATACCCATATGGATTTCAAAAAGGAATGCCGTAAAAACGGTAAGATTATCTGGCAGATCCTGCTCGGCCTTGCCACACTGGATGAACAGGTAGATGCGATGAAGAAAGCTTACGACTGGACACAGCGTACCGGTCTGGATATCACGATCTGTCAGAATATCGCCAGCTGTCTGGTGGCGCTTCCTTCTGAAATGTGGGATCAGGTTCCAGCCTCCACCAGTTACACCATGAAAGGCTTTGAAGAGTATCAGCGCCAGATCGAGGCCGCTCCGTTTGAGGTAGTATTTGGTGATCACCACATCGTTGTTCCAAGTGCCTTGGAGACAACGAAATATCTGCTGGAGCTCGGTGTTCCGCGAATGGGTGAGTTTTCCCAGTTTACCTGGGGTGTACCGGGTTGGAACGATGATATGAAACGTTACTGTGATATGGTGCGTTCCATGGGTATGCTGGCTTCCAAACGTGACGAGGATTTCGGATTTGAGACTTATCTGGATGACGGTATGCCGGGATATTTCGTGGACTGTGTCGGATATATTGCCTATGCATTGCTGGAGTCTTATATCGCAGATACGGTGTGTGGCTGTCATTATACCATCAGTTATGGTGGACTGCTCAGTGACAATGACACCCGTATGGCGATTGCCATGGCACTGGACAAGCTGTTCAACAATGATGATTTCCTTGGATTGTCCTATATCAACAGTTCCACAAATATGCAGTGGGATCATGACCTGGATGGTAACTACGGTTTCAGTGCACAGGAGTTCTTATTTGAAATCCTGGTGGAGAAAAAATATCATCTCGGCTGCGGCATCAACCCGGTATCCATTACCGAGCATGTCCGCGTTCCTACCATCGATGAACTTTTGAACATCGTTGCCTGTGGTAAGCGTGTCGAGGAAAAAGCAGAGGAATGGCTTCCGTTCATGGATTTCTCCCATCTGGAAGAGATGAGGGACGTCCTTGTGGAACAAGGTACGATCATGTTCCAGAATGCGATGGATGCCTTTGTGGAAGCAGGCGTTGATATCAAGGATCCATTAGAGATGATCCTGACATTGAAAAACTTCAATCCGGTTAAGTTTGAAGAGTATTTCCATCCGCGTGTTGTCGATGGTGTCGTTCAGCCATTCTACCCGACGGTACTTGGAAAACAGACCACAGAGATGACAGAGGATATCATCAAAGATCTGAAGGCGCAGCATCTGGATAACTGCCTGAATGGTACAAAAGTTGTTATGGGATCCGGAGATACCCATACCTATGGTCTGCGTCTGGTGGAGTCCGTACTGCGTGCGGCAGGTGCGGATGTTATCGATGCAGGTGTCGATATGGATGCCGTCGATCTCATCGATCTGGCAGAAGAGTCCGATGCAAAATACGTCGGTGTCAGTGTACATAACGGACAGGCATTGCCATATGGCAAGCAGTTCCTGGATATCTGCAAGAAACGAAATAAAGAATACTGGTTCTTTATGGGAGGAAAACTGAATTCTCTGATCGAGGGATTTTCAGAACCACAGGAAGTAGATGGAGATCTGCAGAAACTTGGTATTCATGCACAGAATGATATTCTGCTGACCGTACGACAGATGCGGGACAGTCTTTTATAAGAATATTTTTATACGACAGGGCCGCTGCTTCAGCGGCCTTATTGTGTATACAGGGAGGAGAAATATATGTCCTATATATTGGGAATTGATACCGGAGGCACTTATACTGACGGTGTGATCTATGAGGTTGAGACAGGAAAGATCCTGTCCAAGGGAAAAGCACTGACCACCAGGGAAAATCTGGCAGTTGGAATCGAAAATTGTCTCGGAACGCTGGATCAGGAATTCTTTTCAGAACTGAGTCAGGTGAATCTGTCAACGACGCTGGCGACCAATGCCATTGTGGAAGGCCGCGGGAACAAAATAGCACTGCTTCTGCTGGGGGAGAGACCAAAGGGTGAACTGCCTGCGGAATACCTGAAAGATATTGCCGGAAAATATGACATCCGGGGCAGACAGGTAGAGCCGCTGGATAGAACTGCTGTATTACAGGAAGCAGATATGGTAAAAGATAAAGTTGGTGCCATTGCGATTTCTGGTTTTGCCAGTGTCAGAAATAACGAACATGAACTGCAGGCAAAAAAACTGATTATGGAATCCACAGGACTTCCGGTGGTGTGTGCCCACGAGATGTCATCCAGACTGGGATATTATGACCGTACGGTCACCACAGCCCTGAATGCCAGACTGTTGTCCGTTATATATGAGCTGATCGTTGCGGTAAAACAGGTACTGGAAAGTTATGAATTGCATCTGCCACTGATGATCGTGACCGGAGGCGGAAGCCTGGTATCTGAGAAGGTGGCTCTGGAGCGGCCAATCGAGACGGTATTATCTGGTCCGGCGGCAAGTATTTCCGGTGCTATTTATCTGGCTGAACACAGGGATGGTCTGGTGCTGGATATGGGCGGAACCACTACGGATATTGCACTGGTAAAAGACGGGAAAGTAAAGATGGATGAACGTGGAGCCAGTGTGGGTGGTTATCATCTGCATATCAATGCTGCTGAGATCTACACTTATGGTATGGGTGGTGACAGTCGAATCTATCTGGACCGTGAAAACCGCCTGGTGGTTGGACCGAATAAGGTGTACCCGGTCTGCAGGGCAGTGGATAACTATCCACAGCTGTTTGCGGAGATGCGGGCAGTTCTTCCGGAAGTGCGGCGTCAGCGGGAACAGAAAATGCTGTTGGACGGTTTTCTGGTTTATCTGCAGGAAAATGCAACAGATCTGAATACGGTACAGAAACAGATCATGGATTATCTGCAGGAAGGTCCACATACATTGTACAGCATCCGGGGCATGATCGGCGATCGTTTTACTATGCTGGATCTTCAGAAACTGGAAGAAAAAGGAGTATTGATGCGGATCGCATTTACTCCGACGGATTTACTACATGTAGAAGGAAAACTGAATCTGTGGAACAGGGATGCGTCTGCATTCATGTGTGAGGAACTGGCAATACTTTCCGGCAGAACAAAAACGGATTTCGTTGCCTATTGCAGAAGTGTGATCGAAAATAAACTGGCATGGTGCTGTAAGAACAGCGACAATTGCCCGGAAAATCCGGTGATCGGTGTAGGTGCACCGAGTCATGCATGGCTTCCGGGAATGGCAGAGCGGCTGCATCAGGATCTGTGTCTGCCGGAACACCGGGAAGTGGCAAATGCCATTGGCGCGGCGGTAGCGTCTATTTCAGAGTCAGCAAAAGGGCTGATACGCTACAACTCCGTCAAAGATAATTATATGTTATTCCTGCCAAATGGCAGATATGAATTTGTCAAGTTTGAGGAATCTAAAAAATTTGCAAAAGAAGAATTGAAGAAGTATGTTTCAAAGAAGGCGCAGGAATCCGGGTGTGATGATGCAAAACTTTTTGTAACGGAAGATAAACTGGAAGCACAGGAAAGTTTCATCGAGTATGAGATCCTTGTTACAGCAGAAGGCAGATCACGCTGGATCGCATAATAGAAAAAAGAAAGGAGAATGTTATGTATCGCTGTGAATTATGTGGAAAAGCCATTGAGGTAAAGACGACTTATATTTTCCCGATCATGAAAGAGAATCAGAAGCAGGGAGATGAAAAAGTGGATGTATGCGAAGACTGCAAACATAAAATTGCACTGAGCATTGCATCATTAAAGAAGATCTGATAAAACAGATCGTATGTAACAACTGAAAATGAAGAGAAAAAATAAAAAGCCCTGCTGGATTTCCGGCAGGGCTTTTTGGGGGGATTTATTTTAGCTTTTTAGGAAAATTGCTTTATGGAGCAGGTATGAGGTATGTCTATACTTCTATGATAACGTATGCTCTGTTCTTGCGATGACATCGTTCTGTACCGTTGTGCTCAGATCTGTGAAATATACACTGTATCCGGCCACGCGTACCATCAGTGTCGGATATTTCTCCGGATGTTTCTGTGCATCCAGAAGTACCTTTTTGTCCTGACAGTTGAACTGGATGTGATGGATATGTTCATCGCAGAGTGCAGTTCTTACAAGGTTGCACATACGTTGGATCCCTTCTCTTTTATAACGCTTTTCATCCGGATCAGGGAAAAGCTCTTCGATGGGTGTTGTCTTTACATCAAAATGTTTCATCAGGGTTACCTCCTTTATTAATCTGCGATCAGATCGGTTTTACTGATCCACATATTCAGAATGGTTCCGTTTGTGCAGGCAGTATGGTTGATCTTTCCGTAAGAACGCAGTGCGGCCAGCGGACCGTGGGTATCCATATGCTGCTCAGCGGATAAAGTATCGGCCAGCGGGGTCAGGGCTTTTCGTCCACTTGGAAGTGCCCAGCATTTCTGTCCCATGGCAACGTTTGTCTGTGTCGGTTGAATACCGGCATCGGAATGGTTGCCTGCACGCCAGCAGCATTTTGTTGTACAATATTCTGCCATATCCTGGAGAATACGGGAGGTAAGATTATCTACATAATCATCGTCGTTTCCGTATTTCGGAGCATCCAGGCAGAGCTGACGGATATGCTCGTATCCAACAAAATCTGCATCCAGTGCTTTCAGCAGCTCATCCATGGTAACGGTCTTGTCATCATATACAAGTTTTTTTACCGCTGCCAGGGAATCACCCAGATCTGCCACACCACACAGCATATAGTGAGGACCGGAGTTTAAGATGGCACCGCCGTTTGCAATGTCAACACCTTTCTCAATGGCACCTGTGGCCATCATGGTAAATAATGGCATCTGATGCTCCTCAGCAGTGATTTTTTCTGCAACCAGCAGGTGTGCATGGCATTCATCAATCTGATATTTGAACTGTCTCATGACAGCGTCATAAAATTTTTCGAATGTTTTAAAGGTTCTCGGATCACCGGTCGGATAACCGATCTGTGTGCCTGCGCCATATCCCGGGCATCCTTTTGGAAGTACACCGTTGTTCAGTGTGACGCTGACAGTATTTCCGAGGTTTGTGATATTGGCGTTTGTATGCCCATAGCAGTATCCCTGCAGCTTCGGCTCCACACAGCCTACGGTGCAGGCGCGTTCCCGGATGGTCTTCAGTGAGAAATTGTTTATTCCGTCAGGGCCTGCGGCACTGTACGGGATCATTTTATAAATGCTCTCGATATCAAAGAAGGACGGATGTCCCAGACCTTCAGCAGCGAGTTTTACACATTCCCGCAGGAAAGAATCCGGTGTTTTGCTGCCGATATGTACATGGACACTCGGAGCAGTCGTGCGTGTCTCTCTGGACGCTCTCAGACAGATGTAGGAGAGCAGGTTGACTGCGTCTCTGCCGTCTGCGTCATATCCGCCAACGCAGTATCCGCCGGCCCAGCGGTAATATCCGCCGAAATATTCTGCAAGATTTGCCGGGAGAAGCCATGGAATGTTACAGCATTTGATGTTGAACTCTTCCATATATTCCAGTGTCTGATCGATGGTCAGGGTACCGTCTTCCAGATCTTTCTCCAGATATGACCACAGGAACTGATCGATACGACCAAGGTTGATACACGGACCGGAGCCTTCGATATTCAGAAGCATGGTGTTCAGCCAGAGCATATGCAGGGATTCCACAAAGGTATCCGGAGTATCCCAGCAGATTTTTTCAGCACGGATTCCGGCATCTTTTAATTCCTGCTGACGCACCGGATCATCTGCGTATTTTTCAGCCTCTTCGAAGGCACGCTCTTTCAGGTGTTCACCGTAAGCTTTGATTCCCAGGCAGACAGCCATCATACCCTCGTAAAAATCACGTTTTCCGACATTTTCCGGCAGAGACTCATCCATTGCAGATAAGATATCTTTGCATTTTTTGTAATATCCTTTGTAACCGATGGCAAGCAACTGCGGATAATCCGGGATAAAATGAGATCCCGGGTTGGAGATATAGTTGCTGGCATCCACATAGCCGGATTCCAGCATGACTCTTGCTTTTGTTACCTGATGCATCCATTTCATGGTAAGTGTTTTGTCACGCCAGTAAGGAATATGTACCTCTTTCAATTCCTGTTTGTCTTCCGGGGTGATCTGCCATGGATCAAAATCTCTTGTTTCAAAGGTATCAAAATCTGCTTCCAGCCAGTGGGCATGGGATTCGATACTGAAGTTATTGCAGCGGACGCGGCTTCCCTGCCATCCGATCAGACGCTCGCCTTCCACAAAAAAGATAGGCATGGTCTCGTATACTTTTGCCATGGCAAAATAACGGCGGCGAATCTGGGATTCACATTCGGTTGCTTTGAAATGCTCGGTAAATACACGGGTCCGGTGCAGTTCCAGGTTTGGACGGCTTTTGTGCAGGATAACGCTGAGTTTTTTGATACGGTCAGTACATCCAACCTCAGCACTTTTTCCATCACGAAGTTCCATACCAAGGCGACTGCCGGCTTCTTTGATCTCCGAATCGGACGCGTTGTGAATGGATTCATTTGTCATATGATTGATCCTCCTGTTCTGATGTTCGTTTTTGTTATCTCTATCATATGAAATCTGAACAGATAAGCCTATTTACCTTTGTATCTATCTTGATATCCTTTGGTATAAAGACCGGAGAAAGCCCTTGTTGTACGACAAAAATGTGCTATGATGCAGACAAAAGAACATGTCGGGAAACGATAGAAAATACGGAAAAAGAAGATACGGCAGGAGGAGTGTTTTATGCAGGAAATAAAGGGAAGAGTATTTGATATCAGTCATTATATGATCGAGGACGGACCGGGAATCCGAACAAACGTATTTCTGAAGGGGTGTTGTCTGCGCTGTATCTGGTGCAGCAATGCCTATGGACTGGATCCGCAGCCGGAGCTTGGCGTGGCGTTTGTCAAATGTACACAGTGCGGGAAATGCATGGAAGTCTGTCCGGCCGGGGCGGTATATCGTTCGGAGTCAGATGGAAGCATTCAGCTTGACAAAAAGAAATGTACGTCCTGTTTTCAGTGTGTGGAAGTCTGCCCGGCCAGGGCACGGATGCAGATCGGCAGATGGATGACCGTGGATGAGGTGTTCCGTGAAGTAGAGAAAGACCGGATGTTTTACCGCAGGGGAGATGGCGGAATGACGTTGTCCGGAGGGGAGCTGCTGATGCAGCCGGAATTTGCAAAAGCTTTGTTGAAAAAATGCTGGGATTCGTATATAAATACGGCTATTGAGACAAGCGGATGTGGAAATTGGGAGGATCTGGCGGAAATTATTTCTTATGCGGATACCGTGTTCATGGATTGTAAAATGATGGATGAAAAGAAACATCGTTTGTACACTGGTGTGGGAAATGACGTGATTCTGGAAAATATCCAAAAAAGTGCACAGCTGTGTCATTCATCGGGAAAACGAATGGTGGTGAGACTGCCACTGATTCCGGGGATAAACGACGGGGAGAAAAACCTCCTGGATACAGCGGTATTTGTGGACCGACTTTCCGGAAACACAGAACTGAATGTATTGCCGTATCATAATTATGGCATGAATAAATATGAGAATATTGGCCGGACGTATGAACTGACAGAACTGAAACCACATACGAAAGAACAGCTGGCCAGGATAGAAGCAGTATTGCAGAGAAGTGGATGCCGGTTCAGTATTGGCGGTTATCGTATCAGTAATGACAAAAAGGCATAATGTGATTACTATATGCCAGGAAAACCGGTACATTAAGAACGGATAGGAAGTCTTAATGTACCGGTTTTGGTAGTTAGGATATTATTAGTAGTTTATTTATGGAGTGGAAAGGAAGGTACCGGTTTTTAATAGCAATGTGGGTAGGATGCCCAGAAAATCTTGCCGTAATTCGGTGACCATACTTTCATTTTAAGGCCTTCTTTTTTTACCATGTATACCATATCTCCGGCATGGCCATGGAAGGTCTGGTGAGCGATGTTGGATTCAAAGCACATTTCACCCTCAAGGATGTAGACAACATCACCGTACTCTGTGTGATCGAAAATTGCCGGTTCCTCTTCCCCTGAGTATTCAGCAATTCCTGCATCAAACGGGCTTTCGTGCTCGCCTGTCAGCATTGTGACATTTTTCTGTCTTCCGCCTTCTGTCTCTTCAATTTCGGTTTTGTAATCACAACCTTTGAAACAATACATATCCATGATGATATATTCCCCTTTCTTTTTTGTGTGGTTCCGGCATTGTGTAATTGACTCCGGAACCAACTGCTTATGTTACAGAGTATAGTGGAAAATGGAAGAGATACATAGCACCCTGAGTCTTTGAATCTGTATACCGAAGTATAGGAATGTCTTTATAAAAGGTTTAACCGGGAATAAAGCTGCTTCTGATTTGTGATGCCCAGTTTGTCATAGAGTGCGGCCACGTATTTTTTGATGGTAGGAACGCTCAGATAAAGGGAAGCGGCGATATCTTCCTGTTTCTGGCCGTTCAGCAACTGGAGCAAGATATCATATTCCCGGTTGGAGAGCTGATATTTCTGTTTTGCCTGCTGGATCGTGACGTCAAATACATGGGATAGATCGTAGATCAGACAGCAGAACTGATATTTGGTGCCGTCCAGATTGGCGGGGGAACGGGTCAGTTCCAGAAACAGAGGACTGTCTTCAAACTTGTATTCGTAGCGGATCTGATCCGAACTGTTCCGTGTGCTGTAAGACTCCATGCAGAGACTGACGATCTTGGCAAGCAGATGGTTGTCTGTATTCAGTTTTTCGAACATGCCGTTTTTTCGTACTACCTGACAGCTGTCGTTCAGGATACAGTAACCGATACAGTTATAGTCACCAAAATCAAAAAAGTCCTGGCTGGCAGTCAGTGACTGTACATAAGTCTCAGCCAGACGGGCCAGATGTGGCTGGGTAAGGCGCAGGATACGCATATGGTAATCACTGAAATCTCCGGCCTCTTTTCCTCTGGTAAAGGATACACAGGCACGGTACTTCGTTGTTTCATGAAATGGCAGATTTGCCATGATCTCATAGTCTGCGTTGTTCGGTTCCATATATCCTTTCCAGTATTCGGTCTGGGTGCGCAGCTCCGGATTAAAATAGGAACTGGAGCGCAGAACTGTCGGCTCCGGGCGGTCCAGAGGTGCGAGGGTGTCATCCAGTTTGCAATAATAGGCGTCATATTTTTTCAGAAGATCAGTATTCCAGTTGATGGTGAAAGAAGTCTGCTTCCGGTAAGAACCGTTGTCATCTTTGTAATAGATCATAACGGAGGCACGGTCAAAGTAAATAAAAAATGCCATGTCGCGGAAAAAACTGGAAATTCTTGTGTGAACCTCAAGTCTGTTATCGTACAGATTCAACACAAGATTGTTTAAAATCTCCAGATTCGTAAAGCTGATGGAAAAGTCGTCCATAGTAAAAATCCTCCTGTCTGTTCTTATTATAAATGTACGGTTGTGTGATCACAAGGAGCCTAAAGTATAAAAAAACGGTGAGGGTTTTTATACTATCTCTGATTATCGCTGAAAGTGGAAATTGATAAGATTAGGGCAAGAAAATGAGAAAGGGAAATGAAGAACATGACAAAAGGAAAAGTTTTTGATATCCAGCATTTCTCCTTTGATGATGGGCCGGGCATCCGGACAATCGTTTTTTTGAAAGGATGTCAGATGCACTGTCTGTGGTGTCACAATCCGGAGAGCCTGGATGGTCAGCGGTCAGAGATGGCATTTGTCCCATCCAAATGTGTCGGCTGTGGATACTGTTTTAAAGTCTGTCCGAATGGCTGCCACTATATGGAAAATGGAAAACATATCATAGACAGAGAGAAATGCACGTTTTGTGGAAAATGTACACGTTTGTGTGCGGGAAATGCGTTATCCATCTGTGCAGATAAAGACTGGAGTGTTGAGGAAGTTCTGGCAGAAGTGGAGAAAGACCGCAGTTATTATGAAGAAAGTGGCGGAGGAATGACCATTTCCGGAGGAGAACCCATGATGCATCCGCAATTTGTGGCAGAACTTGCAGCAAAGGCAAAACGGCGGAGCATTTCGGTGGCTATGGAAACAAATGGATGCTATGATTTTTCGCTTCTGGAGGGCATCTGGGAAAACATTGATGTATTCCTCATCGACTGGAAAGAGAGCGATGATGAAAAACATATTGCTTACACCGGATGTTCCCATAAAAAAGTGTATGAGAACATTCAGAAACTGCATGACCTTGGAAAGAAAATCATTCTGCGCTGCCCGATCATCCCGGGATATAACGACGAGGAGTCACATTTTAAGAAGATCGCAGAGATGACACAGGAATTCCCGCATCTGATCGGGGCAGAACTGATGCCGTATCACAGCATGGGAGTCAGCAAGATCGAGCGTTTCGGCCTGGAAGAGCGTGTGAAGTACATTGTGTCGGAACCACCGGAAAAAGAGACACAGAAGAAATGGCTGGAAATCTGCCGTTCTTATGGCGGAAGAATGCTGAATGAGATTGAGTAGAAAAAAGAAAAACAGGAGGTAGTATAAATGACAAGAGAATATCTGGAAAAAAGAGCAAAAGAACTGCGTGAATATGTAGAGTATAACAATCAGCACGGCGTATACCGCAGCGAGTTTTTCCGTCTGGCAGGAGAAAGCCTGCGCAAGACAAAGGATGAGCCGCGGCAGATCCGCCGGGCAAAAGCAACGGTAAACATGCTGAACAAAGTAGATGTTCCAGTTCAGCCATATGAACTGATTGGTGGAACCATCGCAGGACTGTATCCGAAGGCAGAGGTTCCGGCCTATGAGGAGCGTCTTGCCGAGGCTGAGAATGTCATCCGGAAATATGCGGAAAACCGTACCGAGGAAGACAAAGAAGCTGCACGAATCACAGTATACAGCCGTATTCATTATCATGGAAATATTGCGTATCAGCAGCTGCAGAAGATCATTGAGAAATTGACCAACGGCATCGGCAAACAGATGGGGATTTCCCGCCTTGAGATTTCCCGTGAGCTGGAGCGTTATTTTAACTGGGATTTTGGAGAGGATGCAAAATTAGTGGGAGAACTTCCGTGGGAAGTATCAAACCACAATGACATCAATCCGCCTAAGTTTCTGAACCGTGGCCTGGGGGATATTTTTGAAGAGATCAGGACAAGACTGTCCGCAGAGACAGATCCGGCAAAGAAAGAGTTTTATGAAAGCGTTTACATGGTGATGGAGGCGATCATCAACTTTATCAGACGATACAGCTGCTCCTTCGCAAAGGCTGCACAGGAAGAATCTGATCCGGAGAGAAAAGCAGAACTTCAGAAGATTGCGGATACCATGGCAAAAGTAGCCACAGAGAAACCGGATACCTTTTTCGAAGCCATCCAGCTTTTATGGATTCTGTATGTAGGATTCAATATGCAGGCATGTGCCGGTACCACAGGTGCATTCGCACGTTTTGACCAGTACATGTATCCGTTCTACAAAGCAGATCTGGAGGCAGGCCGCATCACAGAGGAAGAGGCACTTTTATATGTATGCAACCTCTTTGCGAAGATCAATGAGCCGAAGATGCGTGTCGTGATCGCCATGACCATCGGCGGACAGCGTCCGGACGGCGGCGACGGTGCAAATGATGTGACAAAACTCTGCCTGGAGGCGATCCGTATCCTGCGTCAGCCATATCCAAACGTAGGTGCGAGAATCTTCAACGGATCCGCAGAATGGTATTATGACATGGTAACGGAAACCATGAAGCTCGGGGCAGGTAACCCGATGATCCTGAATGATGAAGTTATGATCGGCAATATGTTCCGTGGCGGTATTCCGCTGGAGGATGCAAGAGATTATATCAACGTCGGCTGTGTAGAGACCATGATCATGGGAAAGGTCGCAGGATGGCTGAATATTGATGATGTGGATTACGCATCCGTTCTGCTGAAAGTGCTGAACAACGGCGGAGATACCATTTACTATACAACGGAAATGACACCGGAGGGCGCACCGATCATCACAAACCAGAAAGGCTTTTCCAACATGCCGTATCCAATCCCGAAAGAACTCCATACCGGCGAGCTGGAAGAACTGGATACATTCTATAAATTTATGGAAGCATACAAGCTGCAGATGTACAACTCTCTGTCCCTTTCCAAAGAGCGTTCCGATATCTGTGACCGGATTCTGAAAGAGTACTGGTTTGATCCGTATGCATCTATTTTTACAGATGACTGTCTGGAAAAAGGAATGGATATCTATGGTGGCGGAGCAAAATACTATGGTATGAAAGAGACCATCGGAACCGGACTTGCCACAGCAACTGACTCCATCGCAGCCATCAAAAAATTTGTGTATGACGAGAAACTGTTCACACTCCGTCAGATGAAAGAAATGCTGGATGTGAACTTTGAAGGTTACGAGAAAGAGCGTCTGCTCATGGAAAATCAGACCCCGTGTTTCGGAAACGGCATCGAGGAGACAGACCGTATCGCAACAATGATTTCCGGCTGGTATTTTGACTGTGTAGACCGTATCAACAAAATGGGCATCAAAGGACTGTCTGTGGCGTCTTCTTACAGCTATACTTCCCAGCTGATCATCGGAGAAGTAACACCGGCGACTCCAAACGGAAGAAAAGACGGCGATGCCATCAGCAACTCCATTGCGCCGAGTGGCGGAAAAGATGTAAAAGGCCCGACATGCTCCTTAAACTCTGTGACAAAAGTAGACTTCAAAGGTCTGAACGGAGCAACAACTGTAAACCTGAAACTGAATCCGGCATTTGTGAAAGGCCAGAAGGGAACTGACAACTTAAAGGCACTGATCAAAGCTTATTTCAGAAATATGGGTGTTCAGTTACAGCTGAATATTGTAGACAAAGAGACCCTGCTGGATGCACAGGAACATCCGGAGAAATACAATAACCTGATCGTGCGTGTCGGTGGATACTGCGAGTATTTCAACAACCTTGATCGCAAACTTCAGGATGAGGTTATTTCTCATATTGTCCAGGATCTGTAAGGATCATGAATGTTGGAGTATGATAAAAAATGAATGCCCGGGATTTTCTGAAAAATTTCCGGGCGTGCATAAAAGAATGTGGAGGATAAGGTACCATGAATACAATGGATGCAATAATGAGCCGGAGATCCTGCAGACAGTATCGTCCGGAGCAGATCAAAAAAGAAGAACTGGAGCAGATTTTAAAAGCTGCTTATGCGGCACCAAATGCAGACGCGGCATATGAAGATACACAGCTGACGGTTGTCCAGAGCCCGGAAGCACTGATGGATATCACGGAAATTTACAGAAAAGCAACCGGGAATGCAGATGCGAATCCGCTGTACAGTGCACCGACGTTTATTATCATTTCCACACCGGTCCCGGAAGGGGATCCGGTGGGATATTCCAATGCGGGATGCATCGTGGAAAATATGGCACTGGCAGCTGAAGCGAGCGGTCTTGGAAGCGTATATATCTATGGAATGTTCGATGATCTGCGTTTAAAAGAAAATGAAGTGCTGAATGATTATCTCGGACTGACGGACGGTAAGAAAGCAATCTCCGGAATCGTGCTGGGATACCCGGAGAAACCGGCAGAAAAACGGGAAATCACAGGGGAGAAACTTCCTACGGTTTATTTATAGAACCTGTGTGAGCACGGGAAAATATTTTGCATAGAGCAGAGATCAATGTCATTTAGTTAAGCTTGTTTCAACTAATTTTGTGGCAGTTCTGACATT
>CAVEOS010000005.1:0-83412 GCA_963617435.1 Lachnospiraceae bacterium
TCTTTCCCTTTGCTATAGCGCTGTGCATGTTTTATATAATCCTTTACCTGCATAGTTCTGTCCCAGGCAGCTCTTATTTCCTCTTTGCTCAATTGAAGTCCTTTTAATATAAAATCCAGACTTTCCAGCGTCATTCCTGCCACTTTTTTCGCTACTGATTCTGAAATAACATACATATCATTTAACGCCGGTAAAGATTCATATTTCATTCTTGTGTTGGGTTTCATACAGCCCATGGACTTATCATTATCAATTCCCTGTACTCCAGTCATATATCCATCTTCAATTATATATGTCATATTTTCCTGATGTCTGTCCACATTTCCACAAATAAAATCCAATATCTGCATATCAGCAAGATCTTTTTTCAAATATTTATTATTTATATCTATGGCGTATTCTTGCTGAGCTGTATCTTCTTCATATATATCCTTTTTCTTATTTTCTACGTTTTTTACCGCAATCTTATATCCCGGTTCAAACATCAGATCTGCAAAAAGCGTTCCCTTACTTGTAGACATAAACACACCGTCTATTTTATCTCCAGTCTCTTCATCCACAATTGTCATAGAATGTGAATCAGCCAGCAACTTACCAAGTCCCAGGACATTTGCGATTCTCGTCATTGCACAGTTTCGATCCGTAACATTACACTCACTTGGAATCCCTGCTCCTATGTTGGATAAAACCTGCTTCAGTTCCGGGTTCACCTGTCTCTCTCTTTCTTTCTCTTCAAACGCTTTTTGGGTCTCATCAGTAGGATTCGCTTGATAAGCCGCCAACAAAGAATTACGTTCATCAATCCATTCGTTTCGTTTCTCTTTCGTAATATGCGTAATGAAGGTCCGTGTAAAGAAGCCTTGTACATCATTTCCATTCTCATCTTTATAGGTGATCGGATGCCTTGTACTCAGCTCACCACCGACTGTATTATCATTCAGATTCTGAATATTCAATTTAACAATATGACGTCTGAATTTTTCAGGAAACGTATCACCTACACTCAGACAATGTACGTATTCCTGATCTTCTTTCAGAACCTTACGCAACTGTGATAACAAAGTTTCGGTCAGTTTCTTTTTTCCCGACACATTTCGTTCGGCTCTGGAAGCATAATAGTCACACTTCTGGTAGAGTTGTTTCAGGAGTTCCAGCTGCTTCTCTTCAAGTGGTTTATATTTTCCTGAATCATCTTTTTCGTATAATTTATCTATTAACTTGTTCAGATCCTTGAGTTCTTTCTGAAGTTTTTTAAGATCTTTTACGTTATTTCCTATGGTTTTATTACCATGGATTGTATATTCCAAATATTCACTGTATTTTCCGTATTGACCTTTCTTTGCATTTTCATTGTTTGGCTTTGGCATCTTTATTTCCTCCGTTCTGAGCAGCTGCTCTACATTTGTACACGAGGTCGAAAATCCCTCCGTGTGTTCTCTTCCGTCTTTGTGGCTTTAGTATAACACAACAATATAGACAAAAGTGAGACAAATATGGAAAAAAACTGTCTTACTTCTGATATTTTTTCTGATATATTCTCCCGGAAAATGCCACATGCGGTAATCCATAAAAATCACATCCTTCGGGACAGATTGGCTGATACAGTGGATCTGCCACTACGATCTGCGCATCTTTCAGGACTTCTTCCATTGCCTCTTCACCCAGAACAATGCCATCTTTTTCTCCGACCAATCCCTCACAGTCCTTCAATGGACAGAATACCCGGACCGAACGGCCATAAATTTTCTCAATACCTGCTGCCAGAGATCCCATTGTGACCGCTTCTCCGATCAGCGTGATCTCCGCCTCTTTTTGTATACGGTTCTGCAGATAGACGATTTCTGACGCTGATTTCTCCGGATTCTGTTTTTTCTCATGCACTGCTTTCTCCAGTGCTTTCGAGACATCCGCTGCCAGCCATTCATTTGGTGTCCCGATCACGTAGGGCGTTCCGAAGTTTTCCCAAAGCACGTTTGCCGCCCGCAGGCCAACCGCAGATACTACCAGGTTGACATCTGCACTTCCGGCTTTTTGTAAGTTTTCTAAGGTATCGCCCATCGCCCAGGTGGACAAAACGTTCCAGTCGTATCTGTGCAGGTTCTGTATCATTATATCCACGTTTTTCTGTGGCCCAAAGTCCAGCGGTGTTACACCTAGTAAATTTATACGATTTCCGGTTCTTGATTCCTTTTCCTGTAAATTCAAATTCTTTGCTTTATCTGTAAACCGTTTAGCAACCTCTTCCAGTGCGATGCCCGCACCGTATACGTAATCGTGCATGCCATTTGTCGGAACGGAAAATGTCGGGATCCCTGTTTTTTTCTCAATGATCCTTGCGATCGCCGGGAAATCGGTTCCGGTCAAATATGGAATCGGGGAACCTGCCAGCGCAATAAATCCAGGATGGAATTCATTGGCTGCGTATACGATGTCTTCAATGAATTTACGGTCATTTCCCGTGATCGCGTCAATTTCTGTCAGACCGGAGATAAAGATCAGGCTCTCCTGGTCGTACCAGCGGATTTCATCATGTGTATTGTATGTGGAATTGCATCCGGATGGATCGTGCATCACTGTCATTCCGCCCAGTTCATACAGTGCGGAGCAGACGCCGGATACGTCTGCCGTATAGATTGGTATGATCCGATAGGATTGTCTCATAAGCAGCACTCACACCCCCATCCTTTTTGTACTACAAGTTTTTCCGTGTTTTTTTCATCGCGGTATGCTTCCATCATCAGCTCTGCGGTTCTTCGGATACCGTCAAATCCATACAGTCCTTCGCCCTGCACCAGGTTGACAAAATGCCGGCTGTGACTGAAATATGCCGCTTTCTGCCCGATAGCAAGCACTTCTTCGCCGCAGTTTCCCGGAAGTATGGACGTTTTTGTCCGAAGTGCTGCGCTGCCCTCTGTGGTTGGTGCCATAGTTCCCGGCAGGACGCGCATTTTCACCTGTATTGTTGCGATCAGTTCCAGTTCCGGTGCGTGTTCCTGCAGCCAGTCGAATTCTGGCTTTTCTTCCGGGCTGACAGCGTCCAGATATACTGCCTTGACATGAAAACCGTGGGTCAGAAGCAGTTTCGCCAGTCCGAGTGGTCTCGGATGATAGAGATAATCCAGTGCGATGGGCATATCTTTGATCAGAGCTTTCGCTTTCGCCAGAACTTCCTCACAGTCTGCACGTTCCGCATCCAGCGCTTCCCGGGGCACTTCCTGAAGCCCCAGTGCGTCTGTCAGCTGTTTTAACTGCTTCTCAATTTCTTCATAGTTAAAACTGCCCGGCAGATACAGGTGCTTACGGTTTAACCGCCGCGCATGAGTTTCCATACCGTATTTTCCTGCCGGATATGTGCTAAGAAACAGGCTTCCTTTGCTCATATCCAGCAGATCCTGCCATGTCTCACAGACCGGAAGTTCCCACACTGTATATTTGTACCGTCTTAACAAACGTTTGATATCGCTGCTTTCATCCAACGCAAAATCACTGCCAAAAATGGAAACCGTTTTTGCATCCGGCTCACATTCCGGCAGGGGATCATACATGGCTTTCCGCAGTTTCTGATCCGGCGTCAGACCGTGTTTTTGCATGATCGGATCCATGTAACAGCGGATAAAGCAGATATCGGGGAAGCGCCGCTCAAGTTCCCCGTAAATATATTTCAGATTGCTTCCAAGAAAGTGATGCAGACAGACGGTAAACAGCAATACTGCCTTTGGGTGATCGCCACGTTTGTTCAGCACGTCTGTCACACCTTCTATCGTGATATCCTCTAAATTGCCGTTTAAAATATGTTTTTCTTCTACGATCACAAAGGAAAAACGGTCTGCCGCGTTCATTTCCGCCGCTGTCAGAACTACACCACGCATGCAGTTATCTGCGCAGACATAGATCTGGATGGCTTCCGGAACCTGCATTCCCGTATGGACAATGTTCCAGTTTCCGTGAACCGGCGCGTTGTATTCCAGTCCCCGCGGGAATGGTTTCGGAAATGATGCGTCTTTCATTTTTACTACAGCATCTTTCGGGCTGATCGTTTCTCCTAACCGGCGCAGCATTTATTGTCCCTCCTGTGTCGGTGTGATGATGTTGGAGTATGCTGTTTTTGCAGACACTCCTTTTAATCGCCCGATTTTGCCGGAAAGTGCGCTGATCACATCCTGCGGCGCATCTATGGCAATGCTTATGATGCTGATCTGTTTTGCACGGTAGGGAATGCCCATTCTGCCGATGATGTACTGGCGCGCTTCATGAAGCAGGGTATTTAATTCTTCAATGGCTTCTTCCTGCTCTACGATAATTGAAATAACCGCCACTCTGGTGTCCATGTCTGGTTTCCTCCTTTTCTGGCTGATAATTTATTTTTTTGAAGCGCATGAAAGCAGAGAAAACGACACGCAGACACGAACAATTTCCTGCATACGCTGCGCCGCTTATCTCCGCCCGTTCCCGCGAACTCACCCGCAAAATCAGCGGGCTCAGACACACTCCCACGGGCGGGCTATGCTCGCTTCTGCAACGGAAATTGCTCTACCGTCTTGCGTTGCAGTTTTCTTCTGCTCTTCATTGCGCATTCACACATCTAAATCTGTTTTTTCTAGCAAATACGTGGTAATAACTCGCCGCCTGGCTGCGGAAGTAATGCCTGTGTACCGATCTCTGTCTCCATTACGACTCTGCCCGGCTCGTCGGCAATAACTTCTCCGATGATCGCTGCATCTGCGGAATACGGACATTTACGCAATGTTTCCACAATGGACTCTGCCTCTTCCTTCGGTGCCATGATGACAAGTCTGCCCTCGCAGGCAAGGTATAACGGCTCTAATCCAAGCATTCCGCAGACTCCTTTTACTTCCGGCTGCACCGGAACTGCTGCGGCATTCAGGCGGATTCCAACGCTACTCTGTCCTGCGATTTCGTATAAAACGGTTCCGACACCGCCTCTTGTGGCATCACGGATGACATGCAGGTTATGTGTCGTGTCCATCACTGCTTTTACGGTTCCCCATAATGGTGCGCAGTCACTGGTGATATCTGCGTCGATGCCGAAATCTTCTCTCTCCAGAAGGATCGTGCAGCCATGTCGTCCGATATCACCGGTTACGATGATCGCGTCGCCTGGTTTTGCCAGTTCTCCGCCTACGGTTACGCCTTCTTCGATCTCACCCATTCCCGTGGTTGTGATAAATATGCCGTCCACCTGACCTTTTCCGGCTACTTTGGTGTCTCCTGATACGATGTGGACACCAGCTTCTTTTGCTGTTTTTTCCATAGCTGCCGCGATTTCTTCCAATTTTTCCATCGGGAAACCTTCTTCAATGACAAAGGCACAGGTCAGATATAACGGTTTTGCACCCATGCAGGCAAGGTCATTGACAGTTCCGCAGATGGAAAGTTTTCCGATATTTCCACCCGGAAAAAATGCCGGCGATACGATAAATCCATCTGTGGATACTGCCATTTTTCCTGCCGGTGGCATCAGAACTGCCGCATCATCTGCGGTCAGATCGGAGTTTGCAAAATGCGCTTTAAACACCTGGTCAATCAGTTCAGATGTCTGTTTTCCCCCGGCACCATGTGCCATTGTAACTGTTTTATTTTCCATTATGTTTTCCTTCTTTCATTTTATGAATATTGATAGTATGCTGAACATGCTCCTTCGCCGGATACCATGCAGGCTCCTACCGGATGCTGCGGTGTGCAGCCTTTGCCGAACACTTTGCAGTCGGATGGTTTGCATTTTCCCTGCAATACATCTCCGCAGCGACAGGCCGGATTTGGTTTTCCTTCGATTTTCGGCATCTGATATTTGATACGGGCATCAAAATTCTGCCACTCTGGTCGTAACTTCATTCCGGACGCCGGAATCACGCCCAATCCACGCCACTCGGAATCACACGCTTCCATCATCTCATCCACCAGCACCTGCGCCTCTTTGCTTCCATCCTGCGTTACCACACGCGGATAACAGTTTACAAAAAACGGTTTTCCTTTCTGAAATTTCACCAAGGAAACCGCCAGCGCTGTCATCAGTTCCCTTGCGGTAAATCCTGCCACTACACCGCTGACGCCTTCCTCGGTCAGCGCTTCACATAAACGTGTTCCTGTGATGGCATTGACATGTCCCGGATATAAAAATACATCCGCGCTACCCTTTAATGCCTCGTAAGCCTGCGGCATTGTCTTATTTGCAACCAGCAAAGAATAGTTATCCAGACCATCTTCTTTTGCTGCTTTTACGGACAGACATCCTGCTGGTGTCGTTGTCTCAAATCCAACGGATAAAAAGGTCACCTGTTCTTCCGGATGCTCCTTCGCATATTTTTCAGCATCTGCCGGTGAATATACGATGCGGATTTTTGCGCCCTGTTCTCTGGCTCCCGCAAGACTCATTTTTGTGCCCGGCACGCGCACCAGATCACCAAAGGTACAGATCGTCACGCCTTTTTCCAGCGCCAAATAAATCGCCTCGTCAATAAAGCTGACTGGTGTTACACAGACCGGACATCCCGGTCCGGAGATCAGTTCCACCTGCTCCGGCAGCAATCTTCGGATTCCCAGACGAAAAATCTCATGGGTATGAGTTCCGCACACTTCCATGATCCGCACTTTCGGACCATTGTAATTTTCAATAATCTCCCGGGCTGTTTTCTTTTTATTTTCACTGACAGTACTTTTTTTATTTTCAGCAGCTGTTTTATTTTTGTTTTCATCGAAAGTGCCCTGTTTATTTTCGCTGTTTGTCTCCCCCATTACAGAAATTCCTCCATGAGCTGGTCTGTTTCGTTATCATCCTCATCGGTGATCTTTGCGATAGCCACACCGGCATGAACCATAACGTAATCTCCCGGCTCCAGATCTTCCAGAAGCTGAGAGGAAACTTCTCTTTTTGCACCGCCTGCGTCAATGACAGCGGTACCGTTGCTGATTTTTACTACCTTTGCTGATAAACCTACACACATTTATTTTTCCTCCTAAAAATGCAATTATTTGTCATTGCATATATAAATCAAATAAAAAAGTAACCGCCCACAGTCTGCAAAACTAAGCGATTACTTTTTGTGATAGTATATTTTGTGACTAACCATCTATCGGTAGCACCTTTTTGTCTTTCAAATTTATACTATCATTTCGCTTAATTTATCTCAAATGCTAAATCTCTTTTTCCACTTTCTGTAAATAACGCATCCCATAAGCTGCCTGTCCGATTGCAATTCCTCCATCATTCGGTGGAATCATACGATGTCGTAATACCACAAAATCTTCCTGCATCAAGCGTTCTTCTGTCAAACGCAGCAATAATCGATTTTGGAATACGCCACCACTCAAAGCAGCCTTATTTCTGCCGGAACTTTTTCGGGCTTCTATGCAGGCTGCGACAATCTGCTCCGCCAGCATCTGATGAAAGAGATAAGCCAATGCTCCGCTGTCTGCCCCCTGCAATTTTGCTTCCACAATTTGCTGCACCAGTGCTTCTGTATTCAAAATGCAACGTCCCTCTGAGTCAACGATTAACCCCTGTTGGATATTCTGCTTTTCACTTAACTCAGATGACTGTTTTTTCTCAAATGCCTCTGCCGCAAACTGCAACGCCGTAGATGCCTCGCCCTCAAAACTCGACTGTCGCCGGATTCCCAGAATCGCGCTGACCGCATCAAAAAGCCGACCCGCACTGGTTGACATTACCGCATTGATCTTTCGGTCTGCCATGGTAAACTGCACCTTGCTTTCCTGTTCGCTGCAAAGTCCCAGTTTTTCAATAAGCTCCCATGCTTTTTCCCGATCTTTAGTATATCCATAAATCATGGAAATAGCGATACGCCAGCCCTCTTTTGCAGAAGCGTCTCCACCGATCTGTAAAAACGGTGTAATGCTGCCAAATCTCGTAAAATCCTGATAATCCGCCAGCAAAATCTCTCCGCCCCAGATGGTGCCGTCTGTTCCGTATCCGGTTCCATCAAAAGAAACTCCAATGATCGGCTCCTGACAGTCATTTTCCGTCATGCAGGATAAAATGTGCGCATAATGATGCTGCACCTGAAGCATCGGATAACCAAGACGCTCTGCCACAACCGTGGAATTGTATTTCGGATGCAGATCACACACAACCACCTGCGGCTCCACTTCCAATAACGTCCGAAACCGATGAATCGTTTCCTGCAAAGCTTTTACCGTTCGCAAATCTTCCAGATCTCCCACATACGGTGACGGATAAAAACGGCTGTCCACACCGATGCAGAATGTATTTTTTAACTCACCGCCAACCGCAAGCACCTGCCCTTTCCAGTCCACCGATGTCATAAACGGCAACGGCGCGTAACCTCTGGAACGGCGAATCATGTATGGCTCATTTTTGTAAAAATCCATAACTGTATCGTCGGCACGAATCCGAATTTTCCGATTGTGGGATAAAATTGCATCGCATAAATAAGATAACTCCGCGACCGCTTCCTCATCATCCCGACAGATTGGTGCACCGGAAGTATTTCCGCTTGTCATTACCAGTAAATCCGGCATTTCGATACCATCGTCATACTGAAAGATCAACAACTGAACCGGCGCATACGGAAGCATTACGCCAACCTTTGGATTTCCCGGTGCCACAGATGGTGCAAGTTGTGTTCCACCTAGTTGTCTATCCAATAACAAGATTGGTTTCTGATGCCCGGTCAGAATCGCCTCCTGTTCCGGTGTCACGATACATTCCCGTTTTACCACAGTTTCATCTCTTGCCATAATTGCAAAAGGTTTCGCCGGACGATGTTTTAACGTGCGCAGCCGACTGACCGCTTCCTCATTTGTCGCATCACAGCACAAATGAAAACCGCCGATACCCTTAATTGCCACAATTCCACCATCACGGATCACCTGTCGCGTATACGTAATGGCCTCTCTGCCCCGCTCGGATCTTCCGATCAGATACACCTCAGGTCCACACTCATTGCAGCACACCGGCTGTGCATCGTAACGTCGCGTCTCTGGATCATAATATTCTTTTGCACAATCCGGGCACATCGGAAACTCCTTCATACTGGTGCGCTCCCGGTCATATGGCAGCGAATCCAGAATCGTCAATCGCGGTCCACAGCAGGTGCAGTTGATAAACGGATGCAGATACCGCCGATCCTTCGGATTGTACATTTCCTCTTTACACTCATCACAGATCGCAATATCCGGAGAAACAAAAATCTCCCCTTTTGTTTTTTCACTCTCGATAATGTCAAAAGTATCAAACTGCGGTGCATCCTCTGCCGAAATATCTTCTGTATTTATTTTTAAAATTGCTGCACGTTTCGGCGGATGTTTCTCTAAATCTCTGAGAAATCCATCTACCTGCTCAGCCAAACCCTGCGCATAAACTTCCACATACGGTCCTTTATTACAGACATTTCCACGAATCCCATTTGACATGGCATGTCGGCTCACCGTCGGCCGAAAGCCAACCCCCTGAACGATACCATACACCCGAATTCGTCGTGTAATCTCTTTCATTTCTACTTTCTTCTCCTGTTCGACTTGATTGAATATTCACACACACCTTACATTAACGTTCATAACATGCACACAATGAATCCGGATTGCACACATGCAGTTCGGACGATAGAGCAATTTTCGTCGTGGATGTGAGCATAATTTCGCCCCCGTGAGTGTGTCTGAACCCGCCGGGTTTGCGGGTGAGTTCGCGGAAGGGGGCGATAATCTATGGCGCAGCAGCCACAGAAAATTATTCGTGTCCGGATGCATGTATGCAATCAAATTCATTGTGCATGGAGCACAACTTCCCGTTATGCCAGCCGACCCGACACTGCAAAATGCACCATATCCACAAATGTACCTTCAAACTTCGGCGTCATCCGCTCCATGCAGTGATCCGCATAAATCACATCAAAACCGCCGTTTTCTACCAGCTCAATATAATCATCCTCATCCCGCAGATGCAGATCTCCATCCCGGCGAAGTTCCTGCTTCATCATAAACCAGCTGGCCACCGTCACCTGCGCATCCGGGACTTTTTTCAAAATTTCCTCACGAATTGCATTTCCAATTACCTGCTGCTGCACAACTAATACGTTTTTCCCGCGATAATCCATATCTGCGACAAGTTCATCCACCAATGGATAACCAATCTCATACGGTGTTCCGAAAGTCCGCTCCAGGTATTTTGCCGCTTCCAGCGCCGCCGGTGCCACCACGATATGTTTTTCCACACCAGAAGCAGATTTCACAGCATCCAGCCCATTTCCCATACCGTAACAAATGGCATTTTTTCCTTCTGATGCAAAACGCGCCCGGATGCGGTCTGCCGCACGCAGATCACTGATATCCTGCGGTGTCATGCCAAGGATTCCGATGTTTCCCGGAACCACTTCTTCTTTTTTACCTGCAAACACGCGGAACAGCTCCAGCCAGGCTTTTTCCTCGCCTTTGTCATATAGCTCCATGCCATCGGTGTCCACCGTCAAAATCGGCAGATCCACTTTTTTTTCCGTCATACGCTTTAAGGCATGGTAATCCGTTCCGATGACCGCCGGAACCGGTGTCCCGATGATCGCCGCAAACTTCGCATCCAGCTTTGTCACCGCATCCGCCAGTTTTGCCACCAGACGGTCATCTCTGCCAAGGATTGCATCCATATCGCGAAGCCCCGCACTGAACAGTGCACTTTTTCTCTCAAACCAGCGTGGCTCATCAAATCCGCAGATATTTCCGGTACAGCCGCCGGCATCACAGATTACGATGATTCCGCCAAATTCATATAATACAGACACTGCGCCGGACTGATCCGGTGCAAAAGGTGTCAGATATTTTCTCAGTCCTCTCATTGCTCTATACCTCCGCCAGTGCCTCAAACAGTCTGCGGACGCCGGCGTAACCAAATGGCTGCCGCTCCCCGTTCCAGAGCACGTTTGGACAGTTTTTATGATAATAATCGGCATCTTTTCCGATAGTCAGATTTACTCCGGAATCCGTTCCGTCATAATACAGCATCGTCGCTTCCAGATTTGAAAATACTTTCGTTTCCGGACTCAATGCCGCCAGCTGTTTCACATAGACGAAATTTTCACCGGACAGGGTTCCGTAAATCTCCGGCACACGGAAACCGTAACGCACCAGCGCCAATGCCAGTTCAAAGGGATCTCCGTTCATCCACTCACCAACTGCAAAGGATGCATCCGGACGAAGTTCTTTAAATTTTGCCACCGCTTCTTCTGCTGCTTTTCTCGGCTCTTCATCGTCAAATTCCACGCCAAGGGCTGCGCCAAAGGCACGATACTGACTGGCAATCTTATCAATCTGATATAATCTGCGCAGCTCAATATACGGGATCTTCAGTCGATCATGAAAATCCTCTGCCGCAAACCTCGCTTCCGGGTGAAGCACCAGGTTAAAATTCGCCTCAGACATGGTCTGATATTCTTCATAATCCTTACATCTGGAAATTTCATGGATCGTCTTTACCCCGGCACCATGGAGCAGATCATACAGCTCACAGTCATCCACCAGTGGGGAGAAAAATCCCAACAGATTCACCACATTTCCTTTTTTCTTCTTCGGCTCAAGCAGGGAATAAATCGACTGACGCACATGCACCATCGGCGGCTTGCGGCCTTCTCGCGTCAACGCATACATATAACACGGTTTTACCGGAAGTCCCGCTGCTTCCTCCGCCTTGCGACAGACACGCTCCATATCCGTTCCCAGCAGCGCATCCACGCAGGTGATACAGATCATCACAACGGACGGTTTTTTCTCCAGTCCCTCACAGATCTCTGCCACCGCCTTCGGAATTTTTTTCAGATGACGGCCAGTTACGATATCCGTCTCATCCATCAGCAGATAATAAAAACGGTCATGATAAGCCCGCATGGAACTCAAAACCGATGTGTTTCGTCCGCAGCATCCCGGTGCCACGATTAGCATAATGGAACCCGGAACCGCCAGTCCCGCACGCTTGACACCAAAGCCTTCCGCTCCCGGAGAGTTAAAAGCCAGCGTTGCCGGGGAACTGTAGATCAGATGCGTATGGGAAATGAGCTGCTGCGGAATGTTCTCTTTCCCAAGACGATTCAGCTCTTCCACCGTACAAAAATATGCTTCCTGTCTCATATATTTTCCTCTTCTTTCCATAAGTCAGTCCACTCTGTCTTTCAGAATACCTGCTGCCTTATGCGTTTTCCTCTTCTTTCAGTAATAATTCCGCCAGATCAAAGAAACATTTGCTGATCTCGGAATTCGGATCACCCTCGATCACTGTTTTTCCCTGATCTTCCCAGCGAATAATCTCATCGCTTCGCGGTACTTCGCCTACGATCGGCACACCGATTTTTTCAGAAAACGCCTGCACCTTTTCCGTTTCATTTTCCACGTTTCGATGGTTCAGCACGATGCCAAACACACGGGCATAACTGCGATCCTCAAAATTGCGTACCGCGCTGGAAATATTATTCGCTGCGTACAACGCCATTTTTTCTCCGGAAGTAACGATCAGAACTTTCTCTGCATACCCCTCACGGATCGGTGCTGCAAAGCCACCACAGACCACGTCACCTAAAACGTCATACAAAACCACATCCGGCTTGTAATGTTCAAACAGTTCCATATCTTCCAAAAGCTGAAATGTCGCAATGATTCCACGGCCTGCACAGCCAAGTCCCGGTGTCGGTCCGCCGGTCTCGATACAAAGGATTCCGCCGTAACCTTCTTTTGAAATCTGCGCCAGCTCATCCGGCTCCTCATCCTCTTCTCTCATGTAATTCATTACCGGGCGAAGCGGTTCTCCACCCAGTAAATTGATCGTAGAATCCGCTTTTGGATCGCAACCGATCTGAATGACACGTTTTCCCATATTTGCAAAAGCGGCTGCCAGGTTGGAAGTCACTGTGGACTTTCCGATGCCGCCCTTTCCGTAAATTGCTACCTTTAACATACTTTCCTCCTGAAAATCAAAAGAACCATCTCCGGCAGTTCGTCGGAAAATGGTTCTATAAATCCAATTACATCAGGTCTCACTTCTATACGAATTAAAACAACTAACCTGAATAAAAATATATGTTTTTATTGAACAACTATTCCCGCTCGGATCTTCCTTGCCGTCAGAGTCTTCTTATTTATATTCTACATTCGGATAGATAAAATCACTCCGTCTGTATTTTGTCTATTGTGTCTTTTCCACCAAATATTTTCGTTTTATGAAAACAGATGCATGAATCAGAGACAATATTTTTCATTAGTTAATTTATTGTACCTGTTTTTACGCAAGTTAGTCAATTGCAATCATATATTACAGTTCACACGCGCCATTCGCAAAACGCCCTTCGGGCTTCTCCGTAGCTACGCTCCTATTTTTGCTCATAAAAAGGCGCTCCCCCCATCACTATATATCCAGGTAATTCCTCATGCAAGCATGATCATTCCCTGAATATATGTGATGGGTGAACTGTAGCTGCAAATTGCAGCTCCACAGGATATTCCTGAAAATAAACCGGCGATGTAATACAGTCAGCCTCCACAACCGTAAACTTCGCATGTTTCGCAAAATACTCCGGATACAATTCGGCAGCCTTCCTAATACTTTTCGGCGGACAGCGCAGACACTCATAAGTCCCTGCCGGCATGCTCTTATACTCGGGCAGTTCCTCACATTGTTCAAATACTTCCACATAGACAAAATATATCATCCTGCCTTCTTCCACATCTATCATCATTCCGGAAGGATAATTTGCCGACAGCTGATGCTTCTTTGCCAGGTCAAACAGCTCACTCAGATTTTTATGAAACTCCACCGAAGATGCCCCTTCCCTGATCTCTCTTCTTAAGATATTCCGCTCCGGAATCTCTCTCCTGTAAAAGCCCTCACAGTCCCGGTATTTTTCTGTATCCTGAATGCCCCGTTCGGCCAGCTGCAGCCGTTTTAAGCAACTCTGCAGTTCACCTATTTTTTCATAAGCACGAATCTGGCCATCCCGAAGTAACCCTTTCAGGTCAAACTCGCCTGTCGGCTCCACATATTGATTCCAGTTTTTCAGCGGAATATCCAGGATCTGCAAAAACTTGATCATATCGATTGCCAGCATCTGCTCATTTTTATAATAACGGTACCCCGTATCCGTATCGCAATATGCCGGTTTCAAGATTCCTATTTTTTCATAATAACGCAGGGCCTTTATCGAAACCTGCTTTACTTTCGCTACTTCCCCGATTGTCATATATCCGTCCATTTGTGCCTCCATACGTTTGATGTACTCTCGAAATTCTTTCTTACGGTAGGCTTCTTATAAACGGTGAACTACCCATTGTCTAAAGCCAGTGGGATTGCGGTAGCCTTATTTCAAAAGTACTTGTCTGTTTTTTCTTGTATACATTTCCTTTTCCCTTGACTCTGCCCTTAGGGCAAGGTTTACAATTATTTTATCAGATACGAATATGTTCTGCAAGAAAGTGTGCTATCACACACTTCCACGCCTGCATTTATACGCATGTCGGATATAAACAAGTTTTTGCAGATCAAACAACACATATTTATGGAGGTATTTATCATGGCAGTAATGAACAAAACACTGATCATCCACCACATCAACGACATCGACAACATTCCGGCTATGGAGCGCTGGTTCGTTCACCATCATTGTCCGGAGGTAATGGCACAGGAACCATGGCTGACACGTTACGTAATGTACCGTGTAATGCCGCCTGCAAAAGGAATGGAAACAATGGGATTCTTCAACTATCGTGTACATGAGAATCTCGGACTTGACGTAGAAGGCAGAAGAAGCCTGCGCGGACTGCTCGGCATGACACCGGAGCCGGTAGAGAATGCCATGACGGTTGCAATCGCAAACATCCCGGCTGAGCCGACAGAAGATTTCTTCGGTCAGACAATGAACCATGCAGGCAAAACATTTATCCGTTTTGTATACATGATGTCCTATCCGAAGGGAGTTTCCCGCGAAGAAGGCGAAGACTGGTTCTTAAATCATTTTGCACCGGAAGCATGCAAACTGCCGGGACTGCTTCGTTTCTTCTCACACAAAGCATATGACAAACAGTATTCCCCGATTCCGCTGCCGGAAGGTGATGGTACTCCGGAATTCGTAGATGTAAGCGAAGACAACATCTTCTTCCATCGCTGGGATCGTGTCTGCGAACTCTGGTTTGAGAACAACTCCGCATGGACAAATGCCTTTATCGACAATCCACCGGCATGGACCGTTCCGTCATGGGCTACACGCGATACTTTCCCATTCGTAGAGCCGATGAAAGACTTCGTGTGCACAAGCCTTTTAGAGCGCCCAGATCAGAATATGCTGAAACATTACGACGGCTGCATCTTTTAAATCTTGTTTAGGATGGCTTAAAATTTACTATAGTTAGGTTTAATATGAACGTCTGTATTTTGTCTCAGTCGCTAGCAATCGCTCCTTGAGAAAAAATACAGACGTTCTTAATTTACACTGTGATATTTGTAAATTTTGCGCCACCTGCACTGCGTGCCGCGCATGCAAATAAAACATTGGCATAATAAGCACCGTGTCGCATGCGCATATTAACATTATGTAGTGGGTTATCTTTTCAAAACTGAAATAGAAAAAACGGAGAAATTTATCTCGACGAGCGATTAAGCGAACGACTGAGTTTCACAAGGTTTTGCGCGAGTGGGAGACGACCAGCTTTTATTAGAGTCGGGAACGAGCGCGATGAAACCGCCGTGAAACGAGGGCAGTGAACGTCTAGCGGGCGAGATAAATTTCTCCGTTTTTTCCTTCGTTTACCAACCGATAACCAATACCAAAAGCAAGAATTTATTAAGCTTTTTATAATTTTCCAAATTAGGTCTGGTTCTTTCCCCCGTAACTTGCTACAATGCTATAAATAGTTACTAATTATTTTACTATTAAATATAAAGTTTTAATCAAGGAGCATTGTTTATGAAAAAGAAACACTTCGCAGCATTACTTTTTGCTGCAGGGCTTGCTGTAACCGGCATGACCTTACCGGCCTCCGCAGCCCAGACAAATGACACACTGACCCGGATGTCAGAAGCTCTTTCCGATACTTCTGACGGAACACAGCTTCCGGGTACTGACATTTCTACAGATACATCCGATTCCGCATCTGATGGTTCTGAAGGAGCAAACGAATCCGGCAACGCAAAAGCCGCGTCAAATTCTTCCGCTCAGAAAAATACCGAAAAACCGAATCCGGCTGATGGTTCCAAAGACCCGGCTGATTCAGGAAATACAGATCCGGCTGATGATTCAGGAAATACAGATCCAACTGATGGTTCCAAAGATCCGACCGATGATTCCAAGGACAACGATGATTCCGCAGACAAGAAAAATGGTGTTTTCTACGATTCGGAATCCGACACATGGAATGTCTACCAGAACGGTGAAGCAGTATCACCATTTGACGGTTTCCAGGAGACCGAAAAAGGCTGGATCTACATCACAGACGGTAAATATCAGGCTGATTATACCGGTCTTGCCGAAGGTGAAGCCATGGGTGAAGAAACACTCTGGTATGTATCCGGTGGTGCGATCGATTTTGATTACAGCAGTATCACCAACGACCAGAACGGCTGGTACAAGATCAAAAATGGTAAATTTGATGCCGGATATACCGGTATTTCCAATAATAAAAACGGCTGGTGGCGTGTCGTAAACGGTCAGGTCGATTTTAGCTGCAACAGCGTCGAAAATAATGAAAACGGCTGGTGGAAAATTGTCAATGGACAGGTTGATTTCGGCTATACCGGAATCGCAAATAACCGCTACGGATGGTGGCGTATTGTAAACGGTCAGGTTGATTTTGGCTGTAAAAGTGTCGAAAACAACGAAAATGGCTGGTGGAAAATTGTCAATGGACAGGTTGATTTCGGTTATACCGGAATCGCAAATAACCGCTATGGCTGGTGGCGTATTGTAAACGGTCAGGTTGATTTTAGCTGCAGCAGCGTCGAAAATAACGAAAACGGCTGGTGGTATATCCGCAGCGGTCAAGTTGATTTTGGATTTACAGGTGTGGCACAGAACAACTACGGCTGGTGGTATATCTGCAATGGACAGGTTCAGTTCAATAACAGCGGTTCCTGGTCCGACGGTGTCCGCACTTACTATATTTCAAATGGCCGTGTCACAAGCAGTAATTATTACCTGCCGCAGACAGTCATCAATCTGCCAAGTGGCGGTTATAATCTTTCAACCGCAAACATCGGACTGAAAGTCATTAAAGTAAATCAGGCAGTTCTCGGAAACAACAGTGAACGTTATACAAGTGCAACTGCAAGTGCCGTTCAGAACTTCCAGCGCCTGCACGGACTGTATGCAAGCGGCACGGTGGATCTGGCTACCTGGAAAGCAATGGGATATTCCGAAAATGACTGGTACAACCTTGGCACTTACCGCACACCGATCAAAGTTGTAAATGGTGCCAAACGTGATGCCCGCATTAATGCAATGCTTGCGACAGCAGCCGAATATGCAAATACAAGAACCGGTTACAAAGTAGGATGCTCCGGCACACCGGGCAGCTACGTGGATTGCTCCGGACTGATCTATCAGTGTCTGTACTCTGCCGGTATCAATCCATCTTCCAATATTGTGGATCATGCACTTGCCATCCATGAATATACTTCCGCAAACCTTGCGTCAGATCAGTGGTTAGGTCTTCCTGTTACATCCTATAGTCTGCAGGCTGGAGATCTCATCTTCTACGCAAAAGATGGCAAAAACAGCGTATGCCATGTGGCAATCTATGCCGGAAACGGAGCAATTTATGATTCCTGGCCGGGAATCGGCGTTTCTTACCGCTCCATGAATATCAGTGGATATCACGCCGTAAAATACACACGCGTATTTTAAAAAATCCCCTGTTTCTTTCGATTATCCAGAAAGAAACAGGGGTTCTTTTTTCCAAAACAGCCCATTTTTATTTCTTCCCTAATCCAGGTATCGACACCAGTAACCAAATTCGCCTGTTTTCTGCCGTGTCACCTGCTTTGTCCGGAATTCCGGAAATCCGAATATTCCGGCCAGAAGCTGCTCCTGATTGGAAAAAACACCCGGAACTCCCAGAAACCAGCGCCGTTTTTCCCCCTCCATATACCCGAAGAGGATCATTTCATAACTGAAATAACCATGAAGCAGAAAATGATTATTCGCCAGATACTGATACCGCTTTGGCAATATTGGAAAATCCTGCAGTTTCAGCTTTACTGCATAGACATGATCATCCTCATCAAAAGGACAGATCAGCGGATGTGCTGCCGTAAAACGTTCCCACTGCTGCACCCAGCTCATCTGCAAAGGATGTACCATGGCAGCAGAGGTCTGGGTTGCATGCAGTTCACCACAGCTACTGTTTACTCCGTTCTTTTCTTCCAATTTCTGCATCATTCTGTACTTTTCTTTTTCCGCAGTTTCATTATGCGGATCTGTTTCTCCTTTTTTCATCTTTTCTGAACCAGTTATATCATACTCCGCACCTTCACGCTTTGGACTCCACGGCCGAAACCGTCCCCAGACCGTCACCTCATCATCCCACTGGCTCGCCACAAATTCCGAATGTTCCAGTGGAATATAAATCCCCCTCATCTGTTCAATGGCATATCCGCTCTCCTCCACATGATTGCTGTTACAGAAAAATGTCTGCTCTGCGACACCGTTTCTTGTCTGCATGGAGCCAAGCAAAATTCCTTCCGGCTCCGTCACATTCTGGTTCAACAGATACACATCCATGTGTTCCTTTCGGATTCCCTTTACCTGTAACTGAATCCTGCACTGATCCTGTCGGATCTCCACCTTGGCAAATCCACAGTTCTCCAGCTTTTTTTCCTCTTCATATAAAAACAAATACGTCACAAATCTCTGATATCCGGGCACAGTTTCACTCCCTGTATGTCTTTATATAACGTATGAATAAATTTTCTAAAAATTCCTCATAATTGTGTTGACAAATCAGACGCAACATGCTATATTAATTTCAACAACAATAATCATTATCATTTTCAAAAGGAAATATAAGATGTTAAAACACAGCAAACAACGAGATGCAATCGAACAATTTCTGGCTACCAGATATGATCATCCCACCGCAGAGACTGTTTATATGAATCTCCGGGAAGAATATCCAAAGCTTAGCCTTGCAACTGTTTACCGCAATCTATCGCTGCTCGCCGAACTGGGGAACATTCAGAAGATTCCCACCGGAAACGGACCTGACCGCTTCGACGGTCGGCCGGAACCTCACAACCATTTTCTTTGTGATAAATGTGGCAGCATGATAGATTTACAAATGAACAGTATTGATCATGTGGATGAGATCGCCGCCCAGACATTCGACGGTGTGATCAAAGGGCATTCCATTTTATTCTACGGCATCTGCCCGGAATGTCTGAAAAAAGAAAAGGAACAATAACAACAGAACAAACCAGTTGGAGACAACTGATTTAATAAAAATGATACTAAAACTGATTTCAAGAGAAAGGAAAGGAATTATTATGAAAAAATTTGTATGTACAGTATGTGGTTATGTTTATGAAGGCGAGACAGCTCCGGAAGTCTGTCCGATCTGTAAAGCTCCGGCTGACAAATTCAAAGAGCAGGCTGGCGAGAGAGTATGGGCTGCTGAGCATGTAGTAGGTGTTGCACAGGGTGCAAGCGAAGACATCATGGCTGACTTAAGAGCAAACTTTGAAGGCGAGTGCTCTGAGGTTGGTATGTATCTGGCAATGGCTAGAGTTGCTCACAGAGAAGGTTATCCGGAAATCGGATTATACTGGGAGAAAGCAGCTTACGAAGAGGCTGAGCATGCTGCAAAATTCGCTGAGTTACTTGGTGAAGTTGTAACAGACAGCACAAAGAAAAACCTTGAGATGCGTGTAGACGCTGAGTACGGCGCAACAGAAGGAAAATTCGACCTTGCAAAACGTGCAAAAGCAGCAAATCTGGACGCAATCCATGACACCGTTCATGAGATGGCAAAAGACGAAGCCCGTCACGGAAAAGCGCTTGAAGGATTACTGAAGAGATATTTTGGTTAAGCTACAAGCCATGCAATAAAAGGAATCAGACCGGGAGGGAATTTATTCACTCTCCGGCCTGATTTTTTTGCATTTCTTATTTTTGTCTCACTTTTGTCTCACTTAATATGCTATACTTTATACATCTCATTCAGGCGAACACACCCGTCACGCACAAACATGGGTGGCTTCTCAACTCAGTTCGAATTGAACGCATGTGAGGTGTTTTCCCGACAGAGACAAACAAATTTATGTGTACACAGGAAGGAAGCATCCTCTTCCTCTCTGATACAATATTTACAGAACAGGAGAAATGACTATGAAAAAACAGATCGTTATCGCATTTGCAGTAATGGCCCTGGGTGCATCCCTGCTGACCGGATGCAATTCCAAATCTACGCTGGAAAATTCTTCCGCAAACCAGACAGAGGAAAGTGCAGATACTGAAATGGCAAATCCATGGACTGAAACAGATAAAGACGGCATTGCCAAAGCAACCGGTTTTGACATGACAGCACCAAAAGGAGCTTCGGACATTACATACAGCTATATGAGCAAAGAAGGAATGGCTCAGATGAGTTATGAACTGGATGGCTCCAAATGGACCTACCGCATGCAGATGGTCGATGAACTCACGGATATTTCCGGAATCACAGTGAAATGGACGAAAAAATCTGAAGGAAAAGTGAGTGCGAAAGAGGCTGTTTACTATGAATATGACGCTCAGGATGATTCATCCGATAAGTCCGTTCAGCTTGTGAACTGGTATGATGCCGTTGCAGGTGTGACTTATTCTCTCTCAGTTACCGGTGATGACCTGAATGGTCTGGATCTTCAGGCATATGCCGAAGATCTGTATGTACCGCTTCAGAGTGAGACAGACGGGGATGCTGACGGTGATACGCAGACTCAGAGCTCCCAGAGCAGTCAGACCACAAAAAAATCCCAGAGCTCACAGACCAGCCAGATTACCGGCAATACTCAGAATTCTCAGAGCAGCCAGACTACGAAAAAATCTCAGAATTCACAGACCAGCCAGATTACCGGCAATACTCAGGACTCCCAGAGCAGCCAGACTTCCGAAAAAACGCAGGATTCCCAGAAAGCTCAGTCAACCGAATCTTCTGACACATTTTCCGGTGAGTATACGCGAGCATACGACGGAAGCACATTGACAATAACCGAAAAAAAAGACGGTACTTACAGCATTGATATCAACATCACAAAACTGTGCAGTATGGAAAACGGAACCGGTACTTTCAGTGACGGCAAAATGTCCTTCGTCATCCAGGATCCAAGTGAAAATGACCTGTCCGGCGTGATCTCCAAAAACAGCGACGGAAGTCTTTCCATGAAAATCACAGACAGCACATGGGGATATATCGAAAATGGCGAAGTTTTTGATGATTTTACAAAATAAATCGCCACTTTACAACTTTATAAATGGTGTAAATGACTGTTTTTTGAATACTCAGCTGATTCAATGGTTACGATAAACAAATGTATTCTATCTTTAAAACACCCGGAAAACAAAAATCCTTGTTTTCCGGGTGTTACACTATTAGTTCTTGTTTCTTCTGTATGTTATTTCAATTTCATCTCTATTTCTATATCATTTCCAACAGAAGTCACTGTCGCATAACTTCCACTGATCAGCGGCATTGCAGGCGGAATATGTCCGATATCCAGATCCATGATAATCGGTACATTGTATTTTCCAAGGATTCCAGTCACTGCTTCGTACTGGTCTAAACCAAGAAATTCCTCTCCGTTGCAATACGGACGCCCGATCATGAAACCTTTGACATGATCAAACCACCCTGCCTGCTCCATCTGCCACAGTGCACGGCGGATTCCCATGACATTCAGGTCACAGGCCTCAATAAACCAGAGAATTCCGTCTTCTTTATAACGTTCTGTAAATTCCTTCACTTTATCATATTTTGTTCCAAGAAGCAGAGTCAATACATCCAGGCATCCTCCGATCAGACGACCCTCCATTTTGATGTCTGTATCCGGCACTTTTCTGCGGATGCATGGTTCTGTCACATTGTATGGTACCAGCGGATTTTCTTCATCCTTCAATCCCTCTTTTTCATACAGATCGTAGCCCTTGATGGTCAGTTTTTCTCCTGTCAGTACGTCAAACGCATCCTGAATCGCCGGATGCCACGGCTCCATACCAAAAGCTGCCGCACACGGTCCGTAAATAGATGCCACGTCACAAAGTGTGGTCAACAGAAATGTCATGTTTGTATTGTCGGAGTACCCCAGATACCACTTCGGTTTTGCCTGACGAATTTTTTCAAAATCTACATAAGGCAGATCTTCACACATCAGTTCTCCGCCTCCGCAGGAGATCAGCACATCGTTGGTATCGTTACAATAATATTCCATCAGCTCCTGTCCACATTTCTCCGGTGTATTACTAATTCCGATTCCGCAGCCTTCATAGCAGTTCGGACCAAGTTCTGTGTAGTAGCCCTTTTTTTCAAATTTATCCAAAGCATGTCCAAAAGCGGTTCTGTACGGCTCTATGTTGCAGCCAAAAGATGGTGCTACAAATCCAATACAGCCATTGTTTTTCAAAAATTCCGGATATCTCATCTTTTTTATTCGTTCCTTCCTCAAATAATAGTTTTTCCTTATACAAGTATGGTGACTTACATGCACTCATTCTATCATGAGCAAAAGCAGCCCATGATCAAAATTCGTCGTTCGCCAATCATGCAAGCATGTTGACTCACTTGCACTCATTCTATCATAAATTGTTCCATTACAAAGCAGTTCCCGCAATTTTTTGATGTTTTTCCATTTTTTTGATATTTTTTCAATATACCCTATTTTTGTCTCACTTTTGTCTCACTTGGTATGATATACTTTACACATCTCATTCAAGTAGAACACACATCACTCACAAAAATGGTTGTCTTCTCGACCGGGTTCAAGTTGAATACAGGAAGGAAATATCCTCAACTGAGTTCAGCTTGAATGCATGGAAAGAGTTTTCTCGACTGAGATAAAGAATTTTGTGTACATAGGGAGGAAAAACACATGGGATTTTTGACAAGTACAAACCTGATTATTCTGGGCGGAATCTATCTGACATTCGGTATTATCTGGTGGATTCTGCAGGCAGTTGCCAACTGGCGTATTTTCACAAAAGCAGGTGAAGCCGGATGGAAGAGCATTATTCCAATTTATGGTGACCATGTTTCATACCGCATTGCATGGAAACCATCTTATTTCTGGCTGCTTTTTGTTTTGCAGATTGTAGCTTCTGCTATGGAGACCGCAATTGACCAATATAATGTTGACAGTCTGATTTTGTCACTGCTTATCATTATTATCACGATCATCATTATTGTGATTGGTATCATTTACAGTGTAAAACTTGCACGCGCATTCGGAAAAGGTATCGGTTTTACGATCGGGCTCATTCTCTTCCAGCCAATTTTCATGCTAATCCTTGGTTTTGGCAAATCCGAATATCGTGGCGCAAACCTGTAGAGACCTGCAGACAGGATGTACCATTTATTTCCTATCTAAAAAGGTGGCCGGTAAAATACCGACCACCTTTTCCTGATTTACAGAAAACTTCATCCTATGATTCAAAAATGCTTTGTGTGGATCGCAATGCGCCCCGCTACAGACACTTTACTCCAGTTCAAATGCTCCTGTATACAACTGATAATATTTTCCTTTTTCTTCGATCAGTTTCTCATGGCTGCCCCGCTCAATGATATGTCCCTGCTCCAGAACCATGATAACATCAGAGTTCTGTACAGTAGAAAGTCTATGAGCGATAACAAATACGGTACGTCCTTTCATCAGCGCATCCATACCACGCTGTACGATTGCTTCTGTTCTCGTATCGATGGAAGAAGTTGCCTCATCCAGGATCATAACAGGCGGATCAGCAACTGCCGCACGGGCAATGGAGATCAACTGTCTCTGTCCCTGTGACAGGCCACTTCCGTCACCGGAAAGTACCGTGTCGTAACTGTTTGGCAGCATACGGATAAATCCGTCTGCATTTGCCAGTTTTGCTGCTGCGATACACTCTTCATCGGTTGCATCCAGCTTACCGTAACGGATGTTCTCCATTACGGTTCCGGTAAACAGGTTGACATCCTGAAGTACTACGCCAAGGGAACGACGCAGGTCTGCTTTCTTAATACGTCCGATATCCAGTCCGTCATAAGTGATCGTACCTTTCTGAATATCATAGAAGCGGTTGATCAGGTTTGTGATGGTTGTCTTACCTGCTCCGGTTGCACCTACGAAAGCCACTTTCTGACCCGGTTCCGCATACAGTGTAATATCATGTAAAACCGTCTTCTCCGGAACATAACCGAAATCTACGTCGTGGAATTCCACATGACCAAGCATCTCTACCAGCTCACTGCTTCCGTCTGCCTGCGGCACTTTCCATGCCCAGTGACCGGTACGCTCCGGACACTCTGTCAGGGTATCGCCTTCTTTTCTTGCACGGACCAGAGTGATATTTCCTTCATCTTCTTCCACTTCTTCATCCAGAAGCTCAAAGATACGCTCTGCACCGGCAATTGCCATAACAACGAAGTTTAACTGCTGGGAAACCTGACTGATCGGGTTTACAAAACTCCTTGACAACTGCAGGAAAGATGCAATCGCACCAAGAGTCAGCACGCTGACACCTGTCAGACTGATATTTGTCACACCGCTGATACCAAGTGCTCCGCCCACGATCGCCACAACAACATAAAGGATAAATCCAATGTTGTTTAGGATCGGCATCAGGATATTTGCATAAGAGTTCGCCTTTGTCGCATTGACACACAGCTCACCATTTTTCAGATCAAATCCTGCTTTTGCCTGCTCCTCATGACAGAATACCTTTACAACTTTCTGTCCGTTAATCATTTCCTCAACATAACCATTTACCTCACCCAGAGAAACCTGCTGCTTGATAAAGTATTTTCCACTTCGGCCAGCTACAGAACCGATGACTTTCAGAATAATAAATACGAAAGCAATAACGATCAGTGTCAGCCAAAAACTGATACTCAGCATGGAAATAAATACAACCACGATGGTCATAACCGAATTCAGCAGCTGCGGGATACTCTGCGAGATCATCTGACGCAGCGTATCTGTATCATTTGTATAATGACTCATGATATCACCGTGCGCATGGGTATCAAAATACCGGATCGGCAGTTTCTGCATATGGGAAAACATCTCATCACGGATTTTTTTCAAAATCCCCTGTCCGATGACAACCATAAACCGGTTGTACAGATAAGCTGCCAGTGCACCTGCAAAAAGGATGATCGCAACTTTGATGATATAATATTTAAGTCCACTAAAATCAAGTGTCGACTGTGTCAGCAAAGGAGTGATGTAATCATCGATCAGATCCTGGATAAACAGTGCGGAGTAAGCAACAGATGCCGCTGAAATTGCAATACAGATGACAACAAAGATAAATCTGAGCTTATATGCGCCAAGATAGCCAAGTAAACGCTTGATGGTTCCCTTTGTATCTTTTGCTGCAGACATACGTTTTTTATTATTACTGCTCATCGTCACTTCCTCCTTTCACCTGTGATTCATATACTTCACGATAAATATCGCTGCTCTTCAATAATTCCTCATGTGTACCATAATCACTGATCTTTCCATCATCCATGACAATGATGTGATCCGCATCCTGAACGGAAGAAATACGCTGTGCGATAATGATCTTGGTTGTATCCGGAATCTCTTCCAGGAAAGCCTTACGGATCAACGCATCTGTCTTGGTATCTACCGCACTGGTAGAATCATCCAGAATCAGGATCTTCGGTTTCTTCAATAACGCACGGGCGATACACAGACGCTGTTTCTGTCCACCGGAAACGTTATTTCCGCCCTGCTCGATATACGTATCATATCTATGAGGAAATGTCTGGACAAAATCATCGGCCTGCGCCAGCTGACATGCATGGATCAGTTCCTCATCTGTCGCTTTCTCATTACCCCAGCGCAGATTTTCCTTGATTGTTCCGGAGAATAAGACGTTTTTCTGAAGTACCATCGCCACGGAATCACGTAATGTCTCGAGGTCATAATCACGGACATCCACACCACCGACTCTGACATCACCGGCTGTAACATCATACAGTCTCGGAATCAACTGGACCAGACTGGATTTGGAAGACCCTGTTCCTCCGATGATACCGATGGTCTCACCGGAATTAATCTTTAGGTTAATATTATCCAGCACCGGTTTATCCGCTTTCTTTGCATAGGAAAATGCTACATTTTCAAATACGATAGATCCGTCTGCGACTTCCATCACCGGATTCTCTTTGTTGCGGATATCGCTCTCTTCGGTCAGGATCTCAACGATACGCTCGGAAGATGATCTAGAGATGATGACCATTACAAATACCATGGAGATCATCATCAGACACATCAGGATCTGCAATGCATAAGTAAAGAGGCTCATCAGCTCTCCTGTTGTAAGTCCACCGGCTACTGTATGGCTGTTTCCACTGACAATGATCGCCTTTGCACCGATCCATGCTACTGCGATCAGGCAGACATTGATGGCAGACATCATTGCCGGTGCGTTAAATGCAAGCAGTTTTTCCGCTTTTGCAAAGTCCTCATAGATCAGTTTTGAAATTTTACCGAATTTTTTCACTTCATGGTCTTCACGGATAAATGATTTTACTACTCTGACACCATGAAGATTTTCCTGTGTCACCTCATTCAGGCGGTCATATGTATCAAATACACGTACAAAATACGGATGTACATACTGTGCCAGCCAAAGCAGGATAAAACCGAGTACCGGAATCGTTGCCAGGAAGATCAGTGAAATCTTCACATTGATGCTGAATGACATGATCATCGCAAAAATAATCATGATCGGGGCACGTACAGCCACACGGATCGCCATCTGATACGCATTCTGTACGTTTGTGACATCCGTAGTCAGACGCGTTACAATACTTGCGGTTGAGAACTTATCTATATTGGAAAAAGAAAAGTTCTGGATCCGGTAATACATATCCTTTCTCAAATTCTGTGCCAGTCCGCAGGACGCAATGGACGCCTGATGTCCGGCCATGGATCCAAATGCCAGTGAAATCATTGCCAGCACCAGAAGCAGGATTCCGTATTTCCAGATCACCGGCATCTGTCCGGTCTCAATTCCCTGGTCAATCAGACTTGCCATAATAAACGGAATCAGTACTTCCATAATAACCTCTACAGTCACATAAACCGGCGTCAGGATGCTTGCCTTTTTATATTCCCGCAGAGATTCCATCAGTTTTTTTACAGTCTTCACGATTTGCTTTCCTCCTGTTTTTTATTATTGAACCTATATTCTAAAAATCCATCTTTCATATTTTTTTGCATGCGATGCATATATTCAAAAAACTTTGCCAGTTCTTCTTCGGAAAACCCTCTGGCCAGAGTCTGCTCCACACAGTGGAAATCTTCAATCATCAGTTCATGGATCTCTCTGCCTTTGTCGGTCAGTGTCAGTTTTTTCAGACGAGCATCCCATGGCACGTTCTCCCGCTCTATCATTCCTTTTTCCACCATCAGATTTACGATCTTTGATGCCGTGGAACGGGTGATCTCAAAGTTCTTCTCCAGATCTTTCTGAAATACATCTTCATTCCTTTTTGTTTTATCTGAAATATATCCAATGATCCAGGCATTGGCTCCTGTAACGCTGTCTATTTTCTTTTTATTCGGTGAATTTTCAATCCAGCGGTGAATCTGATGCGACAGGATGCGAATATCATTCCCGATGCAATCCTTCTGCATAACATGCCTCCTTTCCTTTACATAGCTATTCGCCAATCATGCAAGCATATTTACTCTCTTGCGCTCACCATGTCATGAACAAAAACAGTTCATGATCGGCATTCGCCGTGCGCCAATCATGCAAGCATGTTGGCTTACTTGCGCTCATTATGTCATGAACAAAAAACAGTTCATGATCGGCATTCGCCGTGCGCCAATCATGCAAGCATGTTGGCTTACTTGCGCTCATTATATCGCAAAAAATGTTTGCCGTCAAACAGTTTGACAGCAAACATTTTTCGTTTTTTCTGATAATTTTTGTTCATTTTGACGAAAACAGCATTGCGTTCCCTGAAGTCTCAACCCAGGCTGAGATCAGAAAATAATATCAGACTTGTTTTTCAATAATACGATTCCTGAAATCATCACCAGCAATCCAATGACCATTGCACATACACCGGCAATGATCCCCAGAATGCCGGAATGCTGCATTTTAAAATAAATTTTCTCCATCCTTTTTCTCCTCATAATATTGTCAGATTTTACAGCCAACAAAG
The DNA here is from genome assembly GCA_963617435.1 of Lachnospiraceae bacterium. Classification (GTDB taxonomy): domain Bacteria; phylum Bacillota; class Clostridia; order Lachnospirales; family Lachnospiraceae; genus Eubacterium_I. Next base: position 28,369 of record CAVEOS010000005.1, read on the forward strand.
GAATCCCATATGCTACCCCGGCCTTTTACAAACATCCATACTCCATTTTCACTGTCAGGGCATACGGGCACACCAGCTTGTCTGCCTCTATCATACCACAGATGCTGCATAATTTCGAGATATATTGTGCATGTATACTATATCCGGAAATCTTTCTTAATTCTTAAGATTTTGTTTTGAAAAAATACAGGAATAGGCTGTTAAACTGTAGTCTGAAAATAAATAGAACGATGTGTCATGTGTTGCATGATGCGCATCTCGCAGAACATTTATCTCAGTCGGGGACTGAACCTCCGCTGAGAAAAATTTGTTATTGCATACCACTTACAGAAGTGGAATTCTCAGATTGCACTGAATGTGCTCCCGGAATCTTTCAAATGAAGATTTCTGAGCGTAGATCTGAGATGAAGGGAGGAATTATGTATCATAATAATATGGGAAATAACCGTTTTTCACACGCGGATTCCGTTCTGGAAATCCTGGAATATCAGGCCGGGATCCATCCGGACAGAATTGCTGTGGATGACGGTGAATCGCAATTAAGCTGGCGCGGACTTTGCGCACGCGCGCAGCAGATTGGTTTTGCACTGACCGGATATACAGACTGTGGATTGCCGGTTCCATTTTTCTTGGAAAAAAATGTAACGACTTTGAGCCTGATGTTCGGCATTGTCTATGCCGGATGTTTTTATGTACCGATCCATCCGTCACAGCCGGAATCCAGACTGCAGAAATTTTTTCAGACACTGCAGGCTGATGTCATTGTCACGGAATCCGGCTACGAAGGAAAAATCCGTAACAGTGGTTTTACCGGCCGGATAGTGACGCTGGATGATCTGCTGAAAGCCGAAACTGACACCACCGTGCTGGAGCGTATCCGGTCGCAGAAAAGTGACCGTGACAGTCTCTACGGCATTTTCACTTCCGGCTCAACCGGAAATCCGAAATGTATCACGGTCAGCCACCGCTCTGTCATTGATTTTATCGGTCACTTTGTGGACGAATTTTCCTTTAATGAAACCGATATTTTTGGAAACCAGGCACCATTTGATTTTGATGTGTCTGTAAAAGATATTTATTCCACGCTTTTCACCGGTGGAAAGCTGGTACTGATCCGAAAGGAACTTTTTTCCACACCGCCATATCTGATGGATTATCTATACGAAAAAAATGTGACAACGCTGATCTGGGCCGTGTCTGCCCTGTGTATGCTCTCCGCGCTGAAAGCGTTGAAATACCGGCATCTTCCTGCACTTAAGAATGTGCTGTTCAGCGGCGAAGTCATGCCGCCAAAACAGCTAAAACGCTGGCAGGAAGCCTATCCGTCCGCACAGTTTATAAATCTCTACGGCCCGACAGAAATCACATGCAACTGCACATTTTACCGAATAGAACGGACATTTGTGGCCACTGAAAAAATCCCGGTTGGGAAGGCATTCCCCGGAAGAAATGTATGGCTGCGCCGCGAAGATGGCAGCACCGTCACAGCTCCTGATGAAAAAGGAGAGATCTGCGTCAGCGGCGAATCCATTTCCAACGGCTATTATCACAATCCATCCGAGACGGAAAAACACTTTTTTACAGTTGGAACAGATGATGGCATACAGCGTGCCTACGCAACCGGTGACCTTGGATATTACGATGCTGAGGGATATCTTTGCTTCAGCGGACGCCGTGATTTCCAGATCAAACATATGGGACACCGCATTGAGCTCGAGGAAATTGAACGCGAGATGCAGGCCGTGGAGGGTGTATCCAAGGCAAGCTGCATCTTCCGGCAGGATAAAAACAAAATTCTGGCTTTTTATATGGGAAACGCGACAGAAGAAATGATCCGCAAAGAACTTCACAAAACACTTCCTGCTTATATGCTGCCGAATCGTATCTCCCAGATTGACCGGATGCCGCTCACCAAAAATGGAAAAATCGACCGCACTGCATTGATGGATATAGAAATAAATCACGCGAATACCCGGATAGGATGACCAGAGGCGATACCTTGCCGGATTATAGTCTTGAATTTTTTAATATGAATGGAGATGCATAAATGAACTGGAATAAACTGACATCTGACTGCAAAACACCTTTTTATGTATTTGACCTGGATCGTTTTCAGTCTGATTTTGAAGAAATACGCCGCGGCTTCGGATCCGATATCGGGCTGTGCTATGCGATGAAAGCAAATGCGTTCCTGACAGAATGCGCCGCAAAACAGGCTGACCGCATCGAGATCTGCTCGATGGGCGAATATCATATCTGCCGCAGGAACCTTATTCCACCGGAGAAAATGTATATTTCCGGTGTTTTGAAAAAAAAGGAAGATCTCGCGTTGCAACTCCGCGAGGTCGGTGGATGCGCCATATTTACAGCGGAATCTTTCCAGCAATACCAGATGATCTCAGACTGGGCACTGGAACACAGACAGACGGTCACCATCTTTTTACGGCTGAGCAGCGGTACCCAATTTGGTATGGATAAGACCATGATTCGCAACATCATGGAACTTCGAAATGAAAATCCCTGGCTTGAACTCCGTGGAATCCATTTTTTTACGGGAACACAGAAGAAAAATGTGAAATTCATACTGAAAGAACTAACGGAACTGGATCAGTTTCTAACAGAACTGGAACACGATTTCACCTGCAAAATTCCTGAACTGGAATACGGACCAGGACTTTCCGTAGACTATTTTGTCGACAAACAGCGCTCCTTGATCAATCCAGCTGCTTTTGCACAGATCCGGGAAGCAATCAGCCAGATGCACTGGAACGGACACGTCACCTTGGAAATGGGACGGGCGTTTGCGGCTCACTGCGGATATTATGTCACAAAAGTCCTGGATACGAAGCAAAATGATGGCCGGAATTACTGCATCACAGATGGCGGCATTCATCAGATTAATTATGATGGTCAGATCAAAGGCATGTATCAGCCTTATCTCTACCACTTAAAGAAACGTCAGATGGCTCTGCCTGGACCGACTGCCCCGGACGATGAAGATGTCCGGATTGAAGCATTATGGGAACATACAGAGGAAAAGCTGCCAGAATGGACAATCTGCGGATCGCTGTGTACCTTTAATGACGTATTGTGCCAGAAAGCCATGATCGCAGATCTCCATGTAAATGATATGATTATTTTTGCCCGGACCGGCGCATATTCCATGACTGAAGGTATGGCATTATTTTTGTCGCATGAACTTCCAGCCGTCATCCTGCACAGGGATGGCGCACCTGACCGGATCGTCCGCAAACAGCAGGAACTTTACGAATGGAACTCTGTCTCACGTACATGCTGAGACTTTTTCCAAATCGATACGCATGTTCCTGTATTCACAACCTGGCAGCTGGAATATGCCAATTTTATCAATATACGTTTACCTGATGGCAATGCGGTCACTTTACTACTGCACGTTTACCTAATAGCAATGAGATCACTTTATAAAGAAAGGAATTAAGAAAAAATGGAACAATTATTAGAAATTTTAAATGAGATTAACCCGGAGATTGATTATACAACAGCAGAAAAACTGATCGACGATCATCAGTTGGATTCTTTTGCCATCATTTCCCTCGTATCCGAGCTGGAAGATGCTTTTGATATCGATATCGAAGCAATGGATATGGTTCCGGAAAATTTCAACTCCGCGCAGGCAATCTGGAAGATGGTTCAGCGATTACAGGAGAATTAAAAAATGGCATATTATCAGATCGGATACCTGCTGGTCTTTTTACCACTGGTTATCCTCCTTTATCAGATCGTACCGGCGAAATTTCGCTGGGTCGTTCTGACAACAGTATCTATGCTGTATTTTCTGAAGGCAAGCCGACTGCTGGTGCTTTATTTCGCAGTGGCAGTTTTTGTCTGCTGGCTCGGCGGCATACAGCTGCAGCGTCTGGCTGACCGCTGCAAAGCCGAAGAGGCATCGCTTGAACGTAAGGAACGAAAGCACCTCCGTGTGGTTTACCAGAAAAAGAAGAAGAAAATCCTCGTGACAGGTATCGTGATCGTGATCGGTATCCTCGCTTTCCTGAAATATCAGGGATTCGTAGTCGAAAATGCCAATCTGATCGCAGGTCTTCTGGGTTTGGACCGGCGCTGGTCCGTCATGAATCTTGCCGCACCGCTCGGTATTTCTTTTTATACGCTCGAAGCGGTCGGTTATATGGCTGATGTATACTGGGGCAAGATCACCGCACAGAAAAATCCTGCAAAACTGGTGCTGTTTCTGGCTTTTTTCCCGCAGTTGATGGAAGGTCCGATTGCAGCTTATTCGGATACATCCGCACAGTTATTTGCAGGGAATCCAATTCAGTGGGATGATTTTTACAGAGGTTTCATCCGTATTTTATGGGGATTATCCAAAAAAATGGTCATTGCGGACCGTCTCGCTGTCCCTGTAAAACAGATTTTTAACTATTATCAGGATTACAACGGTCCTCTGATTGCTGCCGGGGCTGTTTTTTACACTTTGCAGCTCTACATGGAATTTTCCGGCTGTATTGATATCGTGATCGGTTCGGCACAAATTTTCGGAGTAAAGCTTCCGGAAAATTTCCGCCAGCCGTTTTTTTCGGAAAATGCATCCGAATTCTGGCGCAGATGGCATATTTCACTGGGAACCTGGTTCAAAACATATATCTTTTATCCGGTTTCTGTATCCGGTCTGATGAAACACTGGAACCAGTATGGGAAAAAACATTTAAGCCGATACCTCACCACGGTCGGCACTTCCGCGATCGCACTGTTTCCGGTCTGGCTTTGCAATGGTATCTGGCACGGTGCGGATTGGAATTATCTTTTTTATGGAATGTATTACTTTGTGATGATATTGCTTGGAATTATAACGGATCCGCTGCGCCTTTGGATTCTCAAAAAATTTGACATTCCCGAACACGCACTATGCTACCGAATCCTGCGCATTTTAAAAACATGGGTAATTATTTTTACCGGCGAACTGTTTTTCCGGGCAAATGGCCTGAAGGCAGGCATGGAAATGTTTGGCTCCTTCTTTCACGGATGGAGTGATCATCCGCTCATCCAGGGCGCACTTTTGAATCTCGGGCTGGACATCGCTGACTATATCGTCATCTTTGCCGGTATTCTCCTTGTATTTGTGGTTGACCTGGCGAAAGAGAGAGGAATTGATCTGCTGCAGAAATTTTCCAGCAACCGCTTTGTCGTAAAAGCCTCTGTTTCTTATGTGCTGCTTTTTTTGACGCTGATCTTTGGAGCCTACGGCTATTATTATGCCGGTGTGGAAATGATCTATGCCAATTTTTAATGGAGGATGGTTGAATGAAACGATTTCTGAAAATTGTGATCTATGTGGTACTGCTTCTTGCCCTTCTGGCCGGAAGTTCTTATGTCTTTCGCCCATCATCTTTGGAAGGCGTCCGGCATGTACACAAAAATGACAAATCCTATACCGGGATTTCACAGGAAAAGGAAAACACGCTGGATATCATCCTGATCGGCGATTCCGAATGCGTAACTTCTTTTTCTCCCATGCAATTTTATAACGACACCGGAGCAACCTCATATGTGTGCGGACAGAGCGCACAAAAGCTCGTCGAAACTTATTACATGTTAAAACATGCGTTCCGCACACAAAGCCCGAAAATCGTCATGTTTGAAACAAATGTATATACAAAGGAAAAATCAACGAAAACACAGCTGAAAACACTCCTCACTGCAACAGCGGTTTACAAAATCCCCCTGCTGCGTTATCACGACCTCTGGAAAGGCTTCTTTGGTGTATACAAAGATGATACAGACTGGTACAAAGGTTTTAATTTCCGGCTGAATATAACACCTTATACCGGCGGAGATTACATGCAACCAACTGAAGAGACAGAAGAAATTTCCGGTATATGGAAGTATTATTTTGACAAGATTGTAAAATTATGTGACAAGCACAATGCACAACTCATCCTTTATACGATGCCGTCTCCAAAAAACTTTAATATGGCAAAGCATAATGCGGTTGCAAAAGCCGCCGAAGAGTATCAGCTTCCGTATCTGGATGGGAACACGCATCTGGCAGACATCGGAATTGACTGGAATACTGACACAATGGATGGCGGAGACCATCTGAATTATTATGGCACACAGAAAGTGACTGCCTGGCTGACTTCTTACCTGAAAGCAAACTACCAACTGACCGATCACAGACAAGATTCAGCTTATGAGGACTGGAATAATCTATTACAAAAATATGAGCAGGAAAAACCACAATAGGCTTTTCCTGCTCATTATTCTTTCTCTATTCGCACTTACACCAGATTACTTCTGAGAACGTCCGATCTCCAGACCTTTCTCGAAAGCTTCCTTGTTCAGTGGAAGTAATTTTGCTTTTTTCGCAAGTTTATGCTCGATGGTTCCCCATACAACTTCCGGAGATACAACCTCTGTATAACCAACGTATACACCAAGCATGATTACGTTTAATACTTTTGCATTTCCCATTTCCAGAGCCAGCTCTGTAACCGGTGCTTTTACAACTTTCACATCTGTTCTGTCGATATCCTCTTCCGGAACGATAGAACTGTTAATGAAAAGTGTACCACCCTGTTTCAGAGTCGGAAGGAATTTCTGCAGGGACGGACCGTTCATAACGATCAGATCGTCCATAACATCACCCAGAGGTGCTCCTACCATCTCGTCGGAGATTACAACGAAGCAGTTCGCTGTACCACCACGCTGCTCAGCGCCGTAGGACGGGAAGAAAGTAACGTTTTTATCTGTAGAATCACAGGTTGCAGATGCAAGGAATTTACCAAGAGTCATGACACCCTGTCCGCCGAATCCGGCAACACATAAATTTGTTTCCATATTGACTTCCTCCTATTTATCTCTGATTACGCCCAGCGGATATTCCGGAAGCATTTTCTGCTCGATGAAATCCAATGCGTCTAACGGCTCAAGTCCCCAGTTTGTCGGGCAGCTTGTTACGATCTCTACCATAGAGAAACCTTTTCCGTCGATCTGATTCTGGAACGCTTTCTTGATTGCGTTTTTGGTTTTGATAACATTCTGCGGAGTATTGCAGCTTGTTCTTACCAGGTAAGCCGGAGCTGTAAGTTTGTCTAAAATCTCACACATATGCATCGGGTAACCATGCTCTTCCGGGATACGTCCTTTCGGAGCTGTGGAAGCTTTCATACCAACCAGAGTAGTCGGAGCCATCTGTCCACCTGTCATACCGTAAATACCGTTGTTGATGAAGATAACAGTGATGTTCTCACCACGGTTAGCTGCAGAAACAGACTCTGCAAGACCGATGGAAGCGAAGTCACCATCACCCTGATATGTGAAGTACAGAGTATCCGGGTTGCTTCTCTTCATACCTGTTGCTACTGCACAGGCACGACCATGCGGTGATGTAATTGTATCATATGCGATATAATCCATGTGAAGACCGCAGCATCCGATACCAGTGATCATAACTGCTTTATCTACGAGGTTCATCTCTTCAAGAGCCTCACCGATTAATTTTACAACCGTGCTGTGCATACAGCCCGGGCAGAATCCGGATACTTTATCTTCCTGGATTGTTTTTGTTCTTGAATAAACTAATTCCATGTTCCGTATCCTCCTTATTATCCTAAAATCTTTTTAACAGCCTCGATAACTGCCTCACGGCTCATGATGTTACCACCGGAGCACAGGCATGTCTCGATAGCGCAACGACCTTTAACACCCATCTCTACGTCCTCAACGAACTGTGCCGGAATAGACATCTCTACGTCGAGAACTGCTTTACAGATATCATAGTTGATCTTGTCATAAGAAGCATATGGGAACGGGCTGACTGTAATAGGACGGATCAGACCGATCTTGTATCCTTCTTTACGAAGAATATCTACAACAGATTTGCAGATACGAGCGGAGATACCATAAGCTGTAAGTACAAGCTCAGCATCCTCGATCTGGTACTCTTCTACCATTACATCTTTTTCCCAGCTGGCATACATTTTTGCAGCATCTTCATTCCATGCCTGCATTTTCTTTGTATCCCACTGACCTGGCTGGATCCAGGAACGGTTTGCATAGTCAAGCTCATGACCGATACAAGCCCATTTCTTTTTGCTCTCTTTGATTGCAGCGATCTCTTCGTCAGATTTCATCTCTGGAAGTTCAACCGGCTCCATCATGGTACCGATTACACCATCAGCCAGAACCAGAACCGGGTTCATGTCACGATCTGCATAATCAAATGCTGCATATGTAAGGTCAACTGCCTCCTGTACTGTAGACGGAGCCAGAACCATCATACGGAAACCACCGTTACCGGAAGCTTTTGTAGCCTGGAAATAATCCTGCTGAGCTGGCTGGATAGCACCTACACCAGGGCCTCCTCTGGAGATGTTTGAGTACACGATCGGTACACGTGCTGCTGCACAATAGGAAATTCCCTCGCTCTTTAATGCGATTCCCGGGCTGGAAGAAGATGTCATAGATCTTGTTCCTGCTGCTGCTGCTCCGTATACCATGTTTACAGATGCAACCTCAGACTCACCCTGTACAAAGTTACCGCCAACTTCCGGAAGTCTTCTTGCGAAATACTCCGGGATCTCGTTCTGCGGTGTGATAGGATATCCGGCGAAAAATCTACAGCCGGCTCTTACTGCTGCTTCAGCGATCGCTTCACAGCCTTTCATTAATACTCTTGCCATAATCTTTCTACCTCCTTATTTGTAGATCTCTATCGCACCATCCGGACAGATACGTCCGCACATACAACAGGCGATACAAGCATCCATGTTTGTCGGTACTACATACTCGTAACCTTTAGAGTTTACATCATGTCCGATTTCCAGTACGTTCTTTGGACAGAATTTGATGCAGTAACCACAGCTTTTACAGCGTTCTGATTTAACCACGATTTTTGCCATCGATTAAATCCTCCTCTCAAGATAATAAATACTTGTTAAAAAATTATTTTTTAAACACCAATATACACCGGTGTTTGAAAGCTTTTTTCCGGAATTCTTAGCCCCGGCCCGGAACCGGCTGACCGTTTGGCAGGTCACTCTGTAACCACGGATAAGTCAGATACAGTTCCACCGGAAATACCGGCACATCTGAGGAATCTTTTACTTCCTCGTACAGATCTTCTCTGACACAGGCAAAATCCACCGCGATATACGGTGTCACCATCTCGGACATCTTGCGGCTGCCCTCGATAAATTCTTTTGCCGTTGTGGTAATTCCATTGTTCGGATTGTTTACCATGTGAAGTTTACCAAGCTGGATATGGGAAACACCCAGGATCTGTCCCAGTGTACCGTCGATATGGTCGATATCATTTGACCACGGACGATATGCATTCAGTACATAATATACGATGGTATTGTCTTTGTTCAGCTTCGGTGCATAACCGCCAATGGCACGCGCTCCGATGTGATCTCCGCCAACATCCATAACCACGTAACAGTCTTCGTCCTTTAACAGACGATTGACACCACCGACCACCGTCGGCGCATCCATGAACTGCTTTTCATGGTGACAGATAATTCCCATTTCTTCCATCTGTACTTCTACATCTCTGGATCGAAACAGCGGCTTTGTCATATCCATGTCAAAGAAATGTACCGGCTTGTCCTGAAGCTGCACCAGCCACTTTGCGAAATTAATGGAAATCTCGCTTTTTCCGCTTCCGGCTTCGCCGACAAATACAAAATTAATGTTGTCTCCAATGAGCTTTTTTAATTTTTCCTGCATTTTTGCAGCTTCCTCCGTTCCATTTCCTATCGGAAATTTTCTCACTGATGTCATTCTACTACAATTTCTCGAGTTAGTCACGACTTTTTTGCAAAAAATATGAAATATTATATATCTTGCACGATTTTAGTTCGTGAAAAATAGGATTCCAGCGTCTCAATCAGCTTCTCAACATTCACCGGTTTGGACAGATGCGCATTCATACCACTGGCCAGTGACCGTTTCACATCTTCATCAAATGCATTTGCACTCATGGCAATGATCGGAATCTGCTGACAGTCCTCACGGGGCAGCCGGCGGATTTCTCTGGCTGCTTCCAGTCCATCCATCACCGGCATCATGATATCCATTAGAATCAGATCATAATATCCCGGCTGGCTTGCTGCCATACGCGATAATGCTTCCTGGCCATTATAAGCTTCTTCAACGATAATTCCGTAATCCGCCAGGATCGTATGGATAATCTCCATATTCAGTTCATTATCTTCTACGACAAGAATCCTCTTTCCTTTCAGTTTTGCGGAATCCCTCTCAGGCTGCGCCGTATCAGGAGTCCCTTCCACGGACTCAAGGCGAATCACAAACCAGAAATCACTTCCGCGTCCCGGTTCACTCTCCAGATGGATCTCAGAATCCATCATATGAACCAGACGGCTGCTGATGGCAAGTCCCAGACCGGTTCCCTGCCGCCGTGCCTTCTCCGAATCATCCGCCTGTTCAAAACTCTGGAATATCAGTTTCTGGTTTTCCTTTTTGATACCTATGCCATCATCTCGCACAGAAAAATAGAGATCTGAGCAGTCCGCAGACAGACACGTTTCTTTTATCACCATATTTACATGTCCGCCTTCGGCGGAATATTTCACGGCATTGCTCAGCAGGTTCATCATGATCTGACTGATCCGCAGCTCATCGCAGATAAAATACTCATGTTCCAGCTCAATTTCCTGTGAAAAATGGATTTTCTTTTCATTCATACGGCTTTCTATCAGGCTCACCAGATTTTCCGCTGTTCCACGCAGCCTGCACGTTTTACATACAAGTTTCATTTTTCCGCTTTCGATCTTGGACATATCCAGAATATCATTCAGAATGCTCAGCAGATAATTGGATGAGCTTCGTATCTTGTTCAGGCAATGGATCCGCTGTGCCTCCGTCTGTCCTTCTTTCAACGCGATCTCCGTCATACCGATAATTCCATTCATCGGTGTACGGATTTCATGTGACATCCGCGCCAGGAAGTCAGACTTTGCCTGAGCAGACAGATCATGCCTCTGAAGGTTCAGTCTGTTCTGGATGATAGCGCCGATTTCCTCCAGACTTTTCTGCTCTGCTTCATTTTCAAAAATTTCCATTGTTCCGCCATCAAACAGAAATACAATACTTCCGGAGTACTGCCCCTGATCTGACATATGGAAAAACATTCCCTCTTTTTTATCCAGGAACTTACCTGCGACCGGCTCACGACAGGAGGATTTCGATGCCGGGATCAGTTTCTGCAGTTCCGTATACTTGATAAACTGCTGATACTGAGTGCCGGCACAATGTAATATGCCATCCCATCCTTTATTTTGATCCATTTCCTTCCACTGATAGCCCAAAATATTTGTCAGATAATCCCTGTTAAATTTTGTGATGATCAGATTGCTCATCTGATACTGTTCATGCAATTTCCACGCCAGCATATCAAGACTGACACGAACCTCGCCACCGCGGTCAAACAAGTTCAGTGCAAGGGAAGAAAGCCCCATCTTTTTCAATTTTTCAAACGGTTCCCCGCGGACCAGCCTACGTGTAACCGGAAGCTTTTTCTCTTCTTCTGAAAGACGGTTATACACGATGAACGTTTCTGAATTCTGCTTTGCCAGCATCAGCGCCAGTTCCACCTGTCGGATTCCTTCCTGCAGATCCAGATTTTCCGCCATCGCAGTCATTCCGCAGATGAGCGTCATTTTCAGGTAGTCTTTATTTACGATCCGCGACAATTCATCCTGCACGCTTTCCGCCAGTTTTTGCATCCGCGCTTCATCCTCTCCGGAAATCCAGAGCAACATCTGATCCGCACCGGCTCTCACACAGACCGGCTGTTGCTGCATTTCTTCACACTGCCTTTGAATGCACTCAGCCAGATATTCCAGGATCAGATCACCGTATACAAGACCATACGCTTCATTGATTTCCGCAAAATGACGGATATCTGTCAACAGCAGAATTCCGCTGCCATGTTCTTTTCGGAAAGCCCTGATTTCTTCCAGACCGTATTCGAGCCGGTAAAATCCGGTTGTAGAATCCATTTTCTGCTGATTTTTTTTCTCTTCTTCCAGCTCTTTCCGCTGATGGATATTATGGACACAGCCCACACAGACCATATCTTTTCCGGATTCATCCATGTAAAGGCTTCCGTTCAGTTCATACCAGCGATATTCCATAGCACCGGGCATACAGATCCGAATCTCCAGATGGATCTTTTTCTCCCTTCTGGCAAAAGCATCCTGCACACGCGCACGATCATCGGGATGGATCAGTGAACCATCCGCATAATGCGGATCATCATTGTGATACCAGATACCATCATTCCCATCGCTATTTACAATCTCCACAGACCGGTCCTTTTCCCGATAGGTAAAAAACAGATCCTTTGAGCTTTCCACCGCAACCCGGTAACGCTCTTTTTCTTCCATCAGCTGCTTTTCTGTCACTTCCTGCGCATCTGTCAGATTTTCAATCACTCCATGCAGTTCATCTATCTCACGGATATCCGTTCCTGCGAAGCTGCGGATTCCTTCCACGCCGCCCCTCACACTGTTCATCAGCCGGTAGACCGGTTTTGTCACATAGCGTATCAGAAAAATGGCAACAATGATCGCCACAACCGCACAACCAAGAATGATCAGTAAAATATCCTTGTATACACGATCGCCAAGTCCATAGACAGACTCCCCGGTCACAAATCCGCACAGCACCCATCCGGTATTTTTATAAGGCACGTTATTACTGTAAATATCCAACGATTTTGAGATCATATAGATACTCTGTTTTCCGACACTGGCATCCTTCACCCGGTAGAGAGAGTCCGACCGGGTCTTTGTAAACTGAACGGTACTGCCATCTGCCCGTTTTACCGCATCATACAGTGTACCTTTTCCTGCCAGTAACATATAACTGCCATCGCCCTGATCGATCATCAGCGCATAACCGGCATTCTGCGCTGAATCCAGATCCGACACGTAAAAATATTCATTCAGGTAACTCAGCGAGATTTCCACACCGAGTACACCATAAATCTCGCCATTGTATCTGAGCGGCACTGAATACGTGATCATCTTGTGCGCATCCAGTTTTTCATCTTCAAGGACAAAAGGCAGAGACCAGTATCCGAGATCTGTCATGTTGCTTTTGAGATGATCCAATGCAGCCATATACGGCTCATAGAAGAAATTATCCGCCTCACGGTTTCCGTTTCCCTCAAAATGAAAATTCTTCGTCCAGGTGTGATCCAGCGATATAGACTGTGTATGCGCAAGTTCCTTACTGCCTCGTTCCATCAGAAGATCCGTATTGGATCCGGTACGGGCCTTCGGGTCAGAATCCCGTACAAAAAATCCCGCATAATCCGATGCGCCGTCCGTCCCGTTTCTGTTTGCAAGTACCAGAAACAATCCGGTGGTCTCCCCATATTGCAGTGTATCTACCATTCCCGGAAAAATCATTCCCAGATACTCCTGCTGCATCTCATCATTTTGCAGGAAATCTGTGATCTGTGCTCCCCGTTCTGTCAGAAGTTCACTCAGCTGCGATGCGAGCGTATCACTTTCTTTGTAAATAGAACGCCATTTTTCCAGCATATCATTTTGCAGGACGACGGCACTTTTTTCTACCATCTGCGTATTCATCTGGATTGTTTTACTTTCCAGACTTGATTTTAGGCCGCTGAACAAGAGCATCAGAAACGGAGATATCCCCTGGATCAGAATAATCAGTATGATCGGCACTAATACAATTTTTAATAATGTTTTCTTCTTTTTCACAGATGCCTATCCCCTTCCTCAGTTCTGCAAGTTTTTTCCATGCGCATTTCCCTTTTGACAGTCTGCATGCTATTGCGCATTCACTGCCACACAAAATGCCTGATACCAGTTTTCAAAAGATTCTTCTGATGTATATTTTGCCAGTTCATCCTCCCTGGATGCCCCTGATCCAACTGCAGCGTCAATTGCTTCGCGGTCGGCCTGCGCCTGATCCGACAGATTATAATCCAGTATTTTCCGCATATCATAGCCGTTTTCGCCGATTGGAGCAGTATAAAACTGAGTCTCTTCAAATTCATCCAGCACTTTACTCAGGCTCTTATATGTCTTATCGTCCATCTCAATCTGGTCTTTTTTTAGAATGCTGTCCACCGCATCTATATTATTTGCTTCTTTCAAAACAGGCAGATAGGCTGCTGCCGTGACAAATTCCAAGTTCTGCTCTTCCTGCGTAAACCATTTCAGAAATACACTTGCCGCATATTCATGCTCTGTGTCAGACTTTGCGACAGACATTCCAGCTCCCTGCTGCACACGGTAATTTTCCCCGCCTTCCATGACAGGTGCTGACAGCACTTCATAATCAATCGCATAATTTCCATCTTCCGTCTCCACGTTGTCCGGGAAATAAAATACAGATGCCGTAGAACCTGTATAAGCCACAATATTTCCAGTCTTGACATCATCAGAACGGAATTTTCCATATGCGTCAAAATATCCTTTTATATATGGCACATAATAGTTTTCCCAGAGGCGATGGAGCAGTTCCTTATCTGTATTTACTACGATTTTTCCATCCTGCAGCAAAAAAACATCCTGTCCCATTTGCTTCATTCCGATAATAAAATAATTTGACATGGAATCTCTTCCATAAAAAGCTTTTCCGTCACCCTCGACATCCGGTGTCTGGCTGTCTGTCCAGTTATAATATTTCTCTGCGACAGCAGTCACACCTTCCGTGGTAGACAGTTCATCCAGCGTTGTCCCCGTCGCTTCGGCAAAAGGCTCCCAGTCCGTCTTGTTCAGCATCATGATCTCTGTAGATTTCGCCACCGGGATCATATAAAGCGCATCGTCCCCATTCAGATGTCCCTCCTTGATATAGGAATCCACGTAAGCCTCCTGCTCTTCCTCCGTAAAATATGCTGACAGATCTGCGAGTTTATCCTGCTTACATGCTGTATATACAGTGTCCGCATAGGTAGAAAAAATATCCGGGACCGGGTCAGCACCGACTTCTCCATTCAAAGATGCCGTAAGTGCCGCTTCCAGATCAACTACAGAACCCAGGCTTCGATCTTCCACATAGATTCCCTCTTCTTTTCCAACTGTTGCATTAAACTCCTCCACCAACTCATCAAATTTTGTCTGCTGCATCCCGTTATAATAATGCCAGATGGTCAGTGACACCGGATTATCCGGATCCAGCTTCACACTTTTTGCCCCACTTTTTGTATTATTGCCACATCCGACAATGCATCCGAACAGCAGTGCGATTGCCAGCACACCTGCCGCGATTTTTCTTTTCATCTCTTTTTTTCTCCATCTTTACATTTTTGTTCATTTATCATCAAAAAAATATATCGCCCTTATCATACCATACATTTTTTACAGAAAACAGAAAAACGTGCTCTCTTTCATAAAAAAGATCAGTCTATATGGAAAACAGTATTTTTTCAAAAATATACCATTTTCGCAAAATTTGTCTCACTTTTGTCTCACATTGTGATGTATAATGAAAGGCATGATACAACAGATGACAGTTCGCACAACAGTGTAAAACAATATTTTAAAATAAGAATAGCGAGGTAGATAACATGCCACCAAAGACAAATGAACAAAAAAAAGCACAGCCGCCTAAACCTGAAAAGCCACAGATCAGCAAAAGACTGGAGAAGTATCAGAGTAGCACTACGTACAAAATTCAACTTTATGGAAGATTCCCCAAAGTAAGCCGCGAGAATCCACTGCAAATTAAAGATGCCGAATCCGTAGGCTCTATTCTGGATCTTGCTTTCCGATATTCCGAGCGAAAGGACATCCACATCGATCCCAAAAAAGTAACGGAAGCTCTCACCGCATTATTATCAGAAGTAAAGAACGCTGAAAATGCAGCAACGCAGGGGAATTTTTCTACCAGCACAAACACCTTTTGGCAAACTATGTATAATTGCCTTCTGGCAATCGGCATGAGCGATAATTTTATCCAAAAGCATCTTAATAACATTATGCATTTTGAAAAATATTCCATGGAAGATATGTGATATTTCCGTGAGGTTATTTCATCTATGATCCTCTGGCGTGTAGAAGATCCTTATGGCAGCTGGGAACACTGGTGGGGCGTAAAAGATGTCAAAGCAGAGGAAAAAAAAGATACCGAAAAAAGTACATCCTGGTGGGATAAAATGTTTGGGAAAAAAGAGGAAGAAGAGTACGACTCAACCGTCCCTCAGAAGTTTACTGAACTTGCAAGCTCTTTCGCCAATCATCGAAAAGACCTGACAGTTACTGCGGAAAAGGACGCAGCCTCTTATGCCAGGATTCTTGCAGATTCATGGGAATACAGTACGCAGAAGAAATCACAGGACGAACTGAACGCTTTAAGGATTCAGTTTAAGGATTCCCTGACAACCCTCTTCGAATATGAGCAGGGATTAAAAGCCTGTAATGCATTTGACCTCGCACGTTTAGCAAATAATATCCAATATTTATTTCCTGATTCAACCGCGAGCTGGATGCCACTCTATTCTCCGCAGCCAACGCATAAGGATACGCCAAAAAAACTGGCAGACTACATCCGAAACTACGCACTTGTCAGCCTGAATCCATTTATGACCCAAAAGGACGTGTCTTCTGATAGTAAGGACGCAACACTCAATGATGCCTGTGGCGCAGTCGCATCTGATCCGGATGTTCCATTCAGATCAGAAGATGAACTGAAAGAATATCAGCGGTCGATTGAGCAGTGCTACCAGATGGTATCGGAAAACACGCAGGCCTTTGTTGGTTCTGTTGATATGGACGCGCACATGAAAAACATCCGGAAACTGCGCGAATATGCTACCGAGCACAAGACTCTGCTGGACTCAGTAGAAAAAAAACTGAAAAATGGGAATGACAGAATCAGCACACTGCGCAGTATCCCGATTGAGATGCGTTCGATTGATTATGATAGCGACCGTTTCCTGGCAAATACGCTCTACCCTGCCGGCTCACTCCGTGTTCCGCTCGCAGCTGAACGTCAGCCTCAAACCAGACAAATGATCGCCAACCGGCTGAAAAACTATGCCACCCTTCCAAAGCGACGCCTTGCCGAAATCCTGACAGCCACATCAAAAGATGCTGTCAGAGAAAATTACAATTATAATAGCAAAGACAGATCCCTGGTTGGTGACGCCGTTTATATAGTGGGGTACAGCAAACAACTGAAACTGCTTTCTTTCAAGGGTGCAGACGGTGAATATGTATTTCCTTCCAGCGAAATGGAAAAAAGCCTGAACAATCTCATCACCTGGCTTCAGATGGATACGAGCAAACTTGGAAAGATCGAGGGGACTTCACGCAATGAAAAATTCACTCTGGCACTTGACCTCACCGACAGCAAAAACATTGACCTTTTTGTTAAAGCCAAGGACGCATTAAAATTACTGCAATCTGCAGCCAGACAGGCAGGACTCAAGTCCCTTTTTTCACAGTCGCTGTCCCAGCGTTCCGACATCGCAAAAGATCTGATCTACTTTAGACGTTTCACTTATGCACAATGCAAAGTGATGCCGGAATTTCCTGCCATCATGGAGGAAATGAAAAATCAACATGAAAAAGATGCCAAAACAGACGCTAAATGGAAGAATACGTCGCTGCCTTCCTATGAGTTAGACGCTATCTGTCAAGAGCGTAAGAAGCTGATAGAGAAAGCCCAGACGATATACGATCAGGCAGTAACACTCAAAGATAACGGGGTTAAAATAGAAGGTCTTGATGAACAGATCCGTATTACCGAATCTCTTCTGGCGAATATGAAGTATACTTATGATAAAATGTACAAAAATTATTCCGCAAAATGTGAGGAAGAAATACGTCTGGCTGAGGAACGGTCTGCAAAACTGTCACAGTTCCAAAAGGATTTCAATGAATTCAATAAGGATTTCAAAAAGGCTGACGCACATCATGATCAAAACAGGGACTGGACGAAGGTTCCGAACCTATACGATTTAACGAACGCCATAAATGCCAGAAAAGAGTTACTCAAAAAGGCAGAAAAACTTCGTGATCGGGGGATTGAACTTACCAAAGATGTTATCAACATTACTGATAAGCTTAATATAAAAATATCGGAGGAAGCATGTATTGACATTTTGCAAAAACAACTTGAGCCAGATGTGGCTTCTCTCAAAGAATCTATAGAAAAAATAGAGGTAGTTTCAGCACAGAGAACTGTTGCGGCGAAAGCACAAATGGAAGCGGAAAGAAAAGAAGCCAAAGCAAAAAAAGAGCAACAAGAAAAGGAAAAAGCGAAAAACGGAACCGGGGATAACATTAACGCAGAAGAGGAAACTGATGTAATCAATACTAACAGCAACTTTATAGAGAAGACTGCTTCGAAACAGAAAGAGAACAAAATACGGGAAAATGACGTGAAAACGTTGGAAACGATTGAAGCGAATGAACGTAAGGCCGCTAAGCATATTCTCACTGCAATAGATCGTAAGTGGATAAAAGAGTGTTGGCTTTCGGATGATACCAAAATAAACGAATGTGGCAAAACGCTTAATTTCATTGCTGCTTTCTGCAAAGAAGTCCAGAAGGACAGATCTTCGGATCATCAGGAATACCGGGATTTGATGGAGTCAATGGATATTTTCAAAGAAGAGTTAGAGCATTATACAGAGCTCACTGGCGACCCGATCCTGATCACTGAGGAACCTGACTATACGGATCGTGCTGACAATATAGTTAAAGCCTTTTCTTCGTGGACGTTCAAAGCAAGTCTTACAAATCTTTACGAGAAATGCACCAAATATCTGAATACCCATATGGAAAGTGAACCGTCTCTGATTATGGGTGGCAGAGATAAGAAAACGGTGACCGGTCAGCTCTCGCAAACCGGCCGCATCCGAAAACAGGCGGCAGTAGCTATTATGCTTTATGTTGATCACCTTCCTATCACTAGAAGACTTATAAAAAACCAGACCGAACGGCTGCGTAAAGATAATAACGGGCAGGAACCGTATCCGGTTACGGCTGCAGATCTGAATGATCTGCTGACTTCTCTGTCAAAAGGCTCTCGCGGTCCCAAAAATTATAACGGAAAAGCGTATCCATTTTACGAACTGTGCGCTCCGATTGAAAAAGCAAGAAACCGGGAGTTAAAAGAAGAGAAAGCAAGAGAAGCAGCACAGAAAAAACGCGAAGCAAGAGAACGCGCCCAACTAGAAAAACCGAAAAAACAGAAACAAAAAGCGAAAAGCTGATCGTTCTCAAAAGGAGAACTTATCGTTATAATCAAATCCATTCTCAACAGACAGGTGATAGCTGCAGATATACCATGCACTCCCACCAAAACAGGAAGGCGAAAAATCCTGCCCGGCAGGATTTTTCGCCTTCCTGTTTCCTGATACTTTTTTACAGCAATTCATGTACCTGATACGCAAGGATCAGCTCAAACCTGCTCTGCAGACCACTGAAATCCCTGCCAAGAATCTTCTTAATCTTATTCAGCTGATAATTGATCGTATTTCTGTGCACGTACACCGCATCTGCCAATGCCTGCACACTGCCGTCCAGTTCCAGATAACGGCGTAACAGATCGAGATACTGTGTGTCATTTTCCCGGTCATAACGTTCCAATGCTCCAAGTGTCTCGTGATAATAACTCTGCAAAACTTCATTATCTCCCACAGACAGCAGAATCTTTTTTGCACCGAATTCATCATAAAAAAGTGGACTTTCCCCGCGTTTTCGTGCCAGACGAAGCAACGTACAGACTTTTTTATAATCGTCAGATAAATGTTCGATTCCGGATTCATTCTGACTGACGGCAATTTTTAACTTCACCGTATCGGAACCTTCCTGCTGCTCCAGCCGTTTCGCCAGATCATGGATCTCTTCATCGATAAAATCATTCAGCACAATGAAAATCGACTCAGAAGACACAAAATATCCGATCGTTCCTGCCATCCGCTCTACCCGGCGCAGCAGATGCGACCGGAACATTTTCTGCCGGTAGACGTTGCGGTTCAGAAAGTCAATATCAATTCCCATAATACAGAATTTTCCGTTCACGTTAAAGTTATTGCGGGCGAGCGCCGGCAGATACTCTCTGGCATTTTTTGGATCAAACACAATATTTTTCAATGTTTCAGACAAATTTTCCTCCTCTTTTTCGTTCTGGAATATCTGATTCGAAAAATCTCTTGTGATATCCACCAGACGGGTTTTCCACGGCACTTCCAGCAATGGAAAATTCATTTTATTACAATAATCAATGACGGGCTGTGGCACAGACGTAATATAAGGCCCCACATTCACCACTAGACCACAGGCTTCACGCTCATACAGGCTCTCCACAAATTCCAGCAGCCATTCATTTCCCTTCTGGGCAATTCCCGTGGTAAAGATCAATTCTCCGCCATGAATGAATCCACCCGTCTCGATATCCTCCAAAGTATGAATCCACTGCACAATATTTCCTGTTCCGTTCTCACCTGCTATAATCCTCATTCCGTACAGATAACTTGCCTTTTCACATAACTGCCTCAGCAAAATAGCCATATGCATCGCTCCTGTCTCGAATGTAACCCAAAAAAGCCACGACCGTCTCCAGTCATGGCTCCTTTGCATCTGTCTTCGTTATTCTCTGTCAGCATTTCCCTAAATACTGACTTTTGATACATAGTAACGGTATTTCACAAAAAAGGCAAGTATATTTTTCACAATTTTTTC
Organism: Lachnospiraceae bacterium; assembly: GCA_963617435.1. GTDB lineage: Bacteria > Bacillota > Clostridia > Lachnospirales > Lachnospiraceae > Eubacterium_I. The sequence goes on from CAVEOS010000005.1 coordinate 49,065, forward strand.
TGTGCTCCGGCACAAAGTTCCTGAAACTGTCCCAATTCTTTGCTCACATTTTTCTGAAACAATTTTTTCAACAGGAAATTAATCTCCAAACCGGTAATTTACATAATCCACGATCAGTTTCACACAGTTATCCATTCCGACTTTATAACTGTTCAGCACCAGATCGTAATTCATCGGATCTCTCCATTCGCCGCCGTAAGTATAATGGTTATAATATTCGCTTCGGTATTTGTTTGTCTTCTTGTACATCTGAAGCGCACGCTGCTCCGATACGTTTGTCCGCTCCATGATCGTATGAATGCAGGCGTTCTGCGGTGCTTCGATAAAGACATTGATGACGTTGCCATACGGCCGCAACACGAAATCTGCACATTTTCCGATGACGATAAAGGATTCGCTTCTCGCCATGGTCTGGATGATATCCGCCTGAATATTAAACAGGTTGTTGTCAGACGTAAATTCTTTTTCACGGGGTTCCAGCACTGTAGAGAATGGCATGGCTGCCAGTTTTTTTGCTAGGAAACCGCCGTTTAAACGTTCATCCATGTCGACAAACAGTTTTTCGTCAATACCGCTTTTCTCGGAAGCCATCGCCAGGATCTGACGCTCATAGCATGGGATTCCAAGTTCTTTGGACAATGCCATTCCGATACTTTTTCCTCCAGCGCCGAAATTTCGGGCAATGGTAATTACATAATTTGTTCGCATCTTCTCACCTCACTCACACTTTCACTTGTAGAATACTATCACAGTTGTAGTTTTATATTCTTTCTATTAATCTTCTTTGTCACATTTCAGAACGGCATTTAATAATACAGAAGCTCCCATCGTACACTGTTTTGTGGATGTAAACTCCGGCTCGCAGTGGGAATGACCGTCTTTGGAAGGAACAAATACCATGGTTGTCGGAAGCATGTAGGCTGCAAACTGTGCATCATGTCCGGCACCAGAGTTGATTCTCTGGTTGGAGTAACCAAGTTCGTCAACGGCTTCCTGTACGTAGCTGACTAATGTCTTGTCATAGTAAACAGTATCACGAGTCCATGCTACTTCATAACCTGTTTTACATTTTGCAACTTCTTTTGGCATATTCTCAATGATGCTGACTACCTGGGCGATGACCTTTGGATCTTCATGTCTTGCATCCAGTGAAAAATCAACATAATCTGGGATAACGGTATGTACGTTCGGATGGCATACGATCTCACCGGTTGTGTATACAAGTTCCGGATCCAGCTTATCCAGCTCTTCATGCAGATATTCCAGTACTTTTGCTGCTGCAAAGAGTGCATCTTTTCTGTATTTCATCGGAGTAGTTCCTGCATGGTCTGCCTGACCATAAGTACGGATACGGTAGTTTACCATACCAAGTACACAGGTAACGACACCGATATCATTTCCTGCTGCTTCCAGGATCGGTCCCTGCTCGATATGAAGTTCGAACATAGCTTTATACTCTTCCGGATTCAGACGGTTTTTCATATCGCCTTTGTAACCGGATGCATTTAATGCCATTTCAAATGTCTTTGTCGGATCCAGTACGGATTTCGATGCCATCATATCTTCAAATTTGAAGTTTTTTGCAATATCTTCTGGCAAATATTTATTACAGATGATTCCGGATGCCATCATAGCCGGTGGATAAAGGGAACCTTCCTCATTTGTCCAGATCATCGCTGTAATGTCATGTTTGTGTGGAATGTTTTCTGCTGCGATTGTTTCCAGAACTTCCATCGCGCCCATAACACCAAGGATTCCATCGTAGTTACCGCCGTTTTTTACAGAATCACAATGAGATGCCATAACAATATTTTTCAAGGATGGATCAGAGCCTTTCAGGGTTGCATATACACAAGCCACATCATCCGTTTTGATCTCGGCACCAATGGCCTCCATACGTCTGATAAATTCACCTCTTGCCTGCAATGCTTCCGGAGAAAGGGAATATCTGGTGATTCCGCCGTGACCTGCATCACCAAATTTACTCATTGTGCTGATTTTATCCTGCATTCTCTCTTCGCTACATTCATACATAACTGGTTCCTCCTTATTTCATATGCATTTACGTTTTTCATTGCATAGCTCTTGCTTTTTTGTTTTTACGTTACCTGCATTTCTCAATTTACATAAGTTTATATACGTTTTTATAAACGAAACTGCTTCTCTTTCTTCTGCACCGGCTGCGCTTATTTTCCTGCCTTTGGGAATACTTTTCCCGGTGTGATCGCCCCGGCCGGACAGACAGTCAGACATAGGTGACATCCGACACAGTTTTTTCCGTTTAAAACCGGGTGACGGCTGCTGTCCATTGCAATCGCCTGATGGCCGCCATCGTAACAGGAAAGATAACATCGTCCGCATCCCACGCACATTTCCCGGTTAAATTTCGGAAAACTGATGACGGAACGGTCAAGCTCTTCCGCGCCTACAATATTCGGCAATGCCTTTCCCTGCATCTCGGTAACGGAGTGATACCCTTTTTCGGTGAGATACCGGGATAAACCGTCGATCATGTCGTCAATGATCCTATAACCATATTGCATAACTGCGGTTGTCACCTGTACGGTAGAACATCCCATGGCAATAAATTCCGCTGCGTCACGCCAGGTCTCGATGCCACCCATGCCGCTGATCTCCGGTCGATCCATCAACGGTGATACTGACATATCGTGGATAAAACGGAGTGCGATCGGTTTCACTGCTTTTCCGGAATAACCACCGACTGCCGATTTTCCACCAACTGACGGTCCGGATGAGAAATCATCCAGGTTTATATTCATGATACTTTTGATCGTATTAATCGCTGCGAGACCATCCGCTCCCGCATTCATGGCTGCTGCCGCCGGGATTTCCATATTGGTGATATTCGGTGTCATTTTTGCCAGAACCGGCAGCTTCGTACCGCGTTTTACCGCTTTCACATAACTGGCAACCAGCTCCGGATCCGTGCCGACATCACTGCCAAGTCCACCTTCCACCATATTCGGACAGGAGAAATTACATTCAATGACATCCGCTCCTGCCTCTTCCATCAGTGCACCAAGCTTCGTCCATTCTTCTTCATCCCGTCCCATGATCGAAGCCACAATGACTTTTGTCGGGTAATTTTCTTTTAATTTCTTCAGATATCCCATATTTTCTTCCAATGTATGGTCGGATATCTGCTCGATATTTTTGAATCCCACATATGGGGTATTTTCTTTCCGCATATCCGCAAACCGCGGGGATACTTCATCCGGGACAAAAAGTCCGATCGTCTTGAAAGCAACGCCTGCCCAGCCCATATCAAAGGCTTTGGCGACCATCTCATAATTACTTCCCACAACAGAGGAAGAAAGCAAAAACGGATTTTCGCATTTCACGCCACAGATTGTTGTCTCCAGATTTGTCTTTATCTCCGGTTTTGCCGTCACTCCGGTTTCCTGAATCTGCCCGATCACTTTCGGGATTTCTATCGCACTGTCAAGTGCTCCCCTCAGGCAGGCTTTCATGCATGACTGACCGTTGCAATCCTTACAGGAAACTGTTCCTGCACTCTGGGCCGCTCCCTCTGGATTTTCAAACCGATATGAGCGGATGATGTCGCTGACCGGAACCTGTGAGGTACACGCATGCGTGCATGGGGCATTTTCACACAGCAGACAACGGCTGCTCTCCGTTTCCAGAAATAATTCCCTATGAAACATGTCGCTCCTCCTTTCTAAGTTCACATGTGCAAGACTGCGATTCAGTATCATATATAAGCACATTGTATTTTTTTCTTTCCTACAGTTCTCATTTCCATATTGCTTTATGGTTTTGAATCTGCCAGTCTTTGCACTCAAATTTATTTTTCTACTTCTCTAGGTACACGTTTCACGTACTGACCCATACCCGGTGTTCCGGTGAACTCGCCGTTATCGTATACAAGATTTCCTCTGAGGTATGTCTGTACCGGATAACCGTGTAATTTCTTGCCTTCCCAGATGGTATGGTCATAATCGGAATGCATGTTGTTTACAGAAATCGTGAAATCTTTGTCTTTATCATAGATGACGATATCTGCGTCTTTTCCGATGCTCAGAGAACCTTTGTTACTACATCCAAAAATCTTAGCCGGGTTTGTGGAGCAGAGCTCTACGACTTTTTCAAATGTGATTTTTCCGGCATTTGCCGCATCCAGCATGTATGGGTACATATTTTCCACACCGGCGCATCCGTTCGGGATCTTTGTGAAATCATCCTTGCCCCAGTCTTTTTCGTAGGACTGGAACGGGCAATGGTCAGTTGCGATCGTATCGATAAAGCCGTTTTTGATCGCTTCCCACAAAGCCTCCAGACTTTCCTGACCTTTCATCGGCGGGGAGCATACAAAGTTGCGTCCGTCTTCTCTCTTGTATACATCGCAGGTAAATTCCAGATACTGCGGACAGGTCTCCACGTAGACCGGGGCACCTTCCTCCTTTGCCTGGATACAAGCCTCCAGACCTTCTTTATCTGCCATATGTACGATGTAAATCGGTGCATCCAAGTGTTTCGCCCAGTGCACGGCTCTCTTGTCCGCTTCTGCCTCTACAAATTCCGGGCGGCTTAAGTAATGATACCAGGCGCTTGTTTTTCCTTCTCTCAGGAAATTTTCTATATTCAAGTCAATCAGATCCGGATTTTCCGCATGTACGTTGATCATTGCTCCCAGTTCTTTTGCACGGAGCAGCAATCTTGCCAGAGTCGCATCATCCACCATCATGCCTTCTTTTTTGTATACAAGGAAACATTTAAAACTTGTGATGCCTTCTGCTACAGCTTTCTCCATCTCATCTAAAATTTCACCATTATTTAGGTTTGTGATACAACAGTGCATTGCATAATCAACGCAGGCTTCTTTCTCCAACACTTCCCGTTTGGAACCAACCAGTCCGAGAATTGTCTCTCCTGCATGCTGCACCGGGTAATCAAAGATCGTTGTTACACCGCCACACGCTGCTGCTCTCGTTCCAGCCAGATAACTGTCTGCGGAAACTGTTCCTCCGAAAGGCATGGCCATATGGGTATGTGCGTCAATTGCTCCCGGAAGAACAAGCTTTCCGGTTGCGTCTACAATCTTCTCTGCCTCTGTATCCAAATCTTTTCCGATGGCTGCAATTTTGCCATCCTTAACTGCCAGATCAGCAACAAAACTTTCCGTGGCAGTTACAATTGTTCCATTCTTAATCAGTAAATCCATCAACATCCTTCGCCTTCTTTCACTAACTAACAGCCAAGAGTGCCTTTGGCATTCTTGCTGTGAGATGCACGTCATGCAACACATGACATATTCTTCTGTGCATCTCTGCAAACTGTATTTTTGATATTTTTTATTGGGATAACGAACAGCTCGATGCGAACCGAGAATGCAAGACAGTAGGTTAATTTTCGTAATCGGAGCGAGCATAGCCTGCCTCCGGGAGTGTGTCTGAGCACACTGTTTTTGTGTGCGAGTTCACGTGAGGAGGCATTATAGGCGGCGGAGCGCAGATAGAAAATTATCCGTGTCTGCATTCCGGTTCGCATCGAGCGTTCGTATTATAAAAAGTCCCTTTATTTAGAATAATTATCTAATTTGTATACAAGTACCAGTCCGGATCTCTGGAAGATCTGAGATACTTCTACCAGATTCATTCCACCTGCATCTGCGGAGATTAGGTTTGTAAACCATGTAACACCAAAGTCTACGGTTCCGTTATTTACAGCTGTTGTCTCACTGATATCACCACCACCGGAAACGATGTTGACTTTCAGACCAACTTCATCGTAGTAGCCTTTATCCTGTGCAACGTAGTAACCCATGAACTGTGCATCCGGGAGCCATTTTAACTGAATGGAAACCTCTGATTTTTCCGGTGTACCAAGGTCGCTGCCATCAGATGCTGTAACTGCTTCCCAGAAGGAGGTATCACGTACATCGTCCAGTGTGAAGTTCTGTAATTTTGTTGCTGCTGCGGAATCATCCAGCTCTACATATTTCTTTGCCAGATCCAGTGTCTGCTGCATAGCATCCGGATCCATGTAACCATAATCGCTTACAGACTCGCCTTTTGTATCGGTTGTAACCAGTTTTGCAACCTCATCAGCCATGTATGCCTGATGTTCTGCGGATACAGAAGAACCATATTCATAACAGATCTCTGCTGCCTCCTCCGGGTGCTCCACTGCGTATGCCCAACCTTTCAGGGATGCATAAAGGAATGCTTTTACAGTGTTCGGATTCTGCTCAGCAAACTCTTTGGTACAGAAAATGTTGTCCTCAAGCATTGCCACGCCTTCATCGTTCATATCGATGGTTCCAACGCTATCGCCGTAGTCATAACCACCATCGTAATCATTTTTTACAAGTCCAAGTTCATTGTATGTCATTGCGGATGCAAGTTTGATAGAATCATCATCAAAACCATCCATTGTGAAATCCTGGCTCAGATAATCAGTCGGCTCGCCGTATTTTGTCAGAAGCGCCTGAATCTCATACTCATTTCCAAGTCCCCAGTTTCCAACGGTTCCTGCTTCTGCGGCAGATTTGATAATATCTTCATTGCTCATCACTTCTCCGGTGCTTTCTGCGGATGCAGAACTGTCAGATTTAGAACTGCTGCTGCCACATCCTGCAAACAGGGATACAGCCATTGCTGTCACACCAATTACGGATATCAATTTTCTCATTCTCTTTTTCATCTTTTTTTCCTCCTCAACTGAAGTCTTGACTCACTCACTCTGAAAAATCAGATTGCAATAGTTCTTCCAGTGTGAATAGATTTTTATAAAAATGGAAAGAACTTCCATCATTACCTTTTCCTGTTTCATCCATGATTCATTTTCTTTCGCAATTTTGTCTGTATCATTCCTGTTTTTATGAATCTCTTTATAGATGAAATATGAATCATTTCATAAATTTCTGTCTTGATCTCATATGCAAAAATACTGCTTATGAAATTCTGTGCCTTACGATCAGTGGTATCTCTTCATTACGATTGCTTCCACGATCATCAAAATCGCGTAAAATACAATTCCGATGGCACATGCAACCACGATGTACGCCCATGCTGTGGAATACTGCGCCTGTACAATGTTTTCACGGATCTCACGTCCAACACCGACGATATATTCTGCAAAATACTCACTTACAATGGCACTGATAACAGCATTTGGAGTACTTACTTTCAATGCGGTAAAAATATAGGGCACGCTGTTTGGCATCTGCAATTTGAAAAATACCTGTCGTTTTGTGGCTGCGTAAGAAGCCATCATATCTTTTGCAAACGGTTTCAGTTCATTTAAGCCACGGTAAGCATTGATACTCATGGATGCGATACTGACGATCATGACCACCAGTATTTTTGCTACCATGCTTCGTACTTCCGGCTGATTGCTGACGTCTTTTGTCCAGTTTGTCATAACCGGCGCCAGCGCAACGATGGGAATCGCGTTAAATGCAGATACGATCGGAAGTCCCGCGCCGCCCCACTTTGGAGCCATAGTGGCCAGAACTGCCACCAGATACCCGATGACGGAACCGACGATTAGTCCGATGGCGGACACCATTACGGTCGATTTGATATTTACCAGCATTGCGGACCAGTTATCATGAATGATCGTTGCGATTCGTGTCGGAAGCGGAAGGGTAAATACATCCGTCCGCAACATTGCGTGTATCACCTGTGTCTGCCACAGGATAAAGATCAGAAGTGCCAGAAGAACCGGTAAAATGATTCCCAGTGCTTTCTGCGCTTTCGCACTTTCTTTCATACGAACAATCAGACTTTTCTTTCTCGTGATCATTTGCCGTTCCCCTTTCCTTTGATTTTTCGGTCAATCCGTTTCAACGGTGAGATTGCCAGCTCCAACCAGCCCATGATTTTTGCACTTAATACACCGATCACGGCGCTGACAAGAACGATATCCCAGAATACGTAAATAGACATTGCGTGTTTTAAAGACTGTGATAACATACAGCCAAGTCCGCCGTCACCCTGTAAGGTATCTACCAGAATGGATGCGGTGATCGCCATCGGCGCTGCGATTTTCAATCCGGTGAAAAAATATGGGATACAGGATGGAATCAACACTTTTTTGTAAATCGTTCTGCGATTTGCCGCATAGGAATACATCAGTTCGTATTTTTCCTGCTGTACCGATTTCAAACCTGCCAGTGTGTTGGCTGCCACCGGGTAGAAAGTAAGAATCGCTGCAATGACGATTCGGCTGACGCCGATGCTTCCTGTCAGGGAAAGGATAATCGGTGCCATTCCCAGAATCGGGATCAACTGGATCAGCATCAGGTATGGAAAAGCAAGTTTTTCCACGATTCCGGATAACTTCATCAGAAGCGCCAGACCAAAGCCGGCTGCCATTCCGATGAGGAATCCGACCGCCGCACGAAGCAGCGTCTGCACAGATGCAACTGCCACAACCTGAAGCGCTGTCTGTGTACCAGTTACCTTTTTTGTTGAGATTAAGGAATACAAGATCTGGTAAATGTGCGGAAGTACATTTTCCGGTGTACGCTTTGTTGTGGCTACAACACAGGCCATGATCTCCCATATGGCTACAATACAGAGGATCCATACCAGTGTCGGCATCCATTTTCTATCTGTTAATTTAGGATGGTTTTTCGTTTTCATAGGCTGCCTCCCTCGAAGCTGTTTCTTACTTTCGATACCAGTTCCGCAAAATGCATTGTATCACGGTCTTCCAGTCGTCTCGGCCGGTCGATATCCACATCAATGACTGCGGATAACCGTCCCGGATGAGGGGATAATACACAGATCCGGTCGGATAAAAGTACGGCTTCCTGAATATTATGTGTGACGAAAATGATTGTCTTATTTGTCTTGGACCAGATATCAAGCAGATCCATATGTAATTTCTCTTTTGTAAACTCATCCAGTGCGGAGAACGGTTCGTCCATCAGCAGAAGTTCCGGTTCCATACCGAGCGCTCTTGCGATTCCGACTCTCTGCTGCATACCGCCGGATAACTGCTTCGGATAGTGATCCGCAAATTTGGAAAGCCCTACGAGATCAAGCATTTCCTGTGATCTCGTCGGAAGTTTTTTCGGATCGTAATCCATGATTTCCAACGGTAGTTCGATATTTTTTCGAACCGTCCGCCAGTCCAGCAGAACCGGACTCTGGAACACAATTCCGAATTTCTGCTGCAGCCGAACCTCCCGCGGTGTCATGCCGTTGATTCTGACGGTTCCTGTGGTCGGCTCCTGCAAGTCTGCAATGATGCGGAGCAATGTGGTTTTTCCACATCCGGACGGACCAAGCAGGGAAATAAATTCACCTTTTTTAATGTCAAGGTTTACGTCCTTTAATGCCTGCACATCGTTGCCCTGATTATCTTTGAAGGTCATGCCGACATGGTTAATCCTAATCTGAATATCATCATTCATTAACGCTTTATTTTTCATTTCCTGCATAGGTGTTACCTCCGGTTTCTAAAAATAAAAAGGCGGCAGAGAAGTTTTGTTGTGACTTCTTTGCCGCTTTAAAGTTTCCTGTGAAAAGGTTGTTCCTTAATTTACGGTTGATTATACGCATTCGCTAAAACGATTTCAATTTCTCGGTGCACAATTTTTTTTGTGCTGTTGCACACGAGCAAAAATGACATTGTACTGATTTTCAGATAATGTTATACTTTGTGTAGCATGTAGTAAAAAAGTCAGGGGGTACGCCATGGATAGCAAAAAGAAAAAACTTCCATTGGGAATTGAAAATTTTGAAGATCTGATTCGAAATGATTTTTACTATATAGATAAAACGGGTTTGATTCGTGATATTTTAGAGCAGCCGGCAAAAGTTACACTTTTTACCAGACCGAGACGCTTTGGAAAATCTCTGAATATGAGCATGTTGGAAAAGTTTTTTTCACCGGAAAGTGACAAGCATATTTTCGATGGTCTTGTAATCGCACGGGAAAAAGAACTTTGTGAAAAACATATGGGACGTTATCCGGTCATTTCTGTTTCCTTAAAAGGAATTAATGCGCCGTCTTATGATATAGCATTCAAAATGCTTGTTATGATGATCAATGAAGCGGCAGAAAAAGTGCAGTATTTGCGTGACAGCAAACGATTATCAGAAGCAGAAAAAGGATTTTTTGAAGAATTGCTAAGTCGGGATATGGACGAAGCAACCGCTTTTGGAAGTCTGCGTCTCCTGTCGAGATTATTGTATAAGCATCATGGACAACCAGTGATCGTACTGATTGATGAATATGATGTGCCACTGGCAAAAGCCTTTTCTAATGGATATTATGAACAGATGGTTTTTCTGATCAGAAATTTGTTTGAGCAGGTGTTAAAAACCAACGACAGTCTGCATTTTGCAATTTTGACTGGTTGTATGCGTATTTCCAAGGAAAGTATTTTTACCGGGCTAAATAATTTAAGTGTGCGATCTGTAACAGATCTGAGATATGATGAGTATTTTGGATTTACAGATGCGGAAGTACAGGAATTACTGGATTACTACGGTTTTTCTGGATGTTATGGTGCAGTAAAAGAGTGGTATGACGGTTATCAGTTTGGAAATACAGATGTGTATTGTCCATGGGATGTTATGAATTACTGTGATGCGCTGCTGGATGATTCGAATGCACAGCCGGAAAATTACTGGGTCAATACGAGCAGTAATGATGCGGTTAGAAAGTTTATCGAAGAATGCGATAACGGAACGACCAAGCGGGAAATTGAACGTTTGATTGCGGGTGAAGCAATTGAAAAGGAAATTTATCAGGAGCTGACGTATCAGGATATGTATGCAAGTATCGACCATATTTGGAGCGTTTTGTTTACAACGGGTTATCTGACACAAAAGGGAAAGATAGAAGGAAATCGTTACAAACTTGCAATTCCAAATCTTGAAATCCGCAGTATCTATACCACTCAGATCATGGCTCTTTTTCAGGAAAATGTGAAAAAGGATGGTCAGTTGCTAACACAGTTCTGCGATGCGCTTGAACAGGGGAATACATCAGAAGTAGAAAACTGTCTGAACTTGTATTTACGAAAAACGATCAGTATACGGGACACCTTTGTGAAAAAGCAGCTGAAAGAAAATTTTTATCATGGAATTTTAGTGGGAATCCTTGGATTGAAAGATTACTGGGGAATTACATCAAATCGAGAAACTGGAGATGGGTACAGCGATATCGTGGTAGAAACGGAAAATTCACAAAAAGGTATCATTCTTGAAGTGAAATATGCACATGATGGAAATCTGGAAGCTGCCAGTCAGAATGCAGTGGATCAGATTGAAAAGACCAATTATGCACAGGAACTTCAGGATGAAGGAATTGATACGATATTGAAATATGGCATAGCATTTTACAAAAAGAGATGCAAAGTTGAATTGAAAAAGTAACAGATAGAAAACGGTAGGGAAATCAAAACTCCCTGCCGATTTTTCATATCCATAATTAAAATGTTTTACTTCTGTTCTGTTTCCAGACGCTCTGCATCTTCCAGTTCTGTCTCCGCCTCTTTTTCAATTTCCTGCGGCCGCTCAGATTCAAGTACCATGCTGTGTTTTACCACCAGAATCCAGCCGGTTGCTAATGGCACAAAGCCAAGGTATGCCGCGCGCACTGCAAAGGCATTGACGGCTACTGCACCATAACACGCTCCGATAAAAAATGAGAGCACCGTATTGGTATACAAAATACCTTTTTTCTTAAATTCCGGATCTTTTGTCAAAAAATACTGCGTCCAGCCAAGCATGGCCTGCTTGAAGTTGTTACTGGAAAAGATGGTTGCACTGTTGTATCCGTTTGCCGATGAATACACGCCCCACTGAAAAGCGGAACAGAAAAAGATCGGATACAAACCAACCAGCACTGGTTTTAACGGCAGTAATGAGGATATCACCATTCCTGCCACATCCACCAGAATCGCCAATTTACGCATATTGATGTCTGTATAGTTCGTCAAAAGGTACGAAACCACCACTCCGCCTCCAAAAAGTGGTAATGCAAGGAATCGGATCAGCACTTCGTACCACTCGCCTGATACTAACGATGCTGCCATCTCCATGATATTTCCGGTCTGCGCTGAACCGAAGTTTCCCGCATGCAGCAAAATCGCGTAAGCTCCAAGAAATCCACCCACAAGAGCAAAATTCCAGTGAATCAAAGCTTCCCATTGATTTTTTGTTACTTTTTGTCTCATTATATCTGCCTTTCTTTTCAGAAATTGTAATGTCTTTGATTTTTTCCTTGGATATCATAGCACTATCTCTTTTATTAAGCAAAAAATTTCACAAAAAAATTCGGAGTTTATTTTTAAACAAACTCCGAATTTTTTATTTAATCAGTCAGCCTTTTTCCTCTGATCACTCTTCATTTTTTATGTAGCAAGCACTCAAAGGCACACTTATCGTCTGGCCATCCTTCAGTTTCTTAAACGTAAAGGTATTTTCTTCTGAATCATATTCATATTGCCCATCCGGGTCATCATCAACAATCCATTTCAGTGTGTAACCCTCTATCTGATAATCAGGAAGCTGCAAAGCCTCTCCTTCTTCCAGATAGATTTCTTCCCACCATCCAAGAATTGCAGGTTCTTCTCCTTCTGGATATTCTTCCAGCGTTGGATCTCCAAGGTAGAATACAATATTGACGGAAGCATTTGTAGATTCTTCAGGTGCCCAGCGCGTGTAATAATATACGTCATGATCCGGCATTTTGTAGGCACCTTCTTTGTCTTTTTCAGTTTCAAAAGATACCCATCCCAGGAACTTCTTGCCTGCAGCCGCATCTTCTTCTTTCAACTCTGGTCGAATACTACCGTCTATTATTCCAAGACCGACAGGTACATTTTCAATTGTCTTATATGGCTCCCATTCTCCTTCCTCATTCTCTACGACAAAATAAATATTATGTGTCTTTTCTGTATAATATCCGTTGACCGTAATATTTTGTGCGGGCATTGCGTTTACATAATATGTTCCGTTCTCCTCCGTGACAGAGAAATCTTCAGAATCATTCTCCCAGTAGAATGTCATTCCATCTTTTGCAGCAACATCCGGTAATGCAAATCGGCTGAGATATTCTGCTGTAAACGGACTGCCTGTAACCGGCTCTCCATTCACATTTACGGTTATCTGATATTTCTTTGGCGTTGTCGTTGCCTTCAAGACCACCTCTCCATCCGGCATCACAAAACTTCCGTTTGTGATTGTCACGTTCTCCGCTGTCTCCATTTTTTCTGCTGTCCAATCGGATACATCATATCCGGTAAGCACCGGTGCATCAGCAACCGTTACCGTACTTCCAACAGCCGCAACCTCATCTTCTTTATACACGCTTCCATCAAGAATATATGTGATTTTGTATTCTTTAGAAGCACCGTTTGTCCAGATGGCTGTAAGTTTTGTATCTTTTGTAAGGGTAATGACGTCATCTGTGCCATATACTTTTCCGTCTTCATCCTTCCATCCACTCAACACATAGTCCCTTGTCTTATCAGACTTTGCAGCGGTTGCAACATCAGAGAGTTTCAGCTCTCTTCCATAAGTTTCTGTCACTGAAGCAAGTCCATCCAAGACACCGCCATTTGCATCGAAGCTCAGTGTATATTGATTGTTTACATAGTTCCAACGATAGGAGATTTCTGTGGTAAGCCCATCATCCAGCGTGCGAACCAGACGTTCCGCGCAGGTATAGGTTTTATCCTGATCTACAACAGTATCCGGTTTCCAATTTTCATCATATTTTTCCATGAATTCCAGATAACCGTCATAACCCCCGGCATAGGAATCTGTCTGCTGTCCATTTTTAAGTGTGCCAAGTGCAGTATATACACTTACTTTATATTCTTTTGGCGTTGCCTCATAAATGGCTGTCAGCGTAACCGGATCATCTATGACTGCAATATCCTGATATCCATAAATTTCGCCGGTGGCATTATTTTTCCAACCAATTGGCTTGTAAGTATTATAAGCATCTTCCTCTTTTTTTACGATTCCGGAAAGTCTTACTTTGTAATTATCTGTAGAATAGGAGACGTTCTTTTCATTTGCAACAAGAGTACCTTCTCCCGGATCAAAAGTGATCTCCACTTCTCTGTCAAATTTCATACGAAGCACTGTATCCTGTGAAATGCGGGTGATGTCTGCTTCAAATGCTGTACCATCTTGATCTTCCCACCCCAGGCAATTCCACGTCACCCCTTCTCTCTGAGGCACCGCCGCCTTCGCTTCATCGAAAACTTCTGTCGGGATCTGATCTCCTTTGTTCACAGTAAATGTCTTATATGTCACATAATCCTGAACGGTATCGTCATATATCTGCATCGTAACCGTATGTTGAACCGTTTTATACACACCGTATAACTGGATCGGTTCGGTCACTGTCACATCACTAAGCGACTTATAGACAACCTCGCCATCTTTTTCTAATGCAAATCCTTCCAGTGGTTTCCACCATGGACCGCTTAGACAACATTCCAGACTGCCAATCTGTGATCCATATGTCACACTTATATCATATACATAGCCTATTCCAGCTGAATTAATCCCCGATACCCTGATCGGCACATAACCCGTATAATAGGAGGCTGTATAATTATCCATTACTTTTCCATATTCCTGTGGATACAGTTTTGCTAATTCTGCTTCCACTGCTTCCGGTGAATCTCCGGTCACTTTGCAAACCGCCTCGTTTGTAGAATAACCCGTTACAATTTTTTCCCTATTATCCCGGAAAAAATACCACTGTAGTTTATCCGGACCATATCCACCATAGATATTATCAATCCAGCCATTTACATATACATACTTATGTCCGCTGTTTGCCGGGCAGCTAGGCGTATCCCCAATATTGGCTGCTCGGATCTCTGCCACCCAGGTATCACTTCCATTTTCCCGGTATTTGAATACCGCCAATCCCTGAGGTGAATATCCGGAATAGATGAATTCCATATTGTCCTCGTTGACCCGCGTCGTATACGGATCTATATTCCAGGAACCATTATAGATCTTTTTCTCATCCGTAACATCATACTGGATATAGCCAACCCGATTTCCAGCCTTGACTGTTCGCGTGCTGACAAGTGTCTTCACACCATTTATTTCTGTATAGATTCTCGCAGTAAAAAACTGACCTGCCACATCCTTATCAACCATAGACGTGTTTACAAACATGACTTTTGCACTTGCGGTTGTCCGATTAAAATCACCACTGCCACTTTGCGTAAACTGCAAATACTGACCTTTGTAATAGATTTCTACCGGACTTTCGTCACTTGGGACATCCCAGCTTACAGTTTTTTTGTACTTAAGATAACACTGTCCATCCTTTTCATAATCCATGGAGAAATTTCTGTTTGAAAAATTCATATATATTTCTGACCACGGAATACTTACATGTTCCTTAGTTTCCCCGGTCACAATATTAAATACTGTACCTGTCAGCGGTGGAAGATCCGTTGTCTTTATACTGGTAATCTGCGCATCCGGATTATCTGTCGTAATATAGAAAGTCGGTGGCTGATCCAATGCCAGCAAAACTTCCTCATCTCCCATGTTAAACAACGGCCATGTTTTATCCACCAACGTTGCCTCTGCCTCCACATGGAAAATCTTAGATCTGGCAATGGCATTTACTTCCAGATAAATGCCGCCTTCCATATAATATCCGCCCGTCAGCGTATGATATACCGTGTCACTGTACTGATATGGTTTTACCATATGGTACCTTGCATATCCATAGATATCAAAATATGCGCCAACTCCCAATGACATGCCCACTTCGCCAAGTTTATCTAATCCAAGGAAAGATAACGTCATAGAGCCTTCCAGACCTGTACGGATACCGAGGTAACCACACGCTGACAGATCAAAGCTGTAGCGATCCGCTCCAACTAGCTTGTTCTTGTAACTTTCGAACTCATTCGTCTCTGAATTTCCTGCAATGCCGATCTGCGTTGCATCCAGTACAGAAAACTGGCTGCTTATACCTGCTGCGAAATTCACTTTTACAATATAGTCCAGTTTCAAATTAATACTGAACAGCGGGAATGGTTCAATGAGAGGCTGCACAACCTGGAACATTGGAATCCTGCACAGTTCTATGTAACCGCCCTCATTTTCCAGCATCTCCTTTACTTCTGTCACGAGACTGTCCGGATCATTGTTCTCCTTGCTTGAAAACATCTCGTCTATAGAAGATGAAATATCTTTCCATTTTCCATCACTTGATGCTACCAGAACTTTAAATCCGATATCCGTCTGGGAATATACATTTACTGCATAGTTAAAATCCAGATCCGTTTTTCCAAGTTTCAGCGATTTATAACCCTGCAGAGAAATATTCAGATATTCCTTGATGGTAACTGTGGCATTAATCTTTAATTTTCCTTTCAGGTTACCTTTATAACTGATAGTAAATGTGATCGCACTCCAGTAATCCGGATCGCAGACAGTAAAATTATCATTCTGCGCTTCACCAATCTTTACATTGATCTCCAGATACTTTCCCAGCTTTTCGGACAGATCGACCAGCGTATCATCTTTTAATTTTGCATTATCTGAAAAGTCAATAAGGGAAGAGTTACTGTTCGCAAGCAGGGATGTTCCTCCCAGAAGTTCCTGCACATCTTCACTGTCTGCCAGCATTGCTGCCATGACCAGATTCAACTGCTGGATGCCTTCACTCTCATACAATTCCTGAACTAATGCTTCAGTATCAATTCCATCTTCCAAAAGTTCATTATAAGCGCTTTTTTTAAAACTGATGTCTATATTTTCATAGACATCTTCAATATCACTGTCTTCGCAGATGATATACCATTTGTCCGCATCTTCTTCATCCTGATAACATTCCGTAATGTTTACAAAAAGGGAATTCTCGGTAACATTTTTTGTTCCATCTCCGATGCATACCGTCTTGCCTGCTGCAAGCTGTTTCTCATCAAAATACTCTTTGCTGAGGGAATACTGATAGATATAATTATCACTACTTTCCTGAAGTTTCGTTTCGTCCAGATAAATAATGCCCGGATCTACTTCCACAATCCCTGACGGAGCCTTATAGATTCGGAATGAATACTCACGCACATAGGATTCCAGACCTTTAAAGGTAACCCCGTCCGCTGCCGTCATGGTATACAAACCGCCTTCCATATAACCACCGACCGGTGCGATTGTATATTCATCTCCATTTGCAGTAACGGTAAATTCACTGATCTCGTCTCCGGTGATCACATCCAATGTTATAAAATTATCAAGCGTCTCTGCGGTAATCGGTGTAGAACTGATCAGTGTGACTTCTTTATCTACAGGACAGTCTTCCTCATAATAATCCGGCTGCTGTTGTATATCTATAGAATCCTCAGTGTCACCGAACATAGCATACAGTGTCTTATTCTCTTCCACTTCCGTCCCAGTGAAAAATGGTGTTGTGCATTCTGCCTCTTCGTACCATCCAAGAAATGCCTGTCCGGCCTTATAGGACTGTGGAACATTCTCAAGTGCCGTTCCTTTTGCCACCGTGATCGCCTCTACCGGTGTACCACCCTGACTGTCAAAGGTTACTGTAACCTGCTCGTCTTTGGAGTCATCTCCGGTATCATCTTTTTTATCGTCTTTGGAATTGTCGTCGGCATCATCCTTTTTATCATCTTTCGAACCGTTGTTAGCATTATTTTCTTTGTCAGTTTTCGAACTGTCGTTGGCAGTTTCGTTATTTATGGAATCTGCATTTATTTCTTCTTTTACCTTGTCGATTTCATCCGTAATGTTATTTGCCACTTCTTTTGTATCACTATTCCCGCTAAATTTGTTTTTGATACTTGCTATAACATTTTTTATCGGATTTTTCTTAGCAGTATTCTGCGCATCATTCTGATCGCTGTCCTGTGCATCTTCCTCTGTGTCCTGATCAAAAGATACATTTGCTTTTATGGACTGCGTGGTTTCTTCCACTGCCACTTCTGTCTCTGCCGTTATCGATTGCCTCTCAGTCCTGGTTTTCGCCTGAACATCTACAAGATTTCCAAATTCTATGGAACCAGACAACATCAGGAAACATAAAAGCAGTGATAACAGCTTTTTGCCGTTTCCTTTACCACCCTTTTTCTTATAGATCACAACGCCCAGAATGATCAGTGCAGCAATGATCACAACAATGAGCCAGATCAGATATGTATGAGAAGATGTCTTGTGATCTGCTGCCACAGTCTTACTTCCCTCTTCTGTCACGCTGTTATCCTCAAGATCCGCTGCCGCCACACCGTCATCACCGCTCACCTGTACTTCTGTGACATGCTCTACACTTTCTCCCTCTTTTACTTCGGTCCACGAATGTGTAACCGCTCCATCCTTCGGGGATAGTCCCTCCGGCAAAATCAACTGACTTTCAATATTTCTGATTGGATTTGCCGAATGATTCTCAACCGTTACCGTCGCCTTTATGATATCTCCAGTCTGATACTCATCGCTATCCGTCGTCACCGTCACGGTCACATCCGATACTGTCTCTGATGCCGATGCTGCCCACACGGTCTGCTGCCCAAACAGGATGCTGACAATCATCATGCACATCATCAGCAAAACAAGTATCTTTCGATTCACTCTTTTATAAAGTTTTCTATATGGCATTCTGTCTGCTTTTCTCATACTCATTCTTCTCCCCTCGTATTTTTCGCTAACTATCACATTTTGTATCAGTTCAAGCCGAACGCACGTGCAAAAAAACTTACTGCAGCTCGATTACTTCAACATATAATCTTTCAGCTGTCCACGGCTGTCGATATTTAGCTTATTAAAAACAGATGAAAGATGCTGCTTCACTGTGCGCAGCGTCATATTCATATAATCTGCGATCTCCGCATTTGTCCACCCACGGTTCGCCAACATGGCAATTGTAAATTCTGTTGTCGTCAGATTATCGGCAATATCCTCTTTCGTAACTGGATTATGGATTCTGCGCCAGCCATAGCTGAACTGATAGGTAATTTGAATGATCTTCTTGTAGTCTTCTGGATATTCCGTTTTCAGACATGTCTCGATCAACCCCTGCAGCAGTCCGTGATGTTCTCCGATGCCTTCGATCAGACCATCCGGCCGTGCAATTTTCCATGCTTCCATAAAATATTCTTTTGCTTCATCGGATTTTCTTAAATTCATACAAGCCATAGCCCCCATCAGATTCAGATAGATCAGTGCGATGGGATAAACTTCCGTGCTGAGCATCTTACATGTCTGCACGATACCGAGAGATTTTTCATACTCCCCTTCCAGATAGGCTTTATGTGCCAATACATAACAGCCCCACAGCCGCATCCCTTTGGGCAGTTCACTAAGATAATCTGACAAAGGCGGAATTTCTCCCACCGGCAAATGTAAAAGCGTGCTCGCCGCCATGGCTACAAAAATTCCCATTGCCATTGTTTTCCGATCTGTTTCTGTTGCAAGTACCTTGTTCAGGTTTTCCTTCAGACTCTCCAATCCACCCCTTGCCGCATGAATACGGTTCAGGGAAAGGTTGCCAAACGTATGGAGCAGGCAAGCCGATAATCGCAGCATCGGATCTGAATGATTCAGATAGAGTTCCGTCAGATCAACAGTCCTGTCATGCTGCCCGGTAAAATAATAATATTCACAATATGCCATCTTTTTGACATCCGCATCCTCCAGCTGTTCGATCATATCCAGACACTTGCCCGGACAAAAATCAGTGCTCATGAGAAGCATTGGAATATGTACGCTGCTTTTTTCACACTCCAGCCCACTCTGTTCTTTTTGGACATTTTCTCTACTGACAGACTCATCTTCCAATCCTAGGAGATAATCTGTCGTTACCTGAAATTCTTTTGCCATCCGAATCAGAATATCACTGTTGATGGACTTCGTCTCTCCGTTTAATATCCTGCTGATCTGAGATGGTGCAACATTCAACCTTTTTGCCAGTTCACTCCTTGATATACTTTCGATCTCACACAATCTCGCCAACCGTTTTCCCGGAGAAATCACAGATTCTTTTGTCAATATATCTTCAGAATGATATTGTTTTCCGATCTCTGATGTCATTTGTTTTATTTCCATGCGTATCTATCTTCTTTCTCTTCTGTCAGGTATGATGATTCTTCGCTGCCATCATCCCCTGTTTCAAAATACAGTTATCACTTTCTGTTTCTTTTAGTATAGCAAAAACATTTTTTTATCACATCGTACTTTTTTCTGAAAATATGGTATCGTTTTTATTATTTTTGCACCAAAAAAAGGAAAGGAATTGCAAATCTGCAATTTCTTTCCTTCCCTTTTTAATTTCTATCTGGCATACGCCGTCTTATAAATCTCCTGACACTCCTCAAATGTCGGTGCTTTCCGTGTATTTCCCGGACTTCCGCTGTCCAGCGCATCCTGCGCCATCTTCGGAATTGCCGCATAGAACTCCTCTCTTGGAATGCCATACTTCTCCAGCGTCGGCACTTCGCACACTTCACAGATATGTTCGATTGCTTTTAAGAACTGCTCTGCTGCCGCGATATCGCCCATTTCGGCATCTGCCACACCAATTGCCCTTGCAAGGTCTGCAAACCGCTCATATGCCCCTTCTAACGCGAAAGAGAAGCATGCCTTCAGCAACATGGCATTGGAAATACCATGTGCCACATGAAACAGTGCTCCGATTGGGCGGCTCAGTCCATGCACCAGCGTCACACTGGAATTATTGATGCAGATTCCCGCCTCCAATGCGGCCAGTGCCATCTGATGTCTGGCTTCTCGGTTTTTGCCATCACGATAGGCAATCGGCAGATACTTCATGATCCGTTTTACCGCTGACACTGCCAGTGTATCGGTCATATCCATCGCTTTTCTTGAGGTATATGCTTCCACCGCATGTGTCAAGGCATCCAACCCAGTTGCGGCCGTGACAGACTGCGGAGATGAGAGGCTGAACGTCTCGTCCACAATCGCAATCTTCGGAATCAGACAATCTCCCTTCAACAACATCTTAATGTCTTTTTCAGAATCGGTAATAACCGTAAATTTTGTTGCTTCGGAACCGGTTCCCGCAGTGGTCGGAATCGCCACCACCGGTCCTGCCATTTTTGTAATTTCTTTCCCGTTAAAATCTGAAATACTGCCTTCACTCGCTGCCATAACAGCAATCGCTTTTGCCGCATCCAGCGGACTTCCGCCACCGAATCCAATGCAGTAATCGCAGCCTTTTTGTAAAAATACGCTGACGCCTGCATGGATCATAACATCCGTCGGTTCTCCGGTAATCTCCGAAAATGTCACAAATTCAATCCCGTGATCTGCCAGCATCCGGCTTAACTCGGCAAACATTTCCGATTTCACCACATGTGGTCCTGTCACCAGCAGCGCCTTTTTGCCGCATTGTTTCAGATATCCGACTGCTTCAGAGAAGCAGTCCCTTCCGGTAAAAATGTGTTCCGGTGTCAGATAGTGAGCCATGAATCCACCTCCGTTAATACCTCATCTACTTTTACCATCTCCTCGCGCAGCTGCTCCTCGGTAATGATCAGCGCCGGGTTGACAAAAATCATGTTTTCGTGAGAATAGGTCATAAATTTCTTTGCTTTCAGCATACCAATGATCTTACCCATAGTTCCTTCCGGATCTTTGCCATATGGTACTAACGGTTCTTTTGTCTCTCTGTCTTTGACAAGCTCAATGGATGAGAAAAGACCGATATAACGCACGTCGCCGATACACGGATGTTTCTCTTTTAACTCCTCTAAAAGTTCACCGAGGACTTTTCCTACTTTATTGACATTCTCTAAAATATTTGCTTCTTTGTAGTAGTTGACACAAGCCACGCCTGCTGCGCAAGCCAGCGGATGACCACTGTAAGTCAGTCCACAGGAAAGCAGATGGTCGTCAAAATACTCCGCAATCTTGCTGCTGACAGCTACGCCGCCAAGCTGTACATAACCACAGGTAACACCTTTTGCAAATGTCACGATATCCGGTTTGATATCAAAATTTTCAAAGGCAAACATTTTACCGGTTCTGCACCAGCCTGCCATAACTTCATCACAGATCATGACAATGCCAAATTCATCACAGATCTTGCGGACACCCGGCAGATAGCCTTTCGGCGGAATAATGACACCGTTGGAACCGGTGATGGTCTCCATAACGATAGCAGCCACGCTGTCTGGTCCTTCGTAAATGATCTGTTCTCTTAATTTTGCCAGATAATAGTTTGTGGCATCTTCCTCGGACGCAAATTCAATCGGCTCACGGTATACATACGGATCAAAAAATTTGATAAATCCAGGAATGCCCGGCTCCAGCGGATATCTACGCGGCTCGCCAGTCAGATTTCCTGCTCCGAAAGAAGATCCGTGATAACTTCTGTAACGGCTGAATACTTTATTTCTTCCTGTATACATACGGGCAATTTTTACTGCATTTTCATTGGCATCCGCACCGGCATTTGTGAAAAATACTTTGCCGAAATTGTCCGGAAGCAGATCAATGATCATCTTTCCAAGGGTTGCTCTGCTTTCTGCCGCATAAGCCGGTCCAACAAAACAGAATTTATCTACCTGTGCCTTGATGGCATCCCCGATTGCTTTATTTCCAAATCCCACATTCAGGTTTACAAGCTGAGAGGACATATCGGTATAACGGTTGCCCTCTGCATCATACATGTAGATACCTTCCGCATGATCGATGACGATCGGATTCAGCCCCGCCTGTTTACTCCATGACTGCAATACATACTTTTTACTTGTCTCTTTGATTTCCTGAGCGTTCATATCCTGTTCCTCCTTAAAAACAACAAGAAAGTGTGCTATCACACACTCTCGCGTATGAAATTATCAATAGCACAGCTTTCTTGCACGCGCCGAGCACGATTGCGAAGCAATAATTTCTTCTCGTGCGAGTGTGCATCGTTTGCACGAAGTGCTTTTATTTGATAGGAAATTTATCGTAATTTCCTATCAAATAAAAAAGGAGCCCGCACCATATCCGGTGTTGGCTCCTTTGCGCTACCTCTATGTCTTTTGGTTAACGCCATTTTAGTTTGTTTTTTTGGTGGAAACAAGGATTCTAAGCCTAAGTTTTTCTGTGCTTAAGCACACACCCTTACTTTTTCTTCCTGCTCCGTCTCACCCTGAATTTCGAACATTCCACCACCTGACAGCGAAAGCTCTGTTTGCAGTCCTGTCTGCACTCCTGACACATTTCGTTGTACTGGATTTCCTGCGCCTCGTTCAGCATAAAATCTGCTTCGCCCATGGGCATGCCATAGATCAGCTCCGACAGATCTAACTGTTCATATGTCTCTGCATTTTCTCTGTCTGAAAATGCTTCTTCTGGCAGATTATTTTTGCTCATCGCCTGCTGCCTCTGTCGCAGTCTCTGCTTCGGTTTCTTTGGCATCCTCTGCAACTTCTTCACCTTCTAAAGTCTCGTCTTCTTTGACTTTGGTGATACTTGCTACTTTGACATCATCTTCCATGTTGATCAGTTTGACACCTGATGTGACACGGCCGAGGATAGAGATATCACTGACTTTCATACGGATGATGATACCCTCTGTATTGATGATCATGATCTCATTTTCATCATTTACGGCTTTCACGCCAACCAGATTTCCGGTCTTCTCTGTGATCTTGTAGCATTTTACACCTTTACCGCCACGGTTCTGGGCAGTAAATTCATCGATGGAAGTACGTTTTCCAAGTCCGCGCTCAGATACGATCAGCAGGTGCTCACCCTGAGTATTCAGCTGCATGCCGACTACTTCGTCACCATCTGTCAAACTCATACCAATCACACCCATGGATACTCGGCCGGTGCTTCTTACATCGGTCTCATGGAAACGGATACACTGACCATATTTTGTTACCAGGAATACATCCTGTGTATCATCGGTAAACTTAACCTCAATCAGTTCATCGTCTTCACGTAATGTAATGGCTGCCAGACCTGTCTTTCTGACATTTGCATAATCGGTAATTGATGTTTTCTTAACGATACCGTTCTTGGTTGCCATAAACAGATACCAGCCTTCTTTGTACTCCTTGATTGGGATAACGGCTGTGATCTTTTCACCCGGTGCCAGCTGAAGCAGGTTGATAATGGCAGTTCCGCGGGCCGTTCTGCTTGCCTCCGGAATCTCATAAGCCTTCATACGGTATACTTTTCCGGTATTTGTAAAGAACATCAGATAATGGTGGGAAGTTGTCATAAACAGCTCCTCGATATAATCATCATCGATGGTCTCCATACCTTTGATACCACGGCCACCACGATGTTGTGCACGGAAGTAATCAGCACTCATACGTTTGATATAACCAAGTTTTGTCATAGCAATGACTGTATTTGTCACCGGGATCAGGTCTTCCATGGAAATATCGTACTCATCGTATCCGATGGATGTACGTCTGTCATCGCCATATTTTGCACTGATCACCATGATCTCTTCTTTGATCACACCAAGCAGTTTTTTCTCATCTGCCAGGATTGCTTTCAACTCAGCGATACGAGCCATCAGCTCTTTGTACTCAGCTTCCAGCTTCTCACGTTCCAGACCGGTCAGAGCTCTCAGTCGCATATCTACGATAGCCTGAGACTGTGCATCGGTAAGACCGAAACGCTCCATTAATTTTGTTTTTGCTTCCTGTGTCGTGCGGCTTCCACGGATGATGGAGATTACCTCATCAATGTTGTCCAGCGCGATCAGTAAGCCCTGTAAAATATGCGCACGCTCTTCTGCTTTGTTTAATTCGTATTTGGTACGTCTGGTTACTACATCCTCCTGATGTCTCAGGTAATGTTTCAGCATATCAAGCAGGTTTAATACCTTCGGCTCGTTGTTGACCAGAGCCAGCATGATAACACCAAATGTATCCTGCAGCTGTGTATGTTTGAATAACTGATTTAAGATAACGTTCGGGTTTACGTCTTTTCTCAGCTCGATACATACACGCATACCCTGACGGTCAGACTCATCACGGAGATCTGTGATACCGTCTACTCGTTTATCTTTTACCAGCTCAGCGATTTTCTCGATGAGGCGGGCTTTATTTACCATGTACGGAAGCTCTGTGACAACGATGCGGTTTTTGCCATTCTGCATCGGCTCAATATCTGTCACGGCACGCACGCGGATCTTGCCACGTCCGGTACGATAAGCCTCCTCGATACCTGCAGTACCAAGGATCATGCCACCGGTCGGGAAATCCGGGCCTTTGACAACTTCCAGGATCTCTTCAATGGTTGTGTCTCTGTCCTCTTCTACGCGGTTGTCAATGATTTTTACAACAGCGCTGATGACTTCACGCAGGTTGTGTGGTGGAATGTTTGTTGCCATACCTACGGCGATACCTGTGGTTCCGTTTACCAGAAGGTTCGGGTATCTGGAAGGAAGCACTACCGGCTCTTTCTCTGTCTCATCAAAGTTTGGCTGGAAATCAACGGTGTTCTTGTTGATATCAGCCAGCATTTCCATGGAAATTTTGCTCAGACGTGCCTCAGTGTAACGCATGGCAGCTGCGCCGTCACCATCCACAGAACCAAAGTTTCCGTGACCATCCACCAGCGGATAACGTGTGGACCAGTCCTGTGCCATGTTTACCAGTGCACCATAGATGGAGCTGTCTCCGTGTGGATGATATTTACCCATTGTATCACCGACAATACGCGCACATTTACGATGCGGTTTGTCCGGTCCGTTGTTCAATTCGATCATGGAGTAGAGAACACGGCGCTGTACCGGTTTTAATCCGTCTCTGACATCCGGAAGAGCTCTGGATGCGATTACGCTCATGGCATAATCGATGTAGGATTTCTCCATGGTTTTCTTCAGATCCACGTCGTGGATCTGATCAAATATCTTGTCGTCCATTTATATTCCTCTCTTTGCTATGGGAAAAATGCTATTTACTCTTTGCTGAAACTGTTCTGAAAAAGCACACGCGGACTGAGACGTCCTGCTTTGTGTTTTTTCAGCCCAGTTCCTATATAAGTTTTTTATTATGCATTTTTCCCTTACTACGTTTCGTCTGTCACTTCGCTATATAGGAAATCATTATACGTCTAAGTTCTCTACGTATTTCGCATTTGCTTCGATGAAGTCACGACGCGGCTCTACTTTGTCTCCCATCAGGGTTGTGAATGTCAGGTCGATCTCTGCGGTTGCAGCTTCGTCCATGGTGACACGGCGCAGGATTCGTTTTTCCGGATCCATGGTTGTCTCCCAGAGCTGTTCTGCATCCATCTCGCCCAGTCCTTTATATCGCTGGATCTTGTTGCTGGAGTCACGTCCTACTTCTGCCAAAATAGCATTTAACTGCTCGTCGCTGTATGCGTACCATACTTTTTTGTTTTTCTCCAGTTTGTACAATGGCGGCTGTGCCAGATATACATACCCCTGTTTGATCAGTTCCGGCATGAAACGATACAGGAAGGTCAGCAGTAAGGTACTGATATGCGCACCGTCCACATCGGCATCGGTCATGATGATGATCTTGTGGTAACGCAGTTTTGTGATATCGAAGTCTTCATGGATACCGGTTCCGAAAGCGGTGATCATGGCTTTGATCTCGGCATTTCCGTAGATCTTATCCAGTCTTGCTTTCTCTACATTCAGGATTTTTCCACGCAGCGGAAGGATGGCCTGTGTTGCACGGCTTCTTGCTGTTTTTGCGGAACCACCGGCGGAATCACCCTCTACGATGTAGATCTCGCAGTTTTTCGGATCTTTATCGGAGCAGTCTGCCAGTTTTCCCGGAAGGGACATTCCCTCCAGAGCGGTTTTTCTTCTGGTCAGATCACGGGCTTTACGGGCTGCCTCACGGGCACGCTGTGCCAACAGGGATTTCTCGCAGATTGTTTTTGCAACCGTTGGATTCTGCTCCAGGAAATAAGTAAGCTGCTCACTTACGACACTGTCTACCGCACCACGAGCTTCACTATTTCCAAGTTTCTGTTTTGTCTGTCCCTCAAACTGAGGCTCAGAGATTTTAACACTGATGATAGCGGTCAGACCCTCACGGATATCTTCACCGGAAAGGGCTGCTTCGTTCTCTTTCACCAGTTTGTTTGCCTTTGCATAAGAGTTAAATGTCTTTGTCAGGGCATTTCGGAATCCGGCCAGATGCGTACCACCTTCCGGAGTCGTGATATTGTTTACAAAGCTGAAGGTTGATTCGTTGTAGGAGTCATTGTGCTGCATTGCAACCTCTACATAGACACCGTCGCGCTCACCCTCACAGTAAATAACGTTTTCATACAGAGCTTCTTTGCTCTTGTTCAGATACTGAACAAACTCTTTGATACCGCCTTCGTAATGGAAGGTTTCTGTGCGCTCCTGTCCCGGTCTCTTGTCGGTCAGAACGATGCGCAGGTTTTTGGTCAGGAATGCCATCTCACGCAGACGCTGGCGCAGTACATCATAGTCATATACGGTCTCCTCAAAAATGCTTCCATCCGGGGAGAAGGTTACTTTTGTACCGGTCTGCTCTGCCGGGCAGTCACCAACGACTTTCAGCGGATACATGGTTTTTCCACGCTCATAGCGCTGCTGATAAATGTGTCCGTCTCTGCATACCTGAACTTCCAGCCAGTTAGAAAGGGCGTTTACTACGGAAGCACCTACACCGTGCAGTCCGCCGGATACTTTGTACCCTCCACCGCCAAATTTTCCGCCTGCATGCAGAATGGTAAATACGACCTCTACCGCCGGTTTTCCGGCTTTGTGGTTGATGTCTACCGGGATTCCACGGCCGTTATCGGTAACGGTAATGGTATCGCCTTCGTTGATCGCTACATTTATCTCCGAGCAAAATCCTGCAAGCGCCTCATCCACTGCGTTATCCACGATCTCGTATACAAGATGGTGAAGTCCGCGGGAAGAAGTACTTCCGATATACATACCCGGTCTTTTTCGTACTGCTTCGAGACCTTCCAAAATCTGAATCTGATCTCCACCGTATTCTGTACTCATTCCTGTCCTCCTACTGTTCTGCTATCGTGCCTTCCCTGACGAAAAACACTTTATTTATGTGAAATCTATTTTTAACAAATTCATCCAGACCCGTACATGTAATGATGGTCTGAATATCATGGATGCTGTTCAGCAGATAATTCTGCCGGTTGCTGTCAAGCTCTGACAACACATCATCCAGAAGTAATACCGGCGTATCGTGGATCAGCTGTTTTACCAGCTCAATCTCCGCCAGTTTTAACGAAAGTGCAGATGTCCTCTGCTGCCCCTGGGAACCGTATCTGCGGATGTCCGTCTCATTGATCAGGAAGGAAATATCATCCCTGTGCGGTCCGTAAGACGTCATTCCCATTTTCAGGTCCTTCATGCGGGATTCCTCCATGCGCGCCGCCAGCTCCTCTGCCGTGGCAGACGGTTCATACACCAGCTGCAGCGTTTCCCTATTTCCGGAAATATTCTGATGGATTCCCCGGACCATTTCATTCAATTCCTGCAAAAACGCCTGTCGGCGCTGAATGATCTTCGTTCCATAGAGCACCAGCTGCTCATCCCACACCGGAAGCGTTGCCTCCAGATCCGGCCGGAAATGGATGTCCTTCAGCAGTTTGTTGCGCTGCTGCAGGATCTTGTGATATTTCGTCAGATTATGCAGGTAAATGCTGTCTAACTGACTTAATTCCATATCCATAAATCTGCGGCGCCCCGCCGGTCCGTCTTTGATAATATTCAAATCCTCCGGAGAAAAAACAACCAGATTCAGGATTCCAAACAGTTCTCCTGCTTTCCGGATCGGAATGCCGTTGACTGCGATTCCCTTGGCACTGTTTTTCTTCAGATGAATATCGATCCTGTTTTCCACACCGTTTTTTTCCACAATGGTGCGGATATGTGCCTCGTCCGCGTCAAAGCGGATCATTTCTTTGTCCTTGCTGCCTTTGTGGGACTTTGTGGTTCCGCTGACATACAGGGATTCCAACACATTTGTCTTTCCCTGGGCATTATCTCCGTACAAGATATTGGTTCCGGCATCAAAGGCGATGCCGAGAGCCTGGTAGTTGCGAAAATTCTTTAATTCCAGTGATTTTATAATCATTTGCCGATCTGAACACTCTCTCCGTTAAATGTAATGACATCTCCTTCGTGGAGCTTTTTGCCGCGCTGGTATTCTACTTCTCCGTTGACCTCTACCTGTCCGTCCTGGATCAGCATTTTGGCATCCACACCGGAGCCAACCATGCCGGCAAGCTTCATGGCCTGGCCAAGTTTGATAAAATCATCTCTGATGATAACTTTTTCCATATGTCTCTCCCATCTGCCTCTTAATTTGAAAACCTCTTGAAGAGGTTCTGCAAATAAGCTTCTGTTTTCTGTAATACTTCTGCCACTGCCTTTATACCGTTGCAGCGTTGAAGTTAACCGGAAGGATCAGATATACAAATGTACCTGCGTCATCCTTGATAAAGCAAGGAGCCTTCGGGTTTACCATGTATAAAGTAACTTCCTCTTCGTCAATAACACGCAGTGCATCGATGAAGAATTTCGGGTTAAAGCCGATCAGAAGGTCTTTTCCCCCTTTCTCGATCTCGATCTCTTCGTTCATGGAACCTACAAAAGAATTGATCTTTAACTGCAGGCTTCCGTCCTGAATGTTCAGGATGATTGGTTTTTTGTCACCCTCGCGGATCAGCAGAGTTGCACGGTCGATACAGCTTAAAAACTCACGTTTGTTGATTTTTACCTTTGTCTCGTAATCAGAGGAAAGCATCTGATCAATGTGGAAATACTCGCCCTCGATCAGTCGGGATACAACCTTTGTCTGGTCAAACTCAAACAAAATGTGGTTGTCCGCAAAGAAGATATCTACCATATCTTCTGCTTCGCCGGTGAGTATTTTGCTGATCTCCTGTAAAGTCTTGCCCGGAACGACTACTTTTAACGGGCTGTAGTTTTCTTTTAACTCAATATTCCGGATGGAAATACGGTGTCCGTCCAGAGATACGACTCTCAGGCGGTTCTCGTTGATTTCAAAAAGTTCACCGGTCATCAGTTTGTTTGTATCGTTATCTGCAATAGAGAAAATCGTCTGGCGAACCACATCCTTCAGTGTAAACTGGGAAATACGGATGGACTCATTCTTCTCAATATATGGCAGATAGGAAAAATCTTCGCCGGATTTTCCAACAATGTTGAATTTGGCTTTCTCGCAGGTAATGGTTGTCTGGAAAGAATCATCGGATTCGATCACAACGTCATTATCCGGAAGTTTACGAACGATCTCGGAGAAGAATTTTGCATCCAGCGCAATGATTCCGCGCTCCACGATCTCTCCTTCGATTACTGTCTCTATGCCAAGTTCCATGTCATTTGCAGTCAGCTTGATCTCATTTGCCGATGCATCGATGAGGATGCATTCCAGAATCGGCATGGTTGTTCTGGATGGAACAGCCTTGGATACAATGCTGACACCCTTTACCAGGTTTGCTTTTGAACAGATTAACTTCATAATGTGAATAACTCCTTTCAGGTATCATATCTTCGCGTAGTATATCTATATATAAATGGTTTTCGTCGTAATCGTCTTAGGGGCTGTCGATAAGTGTATAACACCGCAAAGCCTTACGTTAAGAGGATTACTGCCATCATTCTTTTCTCTTTTGCTGTGAATAATATGTTAAATTCCGGGCATACTATGTGGATAAGCTCTCACGTTTTGTCCCATAGTCAAAAAAATGCCTTCACACAAATCGCATTTTTATTTTCTAATCAATGATTTATCCCTTTTTCCCCTGTGGACAAAAAACCTCCCAGGCTCAAAAAAGTCCCGTCTAGCATGGATTGATCTTTTTCCGGATCGTTGTCATCGTCCGTTCCACAGACTTATCCACACTCATATCGTCCGCCACTTTCTTAATTCCATGCACCACCGTGGAATGATCTCTGCCGCCTACCGCTTTTCCGATGGTCTCCAGGGACGCATCCGTCATATTTTTGCACAGATACATGGCAATTTGCCGTGGTTTCGTCACATCATTGCTCCGGGATTTTGAAAATATCTGATCCATGGTAATGCCAAAATGCTCCGCAACCACTTCCACGATCAGCTCCGGTGTCACTTCCAGAGGCTTATCCGGGGAAATAATGTTCTGCAGTTCTTTCACCGCGATTTCCATGGTGATATCCGTCTGTACCAGGTTTGCGTAAGCGATCAGCTTGTTTAACGCGCCCTCCAGCTCCCGGATATTTGAGTTAATGTTCACCGCAATGTAATTCAAAATCTCATCATCCAGTGCAAAACCGTCCAGTTCCTCTTTTTTCCGCAAAATGGCCATACGGGTCTCGTAATCCGGTGCCCCGATATCTGCCAAAAGTCCCCATTCAAACCGGGAACGGATGCGCTCTTCCAGCGTCTCCATCTCTTTCGGCGGCCGGTCACTGGATAAAATGATCTGCTTTTTAGCCACATGAAGCTCATTGAACGTATGAAAAAATTCTTCCTGTGTGCTTTCTTTTCCTATAATAAACTGCACATCATCGATCAGCAGCACATCAATGCTGCGGTATTTTTCACGGAAGCGGCTCATGGCCGTATTATTTCCATTTCGGATCGCTTCAATTAATTCATTGGTAAATGTTTCCGATGAAACATACAGAACCTTCCGTTCAGGATGTGTGGACTGAATAAAATGTGCTATGGAATGCATCAGATGTGTCTTGCCAAGTCCCACGCCACCATAGATAAACAGCGGATTGTATACTTCTCCGGGGGATTCCGCCACAGCCAGTGCCGCTGAATGGGCAAACCGGTTATTATTTCCCACCACAAATGTATCGAATGTATAGTTCGGATTCAGATTTGACCGTTCCGCTTCTTCTGTCGTAGCACGCCGTCTCGGATGCGGCATTTTCAGCTTCTTCGCCTGTTCCGGAAGAACAAATTCAATCTCGTATTCCGTTCCTGTGATCTCGGCCACTGCAACCTTCAGTGGAAGGTAATATTTCCTATTAATATAGGTAAGGCCCATCTGCTCACTGGACACCAGAATATAGATGCGTTCGTTCTGAATTGCGAAAATCTGCAGCGGCTTTAACCACGTATTAAAAGAGATATCCGTCAATTCATGCTCCCGTTTCACAGTCAGAAGAATCTCATCCCATTTCTCTTCGACCAGATGCATAACACGCTCCATTTCCTTTTTTCCGGCTCTGTTTTACGTTTCTAACTGATTTGAGCCGTTTTTAATAATTTACACTATCCATTTTCATTTCAACATGCGCTGGATAGTTGTCCAATGTCTATGATAACTCAAATCGCGCCATTTTTCAATGAAAACTTCATATCTGCACAGGAGTACATGGACGGCAAAAAATGGATTTTCGGGCATTTTACACGCTTTACACGCGCCATCTTGAAATCTATGCTGACACATGGTAGACTGGAACTGTAATTTCATAAAAAATGTCTGAACATAGCAATGGAGAATACGAACCATGAGAGAAAAAGAAGATACTTACGCTTTAATGCCTGAATTAGAGGATACAAAAAAGCGTACAGGTGATTTGGAACCTGAATCTGAGGATGTGAAAGAGCGTACAGGTGATTTGAATCCTGAATCTGAGGATGTGAAAGAGCGTACAGGTGATTTGAATCCTAAATCTAAGGATGCGAAAAAACATACAGTTTATACGAATCCCGTTTTCTGGAACGTAAAACGGAAGCCCAGAAAAGTGGAAATGCGACCCGTTCTGGCTAAATCCGAATCTAAATCCGAACCTAAATCCGAACCTAAATCCGAACCTAAACCCGAATCTAAATCCGAACCTGAATCCGAATCTAAATCCGAACCTGAATCCGAACCTAAATCCGAACCTAAACCCGAATCTAAACCCGAATCTAAATCCGAATCTAAATCCAAACGTAGATATGGGCTTAGACCTAGTGACGCTTTTAAATCTTTTGATCAAATTAAAGACGATGGTACAACAATGAGAAAACAGCAGAAGCTAGCTGAAAATTGTGTCAATGAATTAGCAAACCTGAAAGACGATGCATTACGTACAGCATGTCATCATGTCATCTCTTACAATATTGCAAAGGGAGCAAGTTATACGACCTTGCAGCGCGAGATTCTGCACCGCATACAGGATTCCTTTGTAGAAACGTTGAACGATTATATCGACGACGACGACGATACGTACGAGTACGAAAAAAATTTTTCATTTACCAAAAAATATACAGATATGCTGAAAGAATTTACGAATAGCAGCAATTCCTGTGCTTTCTTTCCAAAAAAAGACCGGCAGGAGGAGTGGAAACAGGCTCTTGAGCAAAAGCAGGCGGAATTAGAAGACAAGGAAAAATTATTTCTTGCATGTCAGTATGTGGTCAAAAATCGAAATAGTGAAGATTCTAGTAAAAAAAAGCTGATGAAAAAACTGATGAACAATGAGTTTCTGGCTCCTTATATGGCTGTCCTGATACAAATTGAAGAAAACGAGATTCGTGGGCGGAAACATCATGCCGAAGAGTATCTGGATGCATTTCAGGGACTTCATGGCAGACTTAAAAAGACGCTGAGCCGTTACTCGGAGGATTCTCCCGAGTTTAACGAACTTTATGAACGAATGTCCTTATTTGTGAAAAGTGAGAAAACGTCTTTCAACGGGAATATGAGTGCACACGAGAAACTGGCAGGTGTTTCCGAGCTGAGAAGTTGTGCAAAACGATATATCAATTATTGTGCAAAACATTACAAAAGCGGAAGTCGGCGTGCAACCCGCCTCAAAAATGCCGAAAGAATCGTGATGATCTGTGAGGCATATGAGCACGGGAAATCGCCGCAAGAATATCTTAGGGATGCGCTCGCAGAGGAGATTCTCAGGGGGCAGAGTCAACGTCTGCTTGAACAATCTGACAG
Organism: Lachnospiraceae bacterium; assembly: GCA_963617435.1. Lineage (GTDB taxonomy): Bacteria > Bacillota > Clostridia > Lachnospirales > Lachnospiraceae > Eubacterium_I. The sequence goes on from CAVEOS010000005.1 coordinate 82,928, forward strand.
TGCTTTCCATGGGGACTTTGAATATACCAAATCCGATCGCAAAGATCTTTATACACCGACCGGACAGAAATTAGTGGAATGGCTAAGAGCCCAATCCGCATTCAAAACTCTGTCAAAATCATCCGATCTGTTTGACCTCTATCATCTATACGAGAACAAGGCGAACAGCTATTCAAAATATACAAAACTTTATAATAAAGAACTGGAGAAAACAGAGAAAAACAAAAAAAGCCCTTCCGTCAAAAAAAAGAAAGCAAAACAATCAGATGATATTACCTGGAATTTTTAAAATTATTTTTCCTGACAAAATTTCCATGTTTAGTGTGGAGATTTTGTCGGGAAGAAAGTTGAAATTTTTGGTTTTTCCATATTTTTTTGATTTCTATTGACTTGTATGCTTTTTTTTGCTATCATCGGTAATGATGCTACGAAGATTGGAGGTGTATCACGATGAAAATGACTTATCAGCCAAAGAAGAGACAGAG
>CAVEOS010000006.1:0-13429 GCA_963617435.1 Lachnospiraceae bacterium
ACTCAGTCGTTCTCTGAACCGCTCGTCGAGGAAATTTTCTCTGATTTTTATTTACGTTATGAAAACAGTAACTATTTACAATGTGCGCATGCAGTACAGTCCTTATTATTTTAATATTTTATATGCATGCGTGGCACGAAGTGCGGGGTGGCGCAAAAATTCACTAATTTCACATCGTAAATTAAGAACTCCGGAAATTTTTTCTCAAGGAGCGATTGCTAGCGACTGAGACAAAATTTCCGGAGTTCCAATTAAAACCTAACGTAATGAATTTTTAAGCCACCCTAAACAAGAATTAAACGACTTTATGATCAAGCCATTTCCGTCTATGGAATCGAATCGTAAACACAATTCCACGTACCGTCCAGTCGGTAAACATTCCAATCCACACCGCGATCGGTCCAAATCCCTGCACCCGGCAAAGATAAATACACAGACTCACACGAAAGATCCACATGGAACAGGTGGACAAAATCATTGAGAATTTGACATCTCCTGCTGCACGCAGTCCATACGGCGGAATAAACGCCGGAACCCAGATGATCGGTTTTACGATAGTGATCACAGTCATCATGTAAAAACACATATCCGCACTGGCAGGTTCCATGCCAGCGATCATTGTAATCGGTTTCGTCAGTACCCATATCAACAGGCAGCATCCAATCACCACAAACTCTGAAATCACAGCCAGTTTCTTAATATAATACACCGCCTGCTCTTTCTCACCGGCACCGATACACTGACCGACAATGGTCATCAGACCGATTCCGATTCCAATCGCTGCAATACCATTTAAGTTTTCCAGAATAATTGTCATGGCCTGAGCCGCAATTGCCGTCGTTCCAAGGGTTGATACCGTAGACTGAATCGCCAGTTTACCAAACTGAAACATACCATTTTCGATACCGGACGGAATTCCAACGGAAAGAATGATCCAAATCAACTTCATATCCGGCCGAATGCTGAAATAATCACGGATGACAATCTCCTGTTTCGGCACACGCTGACGGCAGATCATAATAATGGACATCAAAATACGGGAAACAAGTGTAGAGATCGCCGCACCGGCTACACCCATATTAAATCCAAAGATCAAAATCGCATTTCCTGCAATATTTACCAGGTTACACAACGCTGAAATCGTCATAGGAAGTTTGGAATTTCCCTCTGCCCGGAAAAATGCCGCGTTTGCGTCAAACAAACCGATAAACGGAAAAGATATCGCCGTGATCAGGAAATAAATCTGGGAATTATCCATAACATCCTGTTCCACATTTCCGAAAATCAACCGCAGCAACGGATGACGAAATACGATACACACAGCCATCAGTCCGACGGAAATCACAAGCATTGCCAGCAATACCTGACGGGCTGCCTTATTGCAAGCTTTCACATCTTTTCTGCCAAGATACTGGGAACAGATGATGGCACCGCCTGCCGTCAATGCCGTAAACACCTGAATGACCAGCACGTTGATGGAATCCACCAGCGAAACCGCCGAAATAGCTGCACTTCCCACGTTGCTGACCATCATACTGTCCACGGTTCCCATCAGAGAATTCAACAACTGTTCCACCATCAGCGGTATCAGCAATACCTTCAGATCGTGGTTGGAAAAGAGCAACTTACTCTCATCCATCTTCTGTTTTTGTTTTCTCAACTCAATCTCACCTTTTCCCCTTCTTTTGGCAGAAAACTGTCAAAAATAAACATATCAAATGTTTCGCGGGCCGCCTGCAGTTCAGCCTCACTTTTGATCGTCCATGCCGCGGTTTTTACATGAAATAATTTCCGACACATACGAAAGCCCCGGATCTGGCGGTCCTTATGATTATAGGAAATAAAATCCGGTTTTGCCCAGAAATTCAACAATAAATTTGTCAGGAAAAAACGCACAATTTGTGGCATTTTATCCTCACTCTGAAAGAAGTCCATGGACAACTGTCCACGAAGTACCTTTGGAAAATGCTTGCGGTACCACACCAGTGACAATGGATTAAAGCACTCCATACAGTAAACGCCCCTGTATTCTGACAGCATTGCGGCGGCCGCTTCCGTGGTTGTCTTATAGTCAAAGCCTACTTTAATCTCCACTACAAGAGGCACTTTTCCATTGGTCAGTTCCAGGACATCAGAAAAAAGCGGTATCTTTTCTGTACTGTTCTTCAAAAAATACTGCCCTAATTCTGCATATGTCAATTCCGTTAATTTCTTATGTACTCCGCACATACGCTTCAGGTCAAAATCATGAAAAACAACCAGTTTCCCATCTTTTGTCAGCTGAACATCCAACTCCATGCCAAAGCCATGCTCCACTGCTTTTCGGAATGCGGCCAGACTGTTTTCCGGTGCTTCTGAATTATTATCAAACAACCCCCGATGCGCGATCATTGTGTGGTCAAAGGCGGCAAACGAACGTGTTTTTTCTGTTTCCGGTCGAAGCATGTACAGACTTAAGCTAAGTAAACCAATAATGATTGCACCTATAATAAGAAACACCATCCATATCATTTCTATCATTTTCTCTATGCCTGTACTTTATTTAAAAAATGCTCCCATTCTACGACTGCTTTTTCGAATTCTACTTCTACCCAGTAAGTATCTTCCTCTACATCCACAGCAATCTCACAGCAGCACTCACCGCCATTTTTTGCAGGCTTTGGTGTCACTACAAATACTTTTCCGTCTTCCTGCATTTTCTGGAAAATCTCTTTATACTGATCTTCCGGAATATCCTGATCCGGCACTTCCCGCTGCAGTACATTATTTGCATCGTAATATTTTGCGCCCTCTAACAAAAATCTTGTAATTACCGGGGATTTAAAACGGATCTCTGTGTCATCCAGATAACGATCCACCAGAGTATCATTGGAAGGGTTGTTATGTCTTGCAGCCACGCCCAACAGAACCATTGTCATAAGTCCCTGGTTAAACTCCATTTTTTTCACTTCGGCATCCTGGAACATAAATTTATCCAGTTCATTCACGCATTTATACTTCATAATTTTTTCTCTCTTTCCAGATTTTTTCTAATATAGATTATAAGTACAATGCATTATTTTTGCAAGTACGATTCAACTCTGATAAAAACAGCCGCCAGATTCTTATAAACATGTTTTTCAAATGAACTAACAGTATTAGTCAATAACAAGAACATGCCGTTTTTCATAGAAAATGCCCCATATAAGTAAAATAAATTTTTTACCTATACAGGGCTGTTTTTCAAATACATTTTTCTGTCCTACTCAATACTCACAAAAACACCTAGCTCAAATCATATGAGACCAAAATCCGCTCCACACGCACGAAACCATTTGCGCTATATGATATGTGAAAAAATCGGTGCTACGATAACCGTCAAGATACCGGCCACGGCAATGGACAATCCACCCATGGCGCCTTCGATCTCACCCATTTCCAATGCTTTTGCAGTACCAATGGCATGGGCGGAAGTACCAAGTCCGACTCCTTTTGCCACCGAATGAGTAACATGGAACAACTTGTATACAAAATCTGCCAGCACGTTTCCAACCACACCGGTGATAATGATAACCGCAACGGTGATAGTTACGATACCGTCTAACTCCTCCGATACGCCCATACCGATCGCTGTCGTGATGGATTTCGGAAGCAAGGTAACATACATATCATGCTCCAGTCGGAAGATCAGACACAACACTAAAATACAGACTGCGCTGGTCAGAACCCCCGCCACAATACCGCCAATAATGGCTTTCCAGTTTTTCTTCAGCAGCTCCATCTGCTCATACAGTGGAATGGCCAGACATACCGTTGCCGGCGTCAGCAGATAGCTCAAAAGTTGTGCACCATCATTGTATGTATCATAATCAATGTGGAATCCCACCAGGATCAGAATAATGATCACGATGGAGATCAGTAACGGATTTAACAATGCAAATTTCAATTTCTTTTTCAGCAGTACACCGACTTCATATGCAAGGATACTCACCAGTACGCCGAAAAACATAGAATTACTCAGAATGTCCTTCATTTTTCTTACGCTCCTCTGCTTCAATCATCGTCTGTGTTACTTTTCCGGATACACCCATAACCACGATCGTCGAGATAAACATGATCACGATAACCGGAACCAACACTGGTTTTAACTTATCCCATGCATTTAACAGACCTACACCAGCCGGGATAAACATCATCGGCATGATCTCGATCAGGAATTTCCCCGCATCCTGAACCGCTTCCACCTTCAGCACTTTTGTCTCAAGCAATACAAACATCAGCACCAGACCGTAAATACTTGCCGGAATCGGCAGCGGCAATACATATTTCAAAACTTCTCCTATAAAAGAAATAAAAAGAATAATGACAAATTGACGAATATATTTCATAACAACGCCTCTTTTCCCTGGTCAAAAAGTCTACATTTTATGGTAACTGCTTTTTCCTTAAAATGCAATTTCATTATCTCAATTATTATAGCAGTTTTTTCAATAATTTCAATACATTGGTGCTACCAATATCAAAAACTTCCACCAAAATACAACTTCATGTCATGATTAACTTAGCTTCGCAGCCAGTCTGCATAGGCGCAGATCACATGTTGGATCCGGAAAAGTTCTGACTCACGGCTCGTACTGCGCCAGAGCTCCTTGTAATCATGCAGCCAGTATTCCAGTGCTTCTGCCAGATTCCAACGCTCATCCGTTGACATATTCTGTTCTTTTTCCGGATTCCAACACTCGTCCGCTGACTTATTTTGTCCTTTTTCTGACATGCTTCCATTTTCCTGCATTTCAGAAATATTCCTTTTATCACTCAATGCAATACCGATCTTTTGCAATAAAATCATTCCATTTACCGCGATCAGATATGCATGAATCTGTCTTCTTTGCGCAATTGGAAGGTGTGGGACAGACTGATAAAGTTCCGTCTGGATCTGTTTCAGGTCCTCTACGGCTTTCTCATATACTTCAACAGATTCCAATGATATATCTTGGTTTTGTTCCATCCAGTCAACAGCATTTCTCCAGGTAAATTTCCAACTTTCAGAAATGCGCGCCAACAAAGACACCAGCATTTCCGTCTCATCTCCGTAAGCAACTCTTGAAATCTGGCGATTAATATCTTCAAATTCCGGAATATCCAAATTCCAGGAAAAAGCTGCCCCATAGATCATGCCCGGCAGACTGAAATCCGGATGATTGATATGTCCACAATCGCCCCAGTCTGTATTCAGCAGTCCTTCTGCTTTGTATGTATGCGCATACCGGCACATTCTGCTGATATTTTCATAAGAAACACGAATCTGGTTCACCAGCTGATCCCAGCCGCTGACGCCCGGACAATTATAAAGTCTGGCTCCCGCTTCTGACAGCTTCCGCGTAGCATCCTCCGTCCAGTCCGCATCATAGCCCCAGTTCAGACAAATCGTTTCTTTTGGCAGTTCCTGTACTGCCCCCGGGAATTCACAGATGATATCACCCCAGAACATCGGTGTTTTTCCTTTGCTCACCACATATTCACAGAGTTCTTTTACAAAATCCAGATACAGCCGCTGTGTTCCTTTTTCTTCTGCCAGCGCTGCACTTTTTCCTTTTCCCAGGTCAAAGGTCTCATCCGCACAGATATTAAAATACTGCGTTGTAAAAAGCGGCATAAATTCATCAATCAGCTTTTTTACCAGACGCATGCTCTCTGGATTTGACACATCCAAGGTATGATGCCGCATGCGGTCCACAAAGCCAAAGGGCTCAGTTTCCATTCCTGACATTTCACACAACGCACCATATGTTTTTGTCCGAAGCACTTTATATAAATGTCCAAAGCAGGCAATGCTCGGAATCAGCTCCACATGCCGCTTTCTGCAATAGGCATCCAGTTCCAAAATATCCTCTGCTGTCAACGGCGTATCGTCTCTCCAGACTTCCGAAAATCCCCGAAACAAAAAAGTATGTTCCATATAAAGCTGCAGCTGGTTCAGCTTGTAAAAAGCCATGCGGTCCACCAGTTTTTTCAGATAGTCCATGGTCGGGATCCGTCCTCTGGTCACATCATGATAAAAACCCCGGTGCAAAATTTCCGGCTGATCCACAATGATCATATACAGAATACAACATCCACATTGTCGAATAATCTGACGCAGCGTCTGAATTCCATAAAAAATACCGCAGGCGCTGCCGCCGGTAATACAAATACCATGCGCCTGAACAAGCAATGTGTACTCCTGCTCTGTCATGTGCTCACCCAACTGCAGACAGATGTCTCCCTTTTGTGGTGTTCCCCGGCTGATGTGCAACGCAAAACCTGCATAATCCGCCAGATCTTGCTGCAACATCTGCGCGTCTTCATAAACTTCCGGCGGACAGTTGTTGTTAATCACAATGCTCCGATCGTATTTTAGTGTAAACGTTCCCTCATTCTGATACCACTGCTGTGGTCTTGGAATAATGTACATATTTAGTCTTCTCCTTACCGTAGATGTTCTATTCTATATTTCAATACTTCGTTGTTTTTCCTTCTCCTACATTCATTCTCCAATCATTGGTTCATCAGATATTTATAATGAAATCAGATCACTTCCTTACCTGGATTGTACCAATTTCTGGAAAATATTTACTGCCTCATCTAATAATTCATCCCGGAAATCATACTCTGGTGTATGAAACGCCAGTCAGGCAATCTTTCCTCGGCAAGCGATTGTTAGCTGCAGAGGTAAGATTGATGACTGGCGTTTTCACAACCTAAATTTTAGCCACCCAAGAAACTAAAGCACTTTAGATAGGAATTCCTGTAAACGTGGATTTTGCGGATTTTCAAAGAAATCCTTCGGATTATTCTGCTCGGCAATATTTCCGCCATCCATAAACAGCACGCGGGTTCCAACCTCACGGGCAAATCCCATCTCGTGTGTTACAACCACCATGGTCATTCCATCGTCGGCCAGTTCTTTCATCAGCTGAAGAACCTCGCCAACCATCTCCGGATCCAGTGCGGATGTCGGCTCATCAAAAAGCATTACTTCCGGATTCATTGCAAGTGCACGCGCAATCGCGATACGTTGCTGCTGTCCACCGGAAAGCTGTTTCGGATATGCATCTGCTTTATCTGGCAATCCGACACGTTCTAAAAGCTCCATGGCTTTCTGGTCTGCTTCGCCCTCAGACATCAATTTCAGTTTCACCGGCGCAAGTTTGATATTCTCTTTGATGGTCAGATGTGGAAACAGATTAAACTGCTGGAATACCATACCCATTTTCTGACGCACTTTATCAATGTCTGTCTTTGGATCTGTGATATCCACACCATCTACGGTAATGGTTCCCGCAGTCGGCTCCTCCAGCAGATTCAGACAACGTAAAAAGGTTGATTTTCCGGAGCCGGAAGGTCCGATGACAACCACTTTTTCACCCGGATAAATATGTTCATTGATCCCGTTCAGGACTTTATGGTCTCCAAAACTTTTTTGCAGATTCCTAACGTCTATCACTGCTTCTCATCCTCCTTTCAAGCCGCTCAAGTGCCTTAGACAGTGCGATAACACATACAAGATAAATTACTGCAACACTGACATATGGCATAAACGGCTGATAAGTTACTGCATTAACAGTCTGTGCCGCTTTCATCAGATCTTTCGCTCCGATCACAGTCATCAGAGATGTATCTTTTAATAATGTGATCATCTCATTGCCCAGTGCCGGCAAAATACTTTTTATCGCTTGCGGAATAATAATGCAGCGCATGGTCTGGCCATAATTCATACCAAGAGAACGTCCTGCCTCCATCTGGCCTGCATCTACTGACATAATTCCTCCACGCACAATCTCCGCAACATACGCACCTGAGTTGATACCAAAGGCCAGTGTCGCAATTGCGATTTCATGACGGCTGGAAGAAAAGACTACAAAATACATGATCATCAGCTGAACCATCATTGGTGTTCCGCGGATGACTGCTAGGTAAACGCGGCAGATTGCATTCAGAATATTTAAGATCACATTTCCAAACCCATGTGCGTTTTTCTTTCTGAAATCGTGTTTTGTACGGATAACTGCTATCAGAATACCGATAGCAATACCAATCAGCAAAGCAAGAACCGCCACCCTAATCGTGATAACAAAACCTTTCGCAAACAACTTCCAGCGTTCACTCTCCACGAACGTCTGGAGGAATGCATCATCAAGGTTCATAAGCCATTCTTTCATCCTTCTTTCTCCTTACATAATATTTTTGATCCATAGAAGAAACAGGGCAGCGTCTGCTGCTGCCCCGTCACTTTCATAATCACTTCTATATCCATTCTGATCTTCCACTTCGGTCAGAATCATTCATTCTGAAAAAATCTTATTCCAGAATGCCCTTTCCATTTTTCTGCAAGATGCTTATCATGCAACGCATAAGATATTCTTCTGTGCATCCTTGCAAGTCTGCACTCCATGAAAAATCTTATTCAGCAGTAATGTATTTATCAATAATTGTCTGAACTGTGCCATTCTCTTTTAATTTTGCAAGTGATGTATTTACTTTATCTAACAGTTCCGTATTATCTTTTGCGATCGCGATCGCATAATCCTCTGTCACGTACTCTGTATCCAGGATCTTCAAGCCAGGATTCTCTTCTACAAACGCTTTCGCCGGTTCATTATCGATAACAACTGCGTCCACTTTTCCCGTCAACAATGCCTGAACCGCACTTGCTCCATTCGGATATGCGGTTACATGATCTTCACCGAAACCACCATTTTCCGGTGTGTCAGAGCAGTAGATATGTCCGGTTGTTCCCTGCTGCACACCGATCATTTTATCGTTTGCCAGATCATCCGGTCCTGTGATATCAGAATCTTCCGGGACAATGATAACCTGGACACCTGTCGCGTAGCTGTCTGAAAAACTTACATTTTTCTTACGGTCTTCTGTCACGGTCATGCCTGCCAGAGACATGTCAGCTTTGCCAGTTGTGATTGCCGGAATGATGGAATCGAAATCCATATCATCAATTTCGAGTTTCATGCCAAGATCATCTGCAATTGCCTGTGCGATCTCAACATCGATTCCTTTATAGTCCTCGCCATCTACATACTCATACGGCGGAAATGCTGCGTTAGTCGCCATAATCAATGTATCGCTGTCAGATGTTTTTGCTGTTGTCTCTCCCTTTGCGCTGCTATCAGATGCACTATCTGTTGTACCACCACATGCTGCCATAGAAAGCACCATTGTTGCAACAGCTGCCAAGGCTGCGATTTTCTTTACTTTCATGCTTTTTCTCTCCTCTTTTTCATCAGTCAGAACTATTCGGAATGCCTTCGCATTCTCACTGCAAAATGCTCATCTTCAAATCGAATGCACATACGACTTTCCTCTGCGCATTTTTTACAATCCTGCTTTTTATTACTGCTGTCCATTATAATTCCATTGAGGAAAGATTGCAATGGTGATTGTGCATAAAAATTAATATTATATGCATATTTTTTCAGCTTATTTCGAATATTATACGGTTTCTCTGTTTTTTATACATATATGTGATACTTTTATTCATTTTTCATGCATAATTATACTATGTTTTTGAAATGGAACTCCTTTTTTCCGGAAGCATAATCTTCCACGATCTGTCCGTTTCCGTACAGTTTGTATTTGTAGCTTACCAGGCCTTCCAGCCCCACCGGTCCTCTGGCATGGAGTTTTCCGGTACTAATGCCGACTTCCGCGCCAAAACCATAACGGTAACCATCTGCAAAACGGGTAGAGCAGTTCTGATATACCCCAGCAGAATCTACCAGATTCATAAAATGCTCTGCCGCATCCGCATTTTCTGTAATGATACAGTCAGTGTGATGAGAACCGAAGTGATTGATGTGATCGATTGCCTCATCCATGTTTTTGACAGTTTTTGCTGAAAGAATGTAATCAAGGTATTCTGTTTTGTCATCTGCCTCGGTGGACGGTACACAATCCACAACCGCTGCAACGTCTTTCGTACCACGCAGTTCTACTTTTTTCGCATCCAGCGCTTCTTTTAACATCGGAAGCAGCTGGTCTTTGATATCTTCGTGAACCAGAAGTGTTTCCACTGTGTTGCAGGCAGACACATACTGGGTTTTTGCATCCACAATGATCGGCACTGCTTTCGCAAGATCTGCGTCTTTATCCACATAAATATGGCAGATGCCGTCCGCGTGTCCCATTACCGGAATCTTCGTATGGTTCATAATGTACTGCACAAACGCATTGGAACCGCGCGGAATCAGCAGATCCACAGATTCATGGCATTCAAGAAGTTCATTGATCTCGGAACGGGCCTCCAGCTGCATCATGCAGTCTGCCGGAAGTCCTGCCGCAATAACCGCTTCATGGATAATGTCAAACAGTTTTTTGTTGCTGCGCAGTGCTTCACTGCCGCCTTTTAAAATTACACAGTTTCCACTCTTGATACACAATGCGGAAATCTGCACCAGTGCATCCGGACGCGCCTCAAAAATAACACCGATGACGCCGATCGGGCAGGTGACACGTTTCAGCACCAGCCCCTCATCCAGTTCTCTGGCAAACTGTGTCTGAAACAGCGGATCTTCCATTTTTGTCAGATCTGAAATACCTGCTGTCACGTCGCGCAGTTTTCCTTCGTCAAACTTCAGACGCTTCAGCACCGGGCCGGACACGCCGTCCGCCTCTGCCTGCGTCAGATCCTGGCTGTTTGCCGCGAAAATCTCCGCCTGATGCTGCAGCAGCGCTTCTCTCACTGCTGCCAATGCTGCGTTTCGCTGTTCGTTTGTGGTCGCTGCCAGCTTTGGCGCTGCTCCTTTTACCTTTCTTACCTGTTCCTGAAATAACATTGTTTTACTTCCTCACTTCTCTCACTCTCATGCGCTACCGCACCTTTACCAAATGATATACTTTTGTTATCCATCATCTACAGAGGCTGCGTCAGCTTACATCTGATATATTTAAACATCTACTTTTCCGTTTTTCACGGTATAAGCTTTTCCCTTTACATGAATGGTTCCGTTATAGTTAAAGTCTACTTTTCCACCTTTCATATACCACCAGCCGTTTTCGTTGTTGGCAATTCCATTAAAGTTGAAGTTGACTTTTCCATTCTCCACACGCCACCAGCCATTTTCGTTGTTGGATACGCCGGTGTAATCAAATTTTACCTGACCGCCACGGATGTACCACCAGCCATTTTGATTGTTGGTAATTCCATTATAATTAAAGTTGACCTGACCATTTTCCACACGCCACCAGCCATTTTCATTGTTGGATACGCCGGTATAATCAAATTTTACTTCACCGTCACGGATGTACCACCATCCGTTCTGATTGTTGGTGATTCCATTATAATCAAAATCAACTTTTCCATTTTTAATACGCCACCAACCGCCGGCATTATTTGCTACTGTGTCAGAAAAAATCACCTGGCTTCCACGTACATTCCACCAGCCGTCTTCACCATTTACTGTTCCCTGTATAATATCGTTTGTACTGAATGTAACCTGACTTCCTTCGACATACCACCAGCCAGCTGCGCCCTTCACAGTTCCCTGTATAAAGCCATTTGCACGAAATGTAACCTGCCCTTTTTCCACGTACCACCAGCCCATTACATTTTCCGCAAAACCTGTATAAGAGACATCCTGTTTTCCATTTACCGTATAAATCCAGTTTCCATTCGCATCCTGCACAATATCTGTTACATCACGACCAATGATATCGGATGATCCGGTATAAACTTTGTTAAAATACAATCTGCGGATCAGCTCTCTGGTTGTATCCACGCCACAATCACCGTCTGCTGTCAGACCGGCAGACTGCTGAAATGCTTTTACCGCTGCCTGTGTGGCCGGTCCATAACTTCCATCCAGCTCCAGGCCAGTTCCCTGATATTCGTTCAATGCTTTCTGCAGCCACTGGATTCCTATCTTATTTGTTCTCGGAGAAGTTGACGGCATGCGGTAATCTCCGGATTTGCAATAAGTCCAACCTGCTCCGGAAGCATCCACATAGGCATTGATCCTTCTTGTGATAAAAGATTTCCGATTTGCGTCAGATTTTGCCAGCCAGGTATTCCGGTTCATATATGCATAGCATACCGTTGCAATATGTATCTCATTTAATGTCAGATCAGACAGATTTCCGAGATTTTTTGCATAGCTGAGAATCGTATTTACACCGCCGGATCCCGCCTGATTTTCCACATCCGCAAGATAAGCAACAGCTGCTGCATTTCTGATACCACGATTATAAATATCATTGATATAAGCAGTTACATCCGTGTCTTCCTGAGAATCCTGAGCCATCTGACTCTGATTTGTTGACAGCAATGATTTGATCTTCGCTGTCTCATCATTATTCAATGTACGATTACTCCAACTAATGTTTCCAGCCAGGATCTCATTATAAAGTGCATCTCCAAGGATCTGTTTTGCAGCAGTTCCATCTCCGGCAATAATCGACTGAAGCAGGCTTTTTGCGCGATTCGCATGCCACTGCATTTTTCCGATGGAAAGTGCACCGTTATCGTTTGGATTGACAGAATTGTAAGTACCCTCATATTTACGGATCATGACTTTTGCTGTGTTGATAATATCTGTGGTAGCTACGCCGCCAATGCTGGATGGTGTACTGACTGCCGCCATTACCATGATCTGTGCCTCCTGCAGGGAAACCTCATCCTCAGATTCCTGCAGCATTGTGCTGTCGTTCGGAACATTTGCTACATCAGCTGTATCTTCGGTTCCAACAGTAGTAGTATCGAATGATGAAATCTGTGCATCAGTTCCAGCTGCTGCGTCTGTAACTGTATTATCTGTGGTATTCTGATCTTCCTCAACTGTACCTGTTCCATTTTCCGCATCTGAAGCATCAGAAACGGTTTCGGTCTGATTTGCGTCCGCATCATTTGTTACGTCTTCTGCCGGCTGCTGTGCCTCATCTGTATTTTCTGTATCCTGTGTCTCTGCTGTATCTGTCACAACCACCGGTCGCTGCGTCTGTGGCAGGGAAGCTGCCCAAACTGCGGAACTGCTGCTTACCGTCAGCGCCACAACCAATCCAAGTGCTGCTATTTTCTTACGTCTCATTTACATATCCTCCTTACAAATAAATCATGCTGTCATAACTTTGTTGTCTCTCTATTCATAATCCCCAAATTTATGCTATAACCAATATATTTTTTATACTCCTGTATCTTTCTATCAAAAACACCATTCATCGAAAGATCACTTCATATATTTTTCATTATAACTCATTGAAATAAGTTTGTCTGATTTCTCCCCAATTTTAGCATAATCCCATAAAATATGATACCCGACTCTGTTTGTTTTTTACGACTTTTTTCTATTTTGTGGTAAAAACCACAGATATTTCTTATTTTTTAGAATATATTTCTTGTTTTTTAGAATTCCTATTTTACCGTTGCATTTTCAGATATAATCAAAAATAACAGAATCAATAG
>CAVEOS010000006.1:13439-70528 GCA_963617435.1 Lachnospiraceae bacterium
ATCAATAGCATATCATTTCTAATTTTTTAGAAATATTTTTTTCTGAGTTCGCTAAAAACGCCATCTAAAAATTGGCATGGTTTTTGCGTTATATATTTTTGACACGATAAATCAAATCCATGGCCATGGAATTTATCAAAAAACAAACGAAGGAGATGACGATTTTATTATGTTAGCACTTATTGGCGCATTAACAATCATAATCATGCTGATCCTGATTATGACAAAAAAAATGCAGACTTTATTAGCACTGATCATCGTTCCGATCATCGGCTGTCTTATCGCAGGATTCGCCGGACTGATATCCATTGAAGACGGAACATTTTCACTTACAACTATGGGTGGATTTATTACTTCCGGTCTGCAAAATATCGCACCGACCGGTGTTATGTTTATCTTTGCAATTTTATTTTTCGGTATCCTGACAGATGCCGGTACCTTTGATCCTATTATCAGCGGTATTTTAAAAGTTGTCGGAAAAAATCCGGTGAAAATCTGTATCGGAACTGTTATTCTTGCATGTCTCGTACACCTGGATGGTTCCGGTGCCGTTACTTTCCTGATCGCGATTCCGGCAATGCTTCCTCTGTATGAAAAACTCGGAATGCGAAAAACCACCCTTGCTACTCTGGTTGCACTTGGAGCCGGTGTTATGAACATGCTTCCATGGGGCGGCCCGACCATCCGCGCTATTACAGCATTGAATACTACAATTGACGATCTGTACAAACCGATGATTCCGGCACAGGTTGCCGGCATTGCATTTATCATTCTTGTTGCTGTTTTTCTTGGAAAAAAAGAGCAACAACGATTAGGAGATTCCCTGAACCAGATCGAACTTGATAATTCCACACAGGCAACTATGGAAGACAATGATTTAAAACGTCCAAAATTATTTATTTTTAACATTGCACTGATCATTCTTGCCGTTGTTGTACTGATCACCTCTATTTTACCACCGGCTGCTGTATTTATGATCGCGACTGCAATTGCGCTGATCGTAAATTATCCGGATATCAAAATCCAGAAAGAGCTTGTGGATTCTCATGCAAAATCCGCACTGATGATGGCAAGTATGCTGTTTGCAGCCGGTTCTTTTATCGGTATCATGCAGGGTTCCGGTATGCTCAGTGCCATGAGTACCGCTCTGGTAAGCCTGATCCCGGCAACACTCGGAAAAGCACTTCCTGCTATCATCGGAGTGATTTCCATGCCGTTAAGCTTATTATTCGATCCGGATTCCTATTATTATGGCGTAATGCCGGTTGTTGCCAATGCGGCGGGTGCCCTCGGTGTTGATCCGCTTATGATCGGTCGTGCCTCCATCATTGGACAGATGACAGTGGGATTCCCGATCAGTCCGCTTACCGGAGCGACCTTCCTCTTGACAGGTCTGGCAGGCATTGACCTTGGTGAACACCAGAAACATACATTTGTATATGCATTTTTAACCAGTATCGTAATGTTAATTGTATCCATCATTATTGGAGCAATCAGTATTTAATCCAAACATCCAGATTATATTAAGGAGGATATTAACTATGAAAAAAATCAGAATCGGAAGCGGCGCCGGTTACGCCGGAGATCGTATTGAGCCGGCTGTAGAACTTATGGAAAAAGGCAACCTTGATTACATCATCTTTGAGTGCCTGGCAGAGCGTACCATTGCCATTGGTCAGAAAGACAAACTGGCAGATCCAAGCAAAGGATATAACCAGTTACTGGAAGCCAGAATGAATAAAATTTTAAAACTGGCTAAAGAAAATCATATCAAAGTGATCACAAACATGGGATCTGCAAACCCGCTGGCTGCCATGGATAAAACGGTAGAAATCGCAAAATCACTTGGTGTGACAGGATTGAAAATTGCAGCTGTGACAGGCGATGATATTTTACCACAGATCGATCAGTATTATGACAACTCTGTTCTGGAACTCGACTGCAAACTGGGTGATATCAGGGATTCCCTGTTATCCACAAATGTATATCTTGGCTGTGATGGTATTCTGGAAGCACTGAAAAATGGTGCAGACATTATCATTACCGGACGTGTATCCGATCCGGCACTTTCTATCGCGCCATTAGTGTATGAATTTGGCTGGAATATTAATGACAACCCTGACCAGATGGGACAGGCTGTTCTGGTCGGTCATTTACTGGAGTGCGCCGGTCAGGTAACAGGCGGATATTACGCAGATCCTGGATTTAAAGATGTTCCGGACCTTGACCGCCTTGGCTTCCCACTGATCGAAATTGACGAAACCGGTCATTTTACCGTCTCAAAAGTAGAAGGTTCCGGCGGACTTGTCTGCGAAGACACCTGTAAAGAACAGATGATCTACGAAATCCACAATCCGGAAGCTTATCTGACTCCGGATGCAATTGCAGATTTTTCCCATGTCACATTTACGCAACAGGGAAAAGACATTGTAGCCGCTGCAAATGCAACTTCTCACGGAAAACCGGAAACTTTAAAGGTCAGCATCGGATATCGCGACTGCTTCATCGGTGAAGGCGAGATCAGTTATGGCGGTCCGAACTCCATGGCCCGTGCACAGCTTGCAGCAGATATTATCGAAAAACGTCTGAAACTCATCGGATGTGACATGGAAGAATTCCGTGTAGATTACATTGGATTTAACTCTCTTTACAAAGACAAAATTTCCAGTCAGTATGCACCGGATGTATTCCCGGAAATCCGTCTCCGTGTCAGCGGTCGTACAAAAGATAAGGAAAACGCAACTTTAATTGCAAATGAAATTGAAGCATTATATACAAACGGTCCTGCCGGTGGTGCAGGTGCTACCAAGAAAGTGTCTGAAGTAGTATCCATCTGTTCCATTTTTGTTCCAAGAGATATTGTTGATATTCAGGTAAATTATCAGGAGGTATAAATCATGAAATTAAAAGAAATCGCACATTCAAGAACAGGTGACAAGGGAGATATCTCAAATATTTCTGTCATTGCATACAAAGCAGAGGATTATCCATTATTAAAAGAAAAAGTGACCTGCGAGAGAGTCAAAGAATACTTCGGTGAAATTTGCAAAGGCAAAGTTGTCCGCTATGACATCGACAGTCTCTGTGCTATGAACTTTGTCCTTGATAAAACTCTGGGCGGCGGTGTTACCCGCTCCCTGGCTCTGGACAAACACGGAAAGGCTCTTGGCATGGCCTTGATGGAAATGGAAATCTAAGCCTTTTACCATTGGATTTCACCCTTTTAAATTATAATACTTAACCAATTTTACCCAAAAGCCCCTAATCGGAAAGAGAGATCACGCATCTCCCTTTCCGATTTTGTTATACAAAGTTGCCAGCGAAATTCCCAGTGTTTTCGCTGCTTTCTTTTTCCCTTCGAGCGTATTTCCAAACTGCTCCAATACTGACATGATCTGCTGTCGTTCATACTGATGCACCCGTTCTGCCAGTGTGGGCATTTTTACGCTGCTTCCCTCGCTCATAATCGTAGGCGGCAGATCCTCCACATCGATCTGATTTCCAGTCATCATTAACGTTGCATATTCCAGAATATTTTCCAGTTCCCGCACATTTCCCGGCCAGTTATACTCCATCAGAATGTTGCGTGCCGCTTCCGTAATTCCAACTTTGCGTTTATTATGAATCGAAATCTTTTTCAGATGATGTTCCAGCAATGGTGCAATATCTCCTTTTCTCTCACGCAGTGGGACAAGATGAATCGGAATTGCCGCGATTCGATAATACAGATCCTGGCGGAATTTCTTTTCCTCAATATATTTTTCTAAATCCACATTGCATGCCCCAATGATTCTGACATCAATGTCAATTTCTTTCGTTCCTCCGACTCTTCGGATTTTTCGCTCCTGTAAGGCACGAAGCAATTTTGCCTGTAAGGTATAATCCATCTCTGATATCTCGTCTAAAAACAGGGTACCCTTATTTGCGATTTCAAATAATCCGGCTTTTCCACCTTTTTGTGCTCCGGTAAATGCTCCATTCTCATAGCCGAACAATTCACTTTCCAACATATTTCCGGATAAAACAGCGCAATTGATTGCAATAAATGGATAGCTTCTGCGTTCACTCTCGTTATGTATCGCCTGTGCATACAATTCTTTTCCACATCCGCTTTCGCCCTGCAGCAACACCGAAATATCGGAATGCGCAATCTTCTTTGCCATTTCAATACAATGCATTGTGACTTCACTACCATACACAATATCATCAAAATCGTATCTGGTTCCATTTACTTCTTTCATTCGTGCATCCAGATATGCTTCCTTCTCGTTTAATTCTCCGATCATTTCTGCCAGAAAACGGGCATTTTCTAAAAATGTAACCGTTGAAATTCCCCCTACAACTTCACAATTTTCCCGTATCGGATACATATTGGCAAAATATTCCTTCCCATTTTCCACACGATGCATCTGTTCCTGCATTTTTCCGCTTTTCATTACTTCTGGAAGCATTGCACCCGAACGTATTTCTTTTAACGGTTTTCCCTTTACTTCTTCTAATGTATGTTCAATAAATTCAGCATAAGCATCATTGATAAACATGATTTTTTCTTCTTTATCTACAATCAGAATGCCTTCTTTCACAGCATTCAGAATATTTTCCATTTTTTCCATTGTTTTTCAATCCTTATTTCCGATTCTGCCAGCAGATCTGCTCTCCCATTCATTCAAGGGTTTACAGGCATCCGCATTTTTCTGTAAATCTGCCTGGCTCTGAATAGTTACAATTATTTTAAATCTGATCATGTAAAAATTCTTCTGTAATGCATTTTGCAAACACCTCTGGCTCGTCAGAAGCGAAATTGTGATATCCCGGAACGATTCTGTGTTTCCACCCCTTGGTCTCTGCCGCCTGATACGCGGAACGATGAAACATTCCGGTTTTATCATCTGATCCGCAAGCTACCGTCACCGGAACCGATATGTCAAAATCATCCAGTTTCAAACTGGAAAAGCTGTCCATTTCTTTTTCCAGAAACAGCTCCAGATTTTTCAAATTGCGTCTCTGCTGTTCCATGGACTGCCCCGCTTTGTCCCGGTTCATGCCGCCCATGGCATTTACAAAGTGCATCATACAAGTGATGATCCTGTGCTTCTCGGCTCCTTTGCGAAGGTTCTCCCAGAACGCATCCTGCTCTGCTGCCAGTTCTCCACTTCCCCGCATTAATGGCTCATGTAAAAATACCTGGCGCACTAACTCCGGATATTTTGTTGCCAAAGCGGCCGTCACTGCACCACCTGCGCTGCAGCCAGCGACAAATACACCAGCATTCACTTTGCTCTGTTCCTCAATTTTATTCACCTGCTGGTCTGATTCTTCCAGGCATATTTCTTCCTCATTCGCCCGTTTCAATTCCGCTCGAATAATCTCTGCAGCATCATCCGCATGCGCCCAGACAGAAAAATCTGTCTCGCCTTCCACCGGAATACTTCGGCTGTATCCCCTTCGGTCATAACTGATCACCGTAAAATGCTCTGCCAGGATTGCAGATGCCTGACGAAAAAATTCACTGTCACAGGCTACTCCATGTATCAGCAGAAGGGTTGGTCCACTGCCTTCCCTTCTGCAAAACAGCGTTCCATGCGCTGTCTTCATCTGATATTCCATTTTTATTCCTCCACAAATATGCTTATTCAGCCTTTTATACCATTCTGATTTCCATGAAAACTACATCTCTCATCAGAATCCCTATCTATCATCCCGAATACTGTTAGTTTAACATAGATTTAAAGTAATAGAAATGGAATCTTCTACTGTCTGTTTTCTACACTATTTCCTACTTCATCATAGACAGCTTTTAAATCTCCTGCTTCAAACAGGTTTTAATATCATCCGCCGCATTGCTGATCAGATGCAATTGGAACGTATCCACCAGATACTGCACCACATTCGGACTTAAAAATGCCGGCAGAATCGGTCCAAGATAAATATTTTTGATGCCAAGGCTCAGCAAAGCAAGCAATACCGCCACCGCTTTCTGCTCATACCATGATAAAATCATAGACAATGGCAGACTGTTCACATCCGTATCAAAAGCATCTGCCAGCGCAGTAGCGATCCGTACCGCAGAATATGCATCGTTACACTGTCCCACATCCAACAGCCGTGGAAGCCCTGCCACAGTTCCAAAATCAATTTTATTAAAACGGTATTTTCCGCAGGCAAGTGTCAGAATCACACAGTCCTCCGGCACAAGTTCCGCAAACTCCGTATAATAATTTCGTCGCGGTCTGGCTCCATCACAGCCACCGATCAGGAAAAAGTGACGAATCTGTCCGTCTTTGACTGCCTGCACGATTTCTCCCGCATGACTCAATGTTGCCTCATGCGCAAAACCAGTCAGAAGTTCCGAGGACTGATGACATTTTGGACAATCTGACGGTTCCGTCGGCTGTACTTCCCGGTCTTCCGTGTAGCCGCCAAGTTCCATTGCCTGACGAATGATCTCGCTGAAATCCTTCTCGCCATTCTCTTTCTTTCCGATATATTTGACACCGTCCCAGCCAACGACATTGGTACTGTAAATGCGGTCTTTGTAGCTTTCCCGTGGACGCATCAGACAGTTTGTAGTCATCAGGATACAGCCCGGAATGTTATCAAATTGCTTCTGCTGATCCTGCCACGCACCACCAAAATTTCCGATGAGATGCGGATATTTTTTCAAGCCTTCATAACCGTGTCCCGGAAGCATCTCACCGTGGGTATAAATATTCACTCCGGTTCCTTCACTTTGCTGCAACAGCATTTCCAGATCATGAAAATCATGCCCGGAAACAATGATAAACGGACCGGCTTTTAACGTTGTTGATACCGCATGAGGGGTCGGATTTCCATATGTCTGCGTGTTTGCCTCATCCAGCGTCTTCATTACGGCCAGCGCCATCTCTCCGGCTTTCATGGAAAAACGGATCAGTTCTTCCACCGTCATTTTGTCATCCGTCACAGCCGCCAGCGCTTCCACATAAAAGTCATCCACCGCATCACTGAAATACCCTAATTCCCGCGCCTGATGCCCGTAAGCGCTGATTCCCTTCAATCCATAGATGATCAGCTGACGCAGAGAACGGATATCCTCATCCAGATCCTGATCATACATGATTCCGGCAATTTCAGCAGTGCGCAGCATCTCACTTTTTTCCTGTGGAAGACGGTAGGACATATAAATATTCTCAGTACCAACTCCACCGGTCTGCTGACGCAGTTCATCTTTGATCTTCTGCGCCTCTTTCAGAAGCTTCACATGGACTTCTGCATCAAAGTTTACGTTCGTCAGGGTCGTAAACAGGCAGTTTTCGATAAAAGAAATCACACATTTATCCAGTTTTTCTCCCTGCTCCAACAGCATTTTCCCATAACAGCTGATGCCCTTTAACTGAAAAATGAGCAGATCCTGCAGATTGGCCACCTCCGGTGTCTTTCCACACACACCCTGACGGGTACAGCCCTTTCCATTTGCAGTCTGCTCACACTGATAGCAAAACATCTCATATCCAAGTTCCATATTATTCTGCATGACATTTCCTCCATTCACCTTAATCCATTCATAACTGTCATTTCTGTTACAAAAATCACATCACGCGTAAACGAATAAACAGTTTTCTCTTTATTTAAGATGGATGGTTTGCCTGAATTTTATACAATAAAAATGCATCGTCTGTACAAAGCTTCGAACAATTTTCTTTCAATATAAAAAAACGGAACCACAGCGCTTAACTCTGTGATTCCGCCTTTTATTACATTTTTCAGTGAATTGAAAATTGGGCTCTTATGCTTCTGCTGCTTCCTCTTCAGCTGCCTCATCCTCCGGGATGCTGTTTCTGATAGCATCAACCATGACAACGATAGCTTCCGGATCGGTGTGAACATCGACATCCGGGTTCTTAGCGATCTCAAGGTCTTTGACACGGATAACGTCGCCGACTTTCATGCCTGCTACATCAACGGTAACATGGTCAACCAATGCTGCCGGTAATGCTTTGTATTCAATCTCCTCTAAGCACTCCTGCAGAGCACCTTCAAGGACTTTCTCACGGTTCTCAATTACAACTGCTGCTGTTGAGTGAACTTTCTCGGTACTTACCAGTGCCTGGAAATCAATCTCATCAACACAACGTTTCATTGAATTATAATCTACCTCTTTGATCAGAACATCGTAATCCTGTCCTTCAACATTCAGCATAATCTGGCTTCCTTTGTGATCTGTCTTTAGCAGACGCTCAACTTCGATTCTGTCCATCTTCAACGGAACGGAGCCCTCGATCTCTTTACCGAACAGGTTACCTGTTACGAATCCCTCTCTTCTGAGTTTCTTTGCTTTGACATCCATGCTTCTTTTTTCAGCTTTTAAAGTATTCATTTATCTTTTCCTCCAAAAATCTGAATTGCTTAGCAGCCTTCTACAAAGAGGTTTTGTTAAGTAGTTCCTTATTTGTTACAGCGTCATTATAGCAGTTATAGCAGAAACAGATTAACCAAAATTGTAAAAATATTTGCATTATTTTTGGTAATTATGAAACGATTTCTATCATGTTCTAATTTTACCATTCACTACCTGATAATATCTGCCCTGTACTTTGATATATCCATTCTTTGAAAAATCTACTTTTCCATTACGGATATACCACCAGCCATTCTGGTTGTTTGCAATGCCATTGAAATTGAAGTTTACTTTTCCATTCTCAACACGCCACCAGCCATTTTTATTATTGGAAAGACCTGTAAAGCTAAAGTCAACTTTTCCGTTGCGGACATAATACCAGCCTTCTTTATTATTGATAATAGTATTCACATCCGTTGCAATTACACCGTCTCTGTAATAATACATGTTTCCATCTGCTTCCGGTTTTTCAGAAAGACCATTCTTTTTCGGTTCTGGATCCGGCTTCGGCTCTGGATTTGGCTTCGGCTCTGCTTTCTGATCTGCTGCCTTTGCATCTGTAAGTACTTTGTCCAGAGCTGTTTCAGCAGATTTCTGAGCTTCTGATGCTTTTGCTTCATCTGCGGCTGCATTGATTTCTTTCTCTGCTTCTTTTAATGCAGACTCAACATTTTCTTTATAAGCAGCTTTCTGCTCTGCACTTAAGTTTGTCAATTTCTCGATTTCTGCTGTGATAGAAGCTGCTTTGTCATTTACTGCTTTTACCGCATCTTCTTTTGCTTTCTGCAGTTTTTCTGCTGCTTCCTTATCTGCAATATTCTTCTCTGACAATGTTGTTGCTTCTGCTACAACTTCATCCAATGCTGTCTTTCCTTCTGTTGTTGCTTTTGCAACTGTATCCTGATCTTCTGCGGCATTGATTTTTTCAATTGCTGCAGTTTTTGCATCCTCTAATTTCTTGTTATAAGCTGCAAGTTCTTCTTCATTTAAACCTTTCAGCGCTGTGATTGTTGCTTTCTGAGTGTCTACGTAAGCATACTGCCATTAATATTTACGATACAATAACGTAAATCTGCTGACATTTTAAATTTTACCGTTTTCTTATCGGCACTAATTTCAAAAGAATCTTCCGGATAATATCTTTCCGGTGATACATATACACTGTCAATGGTTGAACCGTCTTTCAGAGTTATCTCAAAAACCGGTTCTGCATCATCAGAAGAAAATCTTGCAATATCCATATGGTAATAGTTTCCTGCATTTTCCTGTTTCTGATATTTATAAACAGAAACCGGTGTTCCGTTTACTTTTAACTCATACTTTGTAGATTCCTGGTACTGTGCAGATTGCATTACATTAGAATTTGCAACGATTGCTGATTCATCCACATCTGGTGTTGCCGGATCATCTCCGGTTTTTCCATAATCATGGATATTTTCCCCCGTTTTATCCTGCACCTGCGCCTGTTCTGCTGCCTGCCCACTTTCCACAGCAAATGCCGGAATTGGATACAGAGTAACTGCCATGGCCGCAGCCATAGAAAGCGCCATTGCTCTTATTCCTGTTTTCTTTGAATAGCTCTTACGATTTTTATTCATGGTTCTCCTCCTTTTTCTTAACTCATGCGGATCTTTCATCCGCTTTTACTGCCTTCCTATACCCAAAATAAGGAACTTCCTTCTTTTCGGTAAAAATCCCTTTCCTGTTCCTCTTTTCACCATCCTTTCAACACGGAAATGTTATAATTCATCGGATTATCAATTTCTTTTCCCGATTGTTTGCGCCATTCTCTTGGTGTGGTTCCGACAAATTTGCGGAAGTTTCTTATAAACGCACTGTCTGTCCGAAATCCTGCCTGAATTGCAGCATCGCCAATACTGCAATCCGTATAACGAAGCAGTTCGCATCCTTTTTTCACCCGAAGCAGATTGATATAATCTCCCGGTGTGATCTGCATGTATTCACTGAACTTTCTTCGAAAATGTGTTTCACTCAAATGACTGAGCTGTGTCAGATCCTCAATATGGATTTCCTCTTTATAGTGCGCATCCATGTATTCCACCGTTTTTAAAATATCTGCCAGATATCGGTTGTGGTACGTCATTGGCTCCTGTTCCCGGTCTCCCGGATTAAACCGGATGATCATCAAAAGCAGGGACAGAAGTTCTCCATTCACGGCATCCGTATAAAATTCTTTCTTGTCCCGAAGTTCATCCAGCAGGAGCAGCATCTGCTTTCCAACTTTCAGATCCATCTCTTTTGTGATCACAAACATCCTGCTGTGTAATCGCGCGATCAGCTCATCTGCCAGTCTGCCTCTGTTGAAAAACTGTTCTTTTAAAAATTTTTCACTGTCCACATACAGATATTCCCATTTCTGCAGGTTATTGTCTTCGCCTTCTGTCCGATGCGGAAAATTTCTCGGGATCACCACAACAGTTCCTGCCCGATATGGAATACTGTCATCTCCCAGGTGCATCATGCCTCTCCCCGAGTAACAATATCCGATTTCCAGATAATTATGAAAATGCATCGGATCTGCTCCGTACCGGGTGATCCATTTTTCTCCAAGCAAAGGCAATACTGACATTCCCTGCGGCATTTCATAATAGCGAAATTCTACATTTTCTTTTTCCAGCTGATTCCTCATAGTTCCTCCAAAAATTGACATCGGCCATCCATCAAAATTCACCTCAGTCGGAGTTCAATCTCCGACTGAGATAAATGCTCCGCGAGGATGTACAGTGATTCTGAAAAGAATATGTCAGCTTACACTGACCAGAATCACGCACCAAGTCTCACATACGTTCGACTTGAACAATGTCCGTTCTCATCTTCAGATTTTACTTATTCTGATTGTAACAACTCTGATTTTTTATTATGTTTCTATCCCACACAGTTTTTTTCGTTTTCTTCCATTTTCTGTCCTGTGTTTCTTTCTGGTTTTATTATATTCCAGCGAATATGCACAATTTAAGAGGACTTTTTTTGTATTTTCTGCCATTTTTCAAACAAAAAAAGCACATGGAAGTTTACGTTTTCTTCCATGTACTTTTAAAAATTACCTGTCTGTTTTAATTTTTACCCGTTGTATTCTTCCATGCCCTCTTTTTTCGGGAATTTCAGTGTGATGGTAGTTCCGATTCCCGGTGCACTGCTGCAGGTTACCTCTGCATTTTTCTCATAAAAAATCATTAACCGCGTTTTTACATTCGATAAACCGTAATGGGTCTTACCATCATCCGGCGGCACCTCATCCAGCATCTTCGGATCCATACCCACGCCGTCGTCCTGCACTTGAAGGATAATCTCATCTCCCTCCAGTCTGCCGGAAAGGCGCACGGTTCCGCGCCCCCCGTCTTTTTCATCAATTCCGTGACTGACCGCATTTTCCAGAAGCGGCTGTAATGTGATCTTCGGAATCAGATATGGGAAAATTTCCTCGTCAACATCCAGTAAAAACTGCAGTTTTTTCTTTTTCCGCATCACCTGAATTTCCATATATGCCTGACACATCCGAATTTCCTCACCGATGGTAATGATATAGGCCCCACGGCTCAAAACCATCCGATAAAACCGGGACATGGAGGACAATACGCTTCGGATATTGTCTGTCTCGCCTTTTACAGCCATCCAGTTCATCATGTCCAGTGTATTATATAAAAAGTGCGGACTGATCTGCGCCTGCAGAGCATAAAGCTGTGCCTCTGATTTTTCTTTACCAAGCACATACTGCTCCTCCAGCAAATGCTGGATCTGCTCTACCATTTTGTTGTAACGCTGCGTCAGTCTGCCAAGTTCATCCCGGCATTCCGGTACTTCGATCGGCTCCAATATTCCATCATCTACCGCTTCCATGGTAGTACCCAGTTTATGGATACGTTTCAGAAATGGTCTAGTTCCAAGCTGCAGCAACACAAAGGAAATGCCACAAACTATAATGTAAAAAATAAGCATTTCCCGGATAATTTTTCCCGATTCCTGCATCAGAACATCCCGTGGAGCAACAGAAACCAGTGTCATACCGCCTTCTTCCAGCTTTTTATTGCGTATCAGCCATGCGCCTTTTTCTACATGTGTATCCCCGGAAGCACCGCCTAATTTCGGCAGACGTTCCTCTGATATTTTTTTACTTCCACCAGATAAAAGGATTGCATCGTTCTCATCCAGCAGATACAGCGTCTGCTGATCCATCATTCCGCTCATATTCTCCCTGATGGCATCCACCGGAATCATAACTGCAACAATTCCGAGCAATTCCGAATATTGTTCTGTATTCCAGATGGCCCGAAAGTTAGCCAGATAACTCTTCTTCTGTCCATAGCGGTTCTTTTCATGCACGATCCGCCAGGAAGCTCCAGCCGTCTGTTCCAGATTTTCGGCATCCACCTCCCATTTCGTCAGATCCTTTAACGGCCGATAGCACGTATTTCCGCTTTCTGAGATCAGAAACTTCTCCGGGATATAATACAAAATAGAAATATCATCCGAACTCAATTCCAACTGATATGTATAATCCGACAACGTGTCAAATTTCTGCAGTTCCTGTACCAAACTGGCACTTTCATCACTGCGCAGAGCATCTCCCACTTCATCCGACACTGTGACCAGCGCCCCGATTCGGCCGATGCGATCCTGAATATTATCCATCGTCTGTTCCATACGATCAAAGTTCTTATCCATGGTATAAAGCTGCATCTGGCTGGAATTTTGCACCATTCGATACAGCGTAATGCCAAAAATAACCGTGATCGGTAAAATACCGATTCCGAAGAAGAGCAGTAACAGCTTTCTGGACAGTTTCCAATGATAAAAAAATGGCAGTTTACGTTGTTTCTTTTGTTTCATAACGCTTCTCCATTCTCTTTCTGTAATCCGTCGGAGACATTTTCCTGTTTTCCCGGAATGCTTTCGCAAAATAGTTTCCGTTGGAATATCCACATTTTGCCGCGATCTCATCTACCGTCTCATAGGTCTGCGCCAGTAACTGCTCCGCACGTTCCATACGCATCTCACTGATGTACTGTTTGATGGTCATGCCAAGCTCCTGCTTAAAAAGCTGATTCAAATACGTTGCTGACAACCCGAAATGATCTGTGATCATCTGACCACCAAGGGCACTGTCAGACAGATGCTGGCTGCAATAGGTACGGATATCACTGACTACGCGGCTGTAACCTTTCTGCTTCTCCAGACATTGTTCCATCCCCTGCACCAACTGATAAAACCGTTTCTCCAACTCCTGAATATGTCTGCTGTCAGCCAACTGTTCCATATACTGCTCGGTTGTCTCCAACCCGGTATGCTTCAAACTCTCCGGATAATCCTTTAAAATCTGACTGGCAAAGGTTTTTGTCAGTGAAATAAGTTGTGTCCCCTCCGGCATCGCATCCTTCTGCGTGCAAAACTGCTCCATCTGTTCCCGATACCAGCCACGGACACGCCACGGATTTTCCCTGTAAATCTGCAAAAACACCTGATAAATCTCCGGATCGATAAATTCATGTTTCACCAGACGCTGCAATTCCAGATAATGGACTTCCGGTTGAAAAAATCCCTGCTCCATGGCAAGCTGCGCCATGCGGCTGCTGTTGTACACCTCTGACAACCGTTCCACAAAATATCCAACCGCAACGGTATACTCCGGATATTTCGCCACAAACAGATGCAGTTTACGACGAATTTCCTGCTGTCGTTTTGCCATACATGCAAGCACCGCAATGACGGTCTCTGACTCCGGCAGCTGATCCAACAGTAGAAAATCCGTACTGTCAGCCAGATATTGTTCCAACCGCATTCTGCATTGCTCCAACTCGGCGGATTCTTCCAATCGAATTTCTATGCATAAATAATTTTCATCTCTGGCGCATACAAATCCACAATCCCGACAGATTTCTTCCAACTGCTCCTCCGATGTATTTTTCTGCTGTAGTAAGTGCAAAAATCTTGTCTTCTGATAGGAAACATTTTCTTTCTGCAGCTGTACGGTTTCCTGCTGTCTGCGGATTTTTCCTACCGCCTTTTCCAATGCCTCCAAAACTGCCTCCGGCTGAATGGGTTTTTCAATAAAAGCCACCGCCGACAGATCAATACAGATCATAATCAAAAAATCCATATTCCCATTCCGGATGTTTTTCATACAAAGCCGGTATACAGGTATCATTTATTGACCAGATCGGTGCATTCGTTTCACATGGTTTTTCATCCCGGAGCAACATCTCAAGTGCGGTTAATCCCTCATTATCTGATGAGGCCAGAATACCCGGATTCAGAATTCCATCCTGATACCACTGATGCACAACATCCAGAATCTGCCGAAACTCCTCTGTTTCAAACCGGCTCACCACTTTTTTTCCGGTTGCGGCATCCACCACCGCATACGGAATCGTCTCTATACTTTCAATCTCCTGATAATTGGTTCCAAACATATGCCACAGCGCTGTCCATGCACGGTTGTCCGTGATCATTGCCGCATCCTGGTATCTTGGATCCGCCTTCGCTGCATACAGGTAATTCTGCATACTCTCAAAATCCGTTACTTCCGGTATGTTCCATTCTTTTAACAGATCACTTCGGTAGAAAAATCCCTCTCCTGAATCACTGATGGAATCTGCTTTAAACTGCGGGATTCCATACAATCCACCGTTCCACTCCAGATTCGTCAGAAAATCTGCCCGGTAATCCTCATAATGTGCAAACAGATCCGGTACCAGATCACGGTACTGATTCAGATCCAGAAATGCTCCTTTTGCGGCCTGCTGATAATAATCCGAAAAGTTACCGTTTGAAATAAAGTCATACTCCCCGGAAGCAATCGCCATATTGATCTGTGAGCGCTCATCTCCCCATGGAATATAGTCAAACCGCAAATGACAGCCCAGTTCCTCTGTCATGTCATCCAGTTCTTCGTAAAATTCGTCCATCCCATTTTCCGGCGGAGTTCCGATGGTAAGTGCCTTTAACGTTACGTAATTCTCTGC
Organism: Lachnospiraceae bacterium; assembly: GCA_963617435.1. GTDB lineage: Bacteria > Bacillota > Clostridia > Lachnospirales > Lachnospiraceae > Eubacterium_I. Next base: position 28,797 of record CAVEOS010000006.1, read on the forward strand.
TTTTGCTTCAGAATCTACTTCCTGTGCTGCCTGATTTTTTCCACATCCAGTCAGTCCTATGGCAATTGCTCCCGCCAGTAATAACCAACTGATTCTTTTTACCATTCTCATGCTGTCTCAATCCCCATTTTATGATATGTTTTCGTTCTGTTCACTTATTCTATTGTATCAAATCACTACATAATTTCACATATTTTTCCTTGGATTTTCAAAAATATTATTTACCATTTCATGCACAGAAAACTCTTTAAGCACCATATCCCTTAGGACTTTCTGAATCTTTGCACAAAAAAACACCCTCCATACAGTTTTCTGCATGAAGGATGTCGTTTTTGCTTATTTTATTCGATGTATATACATCCAGCTGTCCACATAATCTTTGCGTTCCTGTTCCGACATTTTCACATATCTGGAATATTCCAGCTTCACCGGCTGCATTTCTGCACCCTCACATTTAAAACATTCCACACCGCTTCTTCTCGAAACAGTCCGCAGCCACCCACATTTCGGGCATATGAACAAACGTATCATTCTGTCGTACCCTCCGAACTATCTGAGGTATTATCAGATCCCGTTGTACTTGTACCATTTCCGAAAAATTCATCCTGGCTGCTGAAACGGTTATCACTCTCATGATCCGCATCCATCTCAGACAGATCGATAATTTCCTGGCTGTATTTTTTCACTGTTTCTGACGGTTCATAATTTTCTGTGCCAAACAGCTGCTTATGCAGTTCGATAACATTGCTCTCAAGATCCAGCGGAACTACAACATTACCTGTCTTTTTATTGATCGTCTTGGTATCCTTTGTATACGGGAAACCACCGCTGTTTGCCATATCATATTTGATCATAACAGGCAACATGCTGATAATATTTGATTTATCCAAATCTGTAGAGATCTGTGGGAATACCTTATTAACCACACTGAGCAATTCACTCAGGTTTGCACTTTTTGCCTTCTTGATGATCTCAGTCAGAACACGGCGCTGACGCTCTGCACGCTTGTAATCTCCACCGCTTGTGTAACGGATTCGCGCATAAGATACTGCCTGTGTACCGTTCAGTGTCTGCTTTCCGGTATGCTCTACCAACGTACTGTCTCCACCTGTATGATTACTTGTATCAACGATGTACTGATTCAGATAGTCAAGTTCTTCGTCGCTCTCAATCTCAATCTCTACACCGCCGAGAATATCAATCACATCTGCTACAGCAGAAAAATCAAATGACACATAGTTATCAATATTCAAATCCAGGTTTCGGTTCAGCATAGTCACAGCCTGCTCCGCACCGCCTGCCGCGTATGCTGCGTTGGCTTTTCTGAAATAAGCTTCCTCACCTTCACCTGCCACATTCAGGAACGTATCACGGTAGATGGATACCAAACTTACTTCATCGGTATCGCTATTGATGTTCATAACCATGATTACGTCGCTGTTACCCGTCTTGTAATCCCCCATCTCACGGTTGTCTAGGCCGAACAACGCAATGGTTTTATAACCCTCAAAGATTTCCTGGGTCTCAGCAGATACGTCTGCTTTACCAACTTTGGATGCATCCAGTTTTTCGTTGTTGATCAGGTTCAGTTTACTGTACAGGAATAACACTCCTGCAACCAGAATCAAAATAATAATCTCAATAATAAATAAAAACAGTTTACGTTTTCTTCTTTGTCTCTTGGAAAGTTTTTTACGTTTTGCCATCTTTTATCTCCATGTGCTTTTATCAACTATCTTCTTAATACGCAGTTATCCCACGCATGCATAAAAACATCATAACCCAAGGGCAAAAAAAACTCAACCGTTTATTTTCTTAATTTTTTTTAAACATATGGCTCTCCGGTGATCAGTTCATACACATCCCTGCAAAGTTTTTCCGTATGTTCAAACACCAGACGTTCAAAACGCTGGTCTGTCTGCAGTCCTTCCGCAGCCCGCATACGCATTGCAAATATGTACTGACTGTTTTTGCCCGGAACCAGACTTCCCGCCGGTGTCATCACATGATATTCCGGTGTCTCACTGTACGATCCGAAAAATCCATGATCTGCTGCATCAGCCATATAGATCACACCCTAGCGGTAATCCACCCCATTTTCATCAACCGGTGCATGAATTTCTTTCTCCGTCAACGGCCGCCATTCCTGTTCTGCTTCATCCCATGTACAACATGCGAAAAACAGCGCAATATCAAAATTACTTGTAAAGGCTGTCCACTCCTCCGGTGTACCACAACACACAGGAGCAACACCCGGAATGTTCTTCCGTGGAAGTTCCCGTTTCTGTACATGACATCCTCTGTCCGCATATGCGTTCTCACCTCTGAAATAATTTGGCAGAGAAAACTGCTTGGTAAAAGTCCCGTTCGGTAATGTCACTTTCTGATCCATTTCATACCGGCTGCGGTCTTCCATCGAAAGAATACCTTCGGTCGGTTTCCATTCGACTCCCTGGCGCGCACAGGCATCCAGTTCCAGATTTAATAAAATTGCTTTCTTGCGTTCTAACTGCTGTTTTACATGAATTTTTGCAATATCTCTGATTGATACTCTCGTTTCCATCTCTTTTCTCCTTACCTTGTAATATTGCGCTGAGGAATCGCAGTATCCCCTTGCGTGCGACTATTTTATCAATTTGGTCTTGCAGATTTCAAGTACTTTTGGTGAAAAAAAGCGGGATCCAGAGGGCTGTCGACATCGTTCGACAGGATTTCGACAAAATTCGACAAACGCTGCAAAAACGCCATTTTTATTTTAATGAATTTGTTAATGGCGTTTCTTACAGTATCTATAAAAAAATCTACGAAAAAAGAGCCGCCAGAACTTATGCCTTATCCAAAGCACGGTTCTGACGACTCCTCCAGTCTGTCACTTTCTACTTTTAAATACTGCCTGACGGCTTCTACTTCTGCCAGACAATATACTTTATCTATTGTTCTTTGATTCATTTTTCCAGATTGTTCTTTGCAGATGAATACCTGAATAATAAATGTTATCTAACGTAATATCCTGCAGCATGGATTTCTGTGGAAATCAGATTCTCTACAAATACATAATATGTACCTGTCGTCTGACATGGAAATGTTCCAGCCACATTATGCATTCCATTCATGTAAAGCATGGAGCCATCCGGTCTGCGAATACCAACACGATGGTATCTGTCAGAATAAATGTAACAGGAAATTGATACACTCGTACCAGCTTTCTTGATAAATCCGGTAGAACGCACAAAATTATTTCCCGGAATATACCAGTCAAAATTTTTCTGAACAGACAACGGAGCGATTTCATCATCATCCATTACAATTGCATTGCTCCATTTTTCCTCATCTACCTGATCAGCCGGAATCTCATATATCTCAGATGCTTCATCGCTATTCAACTGACGAGTTGACTCTAATTCCCTTGTCTCTCGATACAACTCATTTTGTCCTGCTGCTACCTGAGCACTGGATGCAAAAGCAGTTACAGAACTTCCCACAACCAAAGCTAAAGCCAAGGCCACACTGAGACAGGTTCGTTTTCCACTTTTCTGCCACTTAATCATATACTCCACTCTCCTTCTCAATGATTCCTCATTGTTCAGTTGTGAAACAAAAGGTGGTAATGTGGTTTGGCCACTCTCGCTGGCTCTCAGCAGTAAATGAAAATAAATCTTCGCTTTGCCATTGAAATATTTCTTACACACATGAATATCACAGGCGACATCTGACCATGTATCGAGATCATCCAGATAAAAATGCAAAATTGGATTAAACCAGTTGATCAATATAATTCCCAGAGCAATCTTTTTGCCAAGATTGTCCCCACGCACAATGTGCATGCCTTCATGCATCAGGATAATTTTCATATCCTCATCTGAATACGGGATTTCAGGAAACACGATCCTCTGCGGAAATACACCCATAACGCATGGAGATTTTATCGTAAAGTTTGTACAGAATTTGATCCGGTTCCAGTTTCTGCCCGGATATAACTGCTGTAGTATTTCCCGATAATTGTTACCACGGATTGGAAAATTATTTCTGCAGATCCACCGGTAATGTTTCCATTTGTTTGCATAATATCCCGCAAACCAGATCATACCGATTACCCAGACAAACAGTGATATCTCAAGAATTGTATAGAATAACGGATTTCCATAAAATCCATCACCCAGGATAATCTGTCTCTGCGTACCATGTCCACACTGCATCATGAATTTAAACCTGATATACAGGTATCCAAATGGCACGATGTAAAACAACAATACCAGTCTGTGCAGCGGATATATGATCCGTATCGCATTGCGCTTCTTTGCAATCAGGGTCAGCAATTTACATAGAAAATATGCCGCTGTCCCTGTCAGCGTATTCAGAATAATTACGAAAAAGAAAAAATTAATCCAGTTCATCCATTAAGACTTTTAAATCCTTCAGACCTTCCTTTGTGTTATGGTCCTTATCACCAGTCACAAACAATGCAGAAAGGAATTCTGTCGGTGTTCCCGGATCTCCCCAGTAATGAACCAGCTCATTGAGCTGAGAAGAGCGATAATCCTCCTCGGATACTTCCGGATGATACAGGAATACTTTTCCGGATCTGCGCATAGTAAGATAGCCTTTTCTTACCAGATGTGCCAAATAGGTAGAAATTGTCTGAGGTCTCCAGCTTTTATCAAAGCGCTCATTCACCATTGCCACCAATTGTGACAAGGCCAGTTCTTCAGGTGTATCCCAGATACATTTCATTATCAGCATTTCAATATTCGTCAAGTCATTCTCCAGCATAACATTCTCCTCCTTGTTATTCCTTGCCCTTGCTATGAGATGCACATGTTCAAACAGTGATTGTATATAATGTATTTGATATAGTTTTTATAGTTGAACGATGCTTCTGGTATTACAAGATTACCAGCGATATCTCACTGCGTTTATTGTAACATGCGCCTTTTCTTTTGACAATAAAATAAAGTATGAAGATTGCTCTGCTATGAATACTTTTTCAGGAGCCACACCTGTGTGTCTTGCTGCTGATCGTACAATGTATTCTGATAGCCCAAACCTTTTGTTTCAATTAATTTAGTTACAACTAAAGTATATCATAGCCGCAATTTTCATACAACTAATTCTGTCAGATTAAATTAGTGTTTATGTGTGTTGCTTTAGTCCTCTTCTGTGCTATGTCTAAGCACAACCGCTGAGAACTTCGGCAGTGTCAGTTTCAGATAACTGCCCTCCACCTGATAGGTGACCGGCGCCATGGAATAATTCTCTTCCGTGGAATACATGATCTGTGTCAGTTTGCAGGAGGACGGAATTCCAGCTCCACACACACCAACCTCAATACTTCTTGTATAAGCATCATTATTGATTACGATCACAAACTGCTGACTTCTGTTAAATCTTGCAAAACAGAGAATATCTTTTTCGCCCCGCAGGAATTTCACAGAACCGGTTCTTAATGCCGGATTTTCCCGATGGATCCGGATCATATCACGGTGGAAACGGATCAGTGCTTTGTCTTCTCTGCCCCACGGATAGGTACGACGGTTATCCGGATCAGTAAATCCGCAAAGTCCCGCTTCGTCGCCATAGTACAGAGTCGGAGCTCCCGGCCAGGTCATCTGAATGACAACCGCCTCTTTCATGACACCTTTGTTGATTCCTTCGGAAGCAGCCTGCGTGCCAAGCTGTGCCGCACGGCCTACCTTATGGTTTGTACGTGTCAGGAAACGGGAATGGTCATGGTTTGATAACTGGTTCATGGCACACTGCAGAGACGGAGTTGCAAAACTTGCCATATAATGTGTCATGGCATTCTCGTAGTTTTCAATATTTCCAAGCATATAATCCTTGTACTCGTCACTGTGTTTTTCCATACCGGTAAGGAACCAGGTCATCGGCTCCATAAAAGCATCATAATTCATAACGCTGTCCCACTGATTGCCCTGCAGCCAGTCTTTCGGATCACCGTAGTGCTCCGCAAGGATCAACGCTTCCGGATTTGCTTCTTTCACCGCTTTCCGGAATTTTTTCCAGAACAGGTGATTGTATTCCTGACTGTGTCCCAAGTCGGCCGCCACATCCAGACGCCATCCATCTGCATTGTACGGCGGAGAAACCCATTTTTTCGCCACATTCAAAATGTACTCTTCCAGTTCCGGAGACTCCTCATAATTCAGTTTCGGCAGGGTATCATGTCCCCACCAGCCTTCATATGTCACATTATCCGGGAACGCATTGTCGTTCTGGAAATGGAAATAGCTGTGGTACGGACTGTCTTTCGTTGCAAAAGCACCCGGCTCAAAATCAGCACATTCATCATATATTTTTTCACGATCCAGCCATTTATTGAAAGAACCGCAGTGGTTAAACACACCATCCAGAATGACACGCATGCCACGGCTGTGCGCTTCTTCCACCAGTTTGATAAACAGTTCATTGCTGGCTTCCAGATTTTTCTTATTCGTCACACGGGCTTTATAAATAGAAGCCTGACGGTTATCCGCGCAACCCTGCGGCATCGGTTCGCCGCCATCCTCAACGATCACGCCAAAATGCGGATCGATATAATCATAATCCTGGGTATCGTATTTGTGACTAGAGGCAGACACAAACAGCGGGTTAAAGTAAATAACTTCCACTCCAAGTTCTTCCAAATAATCCATCTTATCTAAAACGCCCTGCAGATCGCCGCCGTAAAAATTGGCAACGTCAAAATCTTCCGGACATTTATCCCAGTTGTCCACCTGTTTCGTCTGGCGGTTAATGTAATAATATTCACCGATTTTTACGTCATTGGATTTATCGCCATTATAGAAGCGGTCCGTAAAAATCTGATACATAACGGCACCCTTCGCCCACTCTGGAGTAGAAAATCCCGGAATAATACAAAACTCATACTGCGGACGGAAATCTCTGGACACACCGGCCCGGTCATAACAGCAGCGCAGCATACCGGAAACAATCTCAAAATGGTATTTGTACTGCTCCTCGCCGACGCGAATCTCAGCCTCATAATAATCAAAATCTCTTTCACGATCCGCCAGATGCATCTCGATCTTTTCATCCTCATGACAGAGCACCACCAGATCTACATTATCTGCCGCGGTACGAAACCGGATCTTCACCGTTTCACCCGCCTTCGGCTCCGGTGGAATCCGATAATCCGATGTACCGTCTGAGAACAATGCTCTCTTTCTCAGAATCGGTCTCATCTGAAGAATATAATTTTCTACACTGTTAAATTTCTGTACTGAATCATACTTCATATCTTTTTCCTCAAGCATTCAATTATCTTTTTTCTTATTTATAAATAGACGTTTGTATTTTTGTATAATGTAAGAAATCGGGAAATCTTTTCTCGGCAAGCGATTTAGCGAGTGACTGAGTTTCACAAGATTTTGCGCGAGTGAGAAGCGACCAGCTTTTATAGGAGCTGGAAACGAGCGCGATAAAACTCTTGCGAAACGAAGGTAACGAGTGACTAGCTGCTGAGAAAAAATTTCCCGATTTCGTATTTTTTCAATAATTTCCGTTTTATCAAAAAAAATAAAAGAGACAGCCATTTCGATCTGCTGTCTCTTTCAAAAGGAGAAGGTATTTTTTACTATGGGGGTAGCAAAAAACTATATAATGTATTGGGGGTATTTACAGGTATTATAATAGCAAACCCCAGCCGATAAGTGTTCACAAAGTTCACAAATATCGTTTCAAGTTTTTGTGCATATTTTCTATTACCCAGGAGTAACCCTCTCCGCATTTTACAGGAATTTCGCACAATTTTCTGTGCACTTCCCACAATTTTTACTCAGCAGACGCTTCTATCGCTTTTGTATCAAATAAAGCTTCGAACTCATCACGATTGATTTTTTCTTTTTCCAGAAGCAGTTCGGCACAACGATGCAGTACATCCTCATGCTCACGGATCATTGCCCGTGCTTTTGTATAACACTCATCTACGATCCGTTTTACTTCACTGTCGATTCTGGCTGCTACAGTCTCACTGTATCCACGGGTATGTCCCAGATCTCTGCCGATAAACACTTCCTCGTCATCGTCATAACAGATCAGACCAATGTCATCAGACATACCGTATTTGGTAACCATGGATTTCGCCAGGGAAGTTGCCTGCTTGATATCCTGGGATGCACCGGTGGTCACATCTTCAAAGATCAGTTCCTCTGCCACACGGCCACCGAGATCTACGATGATCTCCTGCAACATCTGGCCTTTTGTATGGAACATCTCATCTTTTTCCGGCAGCGGCATTGTATAACCTGCAGCCCCTGCTCCGGTCGGAATGATAGACACGGTATACACCGGTCCCACATCCGGAAGCAGATGGAACAGGATCGCATGACCGGCCTCATGGAAGGCTGTGATCCGTTTTTCCTTATCGGTAATGACACGGCTCTTCTTCTCCGCACCGATTCCTACTTTAATAAATGCTTTCTTGATATCTTCCTGACAGATATACATCCGCTTTTCTTTTGCTGCAATGATGGCAGCCTCGTTTAACAGGTTCTCCAAATCTGCTCCGGTAAATCCTGCAGTGGTCTGCGCGATCTGCTTGAGATCTACATCGTCCGCCAGCGGTTTGTTTTTGGCATGAACATTTAAAATCTGCTCACGTCCGCCCACATCCGGACGGCCAACATATACTTTACGATCGAAACGGCCCGGACGCAGTAACGCCGGATCCAGAATATCTACACGGTTGGTTGCAGCGATCACGATGATTCCCTCATTGATGCCGAAACCATCCATCTCAACCAGTAACTGGTTCAGAGTCTGCTCACGCTCATCATGTCCACCGCCCATACCGGTTCCACGACGGCGTCCCACTGCATCAATTTCATCGATAAATACGATACACGGGGCATGTTTTTTCGCCTCGGCAAACATGTCACGGACACGGGATGCACCGACACCGACAAACATCTCCACGAAATCTGAACCGGAAATAGAGAAGAACGGTACGCCCGCTTCTCCGGCTACTGCCTTTGCGATCAATGTCTTACCTGTACCAGGAGGTCCCACTAAAATAACACCTTTCGGGATACGTGCGCCAAGTTTTGTGTATTTGCCCGGATCTTTCAGGAAATCAACCATTCCCTCAAGTTCCTCTTTTTCTTCACTCAGACCGGCTACGTCCTTAAATCTGACTTTGACGTTCTCGCCCATGGTCAGTGTGGCTCGGTTTTTACCAAAATTCATCATCTTGGAATTACCGCCGCCTCCGGCCTGCGCATTCATACTCATAATAAAGAAGAACAGTACTACCGCCATCAGCAGTGTCGGAAGGATCTCGATCAGAGTGCTTCGTCCCGGCACATCTTTTAAGGTGTAGTTTGTAAAATCTGCTTCTTTTAAGGTATCCTGCAGTGTGCTGACATCAGACACATTCATCTGTACACGGCTGCCGTCCTTCAAGAGGATCGTGGCAGTTCCGGTCGGTACTTCTTCGTTCTGTTTGATCACAATGGAATTGATCTTATCATTATCCAGGTTCTGCTCAAACTCAGACTGGGTACAGGTATTGGATGCGATTCCTTTGGAACCGAACGTATACCAGCCCAGAATAATAATCAGGAAAATAACAACATATATTCCAAGGCCTCTAAAATTACGTTTCAATTTTCAAAGCCCTCCTTTTCTAAATTCAAAAATACTTTCTGCAATCCTGCGAAATTGAAATCAGATAGCAGATGGGACATTTTTATCTCATATCTGATCTGTTTCCTGTATGCAACAGGATAATTTTAATCTAATTCTACAACACCTACATACGGAAGGTTTCTATATTTCTGTGCGTAGTCCAGACCGTATCCAACGACGAATTCGTCCGGGATCTCATATCCGATATAATCCACCGGAACATCTACCACACGACGGGACGGTTTGCTCATCAGTGTGCAGAGACGTACGGATTTTGCTCCACGACTCTTCAAGTTTTCTACCAGATAGCTTAAGGTACGACCGGAATCAATGATATCTTCCACGATCAGTACGTTTTCGCCTTCGATGGAATCGTCCAGATCTTTGATGATACGAACGATACCGGATGACTCTGTGCCATCACCATAACTGGATACAGACATGAAATCGATGTAGACCGGAACGCTGATGCGTTTTGCCAGCTCGCATGAAAAAAAGCTTGCGCCTTTTAAGATACAGATGATCTTTACCGGCTCGCCGTTCATATCGGCACTGATCTGAGCACCCAGCTCTTTGATTTTTGCGTTTACTTCTTCTTCAGTAAACATAACACGGATTTTGTCACTCATTTTTTTCTTTTCCTCCACTGACGCATATTTCTAAAATGCGTTTTGTCTCCTGTGTCACTTTATATGCCTCACTGATCCGCCGGCCAACGATCCACAATATATGACTGGCATCCGCCAGAAGAACCAGTGCATCCCGCTCCTTTTGCGGGATTTTGCTGTCAATCAGATAATCTTTCAGTTTCTTGTGTCCGCCCTCTGACCGAACCTGCAGAAAGTCCCCCAGGCGGCGTGTTCTTATCTGAACAGTATCCTTAATTTTATCATAATCGAACCATTTCGTATATGTTTTTTCCGGAATTTGTTGAAAATTTCCATCAAAAGAAAAGACTCTGGCACTTATCTGCATACCAGAAAACTCCTGCACCTGACCGGATACATCCAACGGCAGTTCTGTTCGTTTTTCCTGAGAAATGTTTGTTTCCGGTTTTCGATACAGACAGATTTCCTCATATCCGGCCTCTGCTATCATTCGGTAAGGCAGATCAATCTGCCGTCCCACCTGAAATTCAAATAATTCCCGTACTTTTTCCACATGTACCGCCGTGAGATCTTTGCGGCTTCCCGCCAGTTCTCCAAGCAGCCGGTGTAACAGATTTTCCTGCAGTATTTTCGGCATTTCTGTAAAACCAGCCTGCGTGATCCGAATCTCCTGCGGTTTTTGCTCCTCCGGGAAATAACGAACATACTGCTTTCCCAGGCTCCATGCCGCATCATCGATATAATCACACACTTCTTCCATATACCCTGCGGTCCGCACCATGTGCGGTACCGCCGCCAGATTGATCTGGCGCAGCTGTGGCAGCACCTGGCTGCGGATCCGGTTGCGGCTCATATTCTGATCCGCATTTGTGCTGTCCGTCCGGAATTTCTGCTGCTCTTTCTGTAAAAAATCCTCAATTTCATCCCTTGTCATACATAAAAGCGGCCGGATCAGATCTACGTTCTGCTCCGCCACATACCGCACCGGCACAATGCCGCACAGCCCCCGGATGCCGGTTCCCCGGCTTAAATGAAACAGCATCGTCTCCGCGCAGTCATCTCCATGATGCGCCACCGCCAGGCGGCTGGCGCCAAGCTCCCTGCACGCCTCATAAAAACACTCATACCGCAGTTCCCGGGCCGCTTCCTCCAGAGACTGCCGTCTCTCCTGCGCCCTTGCAGGCGCATCCACAGAAAACGTCCGCAACGGAACCTGCAGTCGTTCACACAGTTCCCGTACAAATTCTGCATCCTGCAGGCTTTCCGCTCCGCGGATCCCGTGTTCTACGTGCACCGCTGACAGCGAAAATCCCATGGATTTTCGCAGCCGCTCAAGCACCAGCAACAGGCAGACGGAGTCCGCTCCGCCGGATACTCCGGCCACCACATGGTCTCCATGCTCTATCATATGATATTGTTCCATAAATATTTGTATTTTCTTTTGCATACTCATATCTGTTTTCCTCATTTATCGGTTCCAGACTTCCGCCGTCAGCACCGTCATGTCATCCCGCACCCGGCCACCGGTAAAAAGCAGCACCTGTTCCAGCACATTTCGTGAAAATTCCGCCGGATTTGTGGTGTCAATACCACGAATGATTTCCTGCATCGTCTCACCGGCATTTTTTACATGCAGATGATCCATGACACCGTCCGTGATCATGACAATGAAATCGCCATCTTCGATCTGCTCCGTTACCTTTGGCACACTCTGTCCCGCAAACACGCCCACCGGCATGCTTTTCTGCGCGATCAGCCGCACTTCGTCTCCATGACGGATAAAGGTCGCCGCCGCACCGATCTTGTAAAATTCACCCTGACCGCTGTCCAGATCCAGCCGCATCAGATCCACCGTGGAAAACAGATTATTTTCCCCGTGTGTCACCATAGCAGAATTCATCATCCGCAGCGCCGTATCCGGCAAAAATCCAGCTTTCATAAATTTCTCTATTAAATCTATCACCATTTCGCTCTCTTTACAAGCCGCATAACCGCTTCCCATGCCATCCGACACCGCCATCACGCAGCTTCCGTTGTCCAGCATCTGAAAAGAGAAATTGTCCCCGGACACCTGCTCGTCCTCCCGCACCGCCCGGGCCACGCCGTAATTTGCCGTCAGGCGGCAGCCCTCCACAAAGACCAGGGACTGTTCCTTTGCTCCCAGCAGAGCTTTGCTGTCCTTCACCGGCGCAAAACTTCTGCCACTGACTCCACTCAATAGTTTTGCCATTTCCCGGACGGATATACACTTTGTCCCCTTTGCCTTGCCCTGAAGCAATACCTGCCATTTTCCATGACTGTTTTCCAGCAATCGCAACTGTTCGATCATAACTCCCACCTCTTTCCACACATAACGGACAGAAGCAGCTATTTTTCCTTCCCTCGAAGTCACATCCTGTTCCTCGTTGGCACAGTCCTCCATGATATAAGCCATGGCATCCAGCTGCTGCGCGATCACATCCCGATTTTCCTGCAGTCGGTTGTACCATGCCATGTTTAGATGTGCTTTTTCAAACACCAGCATCACCTGTTCTACCAGCTCTTCCTTATACATGCAGTATTCTCCAAGCTCCACGGAACTTTCCCGCACATCCTCTCCCCTCTGCAGCGACTGCAAAAAACGGTACAGTATCTGATACATCGGCATGGTATCCTCCTCCCAGCACAAGGCACACTGGCTGCAGGAAGCACAGATCCGTCCGGTGACCTCCGTCTGCATACGCCCCAGCTCCTCTGCGGAAAAATCATCCTTAAACCGGTTCATTTTCCGAAAGGTGCGGGACAGTTTTTCAAAAGATTCTGCATAATCCGTCAGTCTGCGTCCGCCCGGGGCGTACATCAGCGGCGGCTGTTCCATTTTGGGCTCCCATTCCGGGATAATGGCCAGCAGGCGGCTCACCACATAGACAAAGCAGCTCACCATGATTCCTTCGCAGATCCGGATAAAAATCCCGGATGTTCCCGGAAGCTGCAGCCCGTTCCAGAACAATCCCACAAGCACGGTAGCTGCGCCGCACAGTCCTCCCGCCAGAAACGTCCGGCAATGACCGCTGTACCATTCCACGACCCGCACCACCAGGGCACTGACCAGCACGATCAGTGCATATTTTGTCATAACCGCCACCGGCGCCAGAATGATCAGGCCACTGATACTGCACAAAAACAAAAGGCTTCGGTTCACCCCCGCCACATATCCCGTCATAAAAAGTGCCGGCACCAACGGATACACCCCCGCCAGCTCAAACTGCGGAGCCACCAGCGCCGCCATACACAAAACCAGATGCTTCAAACTAAAATTCATTCTTCTCACGATACATCCCTCCCTGAATTTTTTCTAAAGCGGACATTCGCAATCCACTTTTGCTACTTGCTCATGAATGCAGTCGTTTTTCCACCTGCGTTCAATTTATTCAGAGAGTAATTCTACCTGTCCACCGGCAAAATCTTTGTCAAATACCAGTCCAAAATCAAAAAAACATTCGCCAAAAATCGTTCAAGTCTGGGATTTCGAAGCCTTTCGACGCACCTCAAGCATTTTAACATATATCCATGAATAACTTTTCTCCCCCCTAAAGCATCCCTTCACACATGCAGCGCAATTTTTCAAAACATAAATAGCTAAATTTCCTGCCACCACCTAAAAATAATCGCCTAAATTTTTCCCGTAAACGTAAATAGCGGGATTTTGAATTTTTCCTGGCAAGCGATTATTAGCTGCCAGGACAAATTCAAAATCCCGCTTTCATAACCTCATAATAAGGCGCCATTATTTCTCTTTAAACACGATCTCATCCGGAAATGTCATCCCCAGCTTCGACTTCGCCGTATCAACAACATACTGATCCGATCCGACATAAGCTTCCTTTTCCTGCAACTCACTGGCCCGGTCCTGTTCCTCCTTCAACTGTGCCTGTTTCGTCTTCTCTTCCTGCTTATATCCTTCATTCACTCCATACAGATGCACGATCTGAACCGACATGATCAGTGTCAGAACCAGCACCATACAGGAGATACAAATTTTACCTGTTCTGTTCTGTTTTTTCTTTTTCTGTTTCATTTTACGCATTATGTAATCTGCCCTCTGTTTACCTATACTCTGCGTTTAAAGTTTACATAAACTCATTCTAACTGCTTTCCACAATTTTTTCAATTGTTTTTTTACATATCGGTTACTTTTTTTACCCGTTCGATACAGCCTCTGTACACTTTTACCAATGGGCTTCATCAGTATTCGTACAGGTTTCATAAAAGTCCGGCAGATCCACCGCACTCCACCGCAAATTTTCTTTAGTAAAAATGTCCCGGACCGCACCACGATACCGCTGAAACTCTTTCCGTACAGCAGCATTCCGAGAAACATGCCAAGGATCACAAAGCCCCGGACCTTTCCGTCATTTTCCTGATACAGAAACTGAAACAGCACAAAGGCACTGATCACCCAGAAAAACATATCTTCCACCGCGATCCATACAGTTCCGTGAATCGCCACCCGCCGAAAGATCCGCAGCAGATCATAGACAAACAGCATGGTGATCCCGAAAAACACTGCCTGTATAAATAATTGCCCCTGCTGCCAGATTTCCGGGCTTACCATCACTTAAACAGCCGCCCGAGCAGCGACTCCCCCTGACCATTTTTCCCCTTGTTTACATCTGAGTACTGAATCGAATCAATTTTCCCCGACAGATCCACCTCCCCTTTTTCCAGGGTCAGCCGGTTCACATGCAGATCCATCCCCCGGATCATCAGCATGCCCATCTCCGTCTCCAGCAAAATTTCGTTGACATCAAAGGATAAGATGTCGGATATTCCGTTTAACGCACAGGTTCCCCGATTGTTCAGGATAATCTTGTGCTGTCTGGCTGCCTGTCTCTCTTCCATATAAAAAACCTCCCTTACTGTTTCCAGTATATGGGAGGTTTCTGAAATTATGACTGTTTCATTCCGAAAAATCGTATCTGTTCTGAGCTTCTGTCACCCGATTGTTTACACTTTCTGCTGACTTTCTACAGATACCGGAACATTTCTTTTGCTTCTTCCTTACGGGAAGTGTCTGTCACCACCAGTACCTCGGCACGGACAGATTTGTTTCCGAAAGCGATCTCAATGATATCACCGACTTTTACGTCCTGGGAGGCTTTCGCCACACGGTTGTTTACCATGACACGGCCTGCGTCACAGGCTTCGTTGGCCACGGTACGACGTTTGATCAGACGGGATACCTTTAAATATTTATCTAATCTCATTTTTCTTTTCCTCTCGTGCGAGTGCGCATCGTTTACACGAAGTGCTTTTTATTAGATAGGAAATTCATCATAATTTCCTATCTAATAAGAAGGGGCCTGTCCCATCGGAACGGCCCCAGCTATACGTTTTATTTACGTCTCGTAAAATTATGCGTTTACGATATCTTTTAATGCTTTACCAGCTTTGAATTTCGGAGATTTGGAAGCCGGAATCACGATATCTTTACCTGTCTGCGGATTTCTTCCTGTTCTCTCAGCACGCTCAGCTACTTCAAAAGTACCGAAGCCTACTAACTGGATTTTGTCCCCATTTTTTAAAGTATCTGCAACAACTTCTGTAAATGCTGCTAAAGCTTTCTCTGCATCTTTTTTGGATAATTCAGCTTTCTCTGCGATTGCTGCAACAAATTCTGTTTTGTTCATTATAATGTCCTCCTGTAGAACGAAAAATATGTTCTCTTTTTTTGCTATAGACTATTTATACTTGTTTTCCCTGTATTTGTCAAGGAAAACAAGCGTAAACGCCCCTTTTTCAACAGAACAATCTCGATGATCTGTATTTTTCCTAGCCTAACATCGGCTCTACGATTGCCATAACAGCAGCGCCAAGTTCAGCTGCTTTCGCATCTGCGGCTTCCATGCTGTCTGCTTTTACACCGTAGTAGAATTTCAGTTTCGGCTCTGTACCTGACGGACGGAAGCATACCCATGCCGCATCCGGAAGTTCATAATAAAGCACGTTGGAGTTTGGAAGTCCGGTCGGCTCTACTGTGCCTGTTGCTAAATCTGTAATGGTATCTTTCTTGTAGTCTCTTGCTTTCAGCACTTTGTGCTCGCCGATCTGTGCCGGTGTATTCTCACGCAGCGTGTTCATGATCTCCTGGATCTTTGCAAGACCTTCGATACCTTTTAATGTAATGGCTTTTACATCATCTTTGTAGTAACCGTATTTCTCATAGAGGTCAAGCATTGCATCCCACAGAGTCTTGCCCTGTGTCTTGTAATATGCTGCTGCCTCGCACAGTGCCATAGATGCAACTACCGCATCTTTGTCACGGCAGTATGTACCCGGAAGGCATCCGTAGCTTTCTTCCATACCAAAGAGATATGTGCCATTTCCTTTTGTCTCAAACTCCAGCATTTTCTGTCCGATGAATTTGAATCCAGTCAGAACTTCATACAGTTTTACACCGTAATCTGCTGCAATGGCATCTGCCAGGTTGGTAGAAACGATGGATTTTACAAAGGCTCCATCGGCCGGAAGTCCGTATTTTTCTTTTCTCTGGCTGATCTCATAAGCACCGATCAGGCAGCCGGACATATTTCCGGTCAGGGAATGATATTCGCCTGTCTTGCTGTCTTTTACATATACACCGAGGCGGTCTGCATCCGGATCTGTAGCCAGGACTAAGTCTGCATCCAGTTCTTTGGCCATGCCAAGTCCGAGGGTAAATGCCTCAGCAGCTTCTGGGTTCGGATAGCTTACCGTCGGGAATTCTCCGTCCGGGAGTTCCTGCTCCGGAACAACATAAACGTGTTTGAAACCAAGCTCTTTTAATACACGGCGAACCGGGATATTTCCGGTACCATGAAGTGGAGTGTATACAATCTTAAGGTCATCTGCAACCGCATCGATGGCTTCCTGATGAAGCACCAGTTTTTTCAGCTCCGCAATATACGGATCATCGATGTTTGCTCCGATCACTTCGTACAGACCTGCTGCAACGGCATCTTCTTTTGCCATTGTCTTTGTCGTCGCATAATCTGTCACAGCTTTTACCTCAGCCATGATTCCGCTGTCATGCGGCGGTGTGATCTGTGCGCCGTCCTCCCAGTATACTTTATATCCGTTGTACTCTGGCGGATTGTGGCTTGCTGTCACATTGATTCCTGCGGTACATCCAAGATACCGAACTGCGTAGGACAGCTCCGGTGTCGGACGAAGGCTTTCAAAAATATACGCCTTAATTCCGTTTGCTGCCAGACACAATGCTGCTTCATTTGCAAATTCCGGAGACATTCTTCTGGAATCGTATGCAATGGCCACGCCTTTTGCCTGTGCTCCAACTTTGATAATATAGTTTGCAAGTCCCTGTGTCGCTTTGCGGACGGTGTAAACGTTCATACGGTTTGTACCTGCTCCAATGACACCTCTTAAACCTGCTGTACCAAATTCGAGATCCATATAAAAACGATCTTCGATCTCTTTCTCATCATTTGCAATGCTGCGCAATTCTGCTTTCGTATCCTCATCAAAATACGGATTGCTCAGCCAGGATTCATATGCTTCTCTGTAACTCATGATCGACCTCCTGCGTTTCTTTCATTGATATGTTTCGTTTTCATATCCACGCCAAATATTATAACATATCCCTAACCAAAAAGAAACTACCTTTTCAAGTTCACTCATCACATGTATTCAGGTAATGATCATGCTTGCATGAGTAATTTTCCTGCTCTGAACTTCACAAGCGGTCTTTTTTGCAGCATTCCCACAAAGCCCGCAAAAACTGACTCCGCACCTGGTTCTGTCGGATCTCCCGGGATAGTTTTTCGTAATTCTGCCCGGAGTCCCACACCTTTCTCGTCCGATAGTAATGATTGGCGATCTTCCAGAACTTTTCCGGATATGCCAGACGGTAATAAAGCCCCCGCAGATCCTGTCGGCTCAGGGGATGCACCCGGCTGTATTCCCGGATCAGATCCAGTCCCAGCTGCCGGTTCCACTCGTTTTTTTCCAGAATCTTGCGTAATAAATTTCCAAGATCCGTGATCTGCGCCCCCACATGGGCGTGTTCTAAATGGATCACTGCCGCTCCGCCGCTTGTCAATATAATGTTATGCTGGTTCATTTCCCCATGACAGATTCCGGTGGTATAGCCGCTGCCAAGTTCCGGATAACGTTCCAGATAGCATGTCACTTCCTCCGATTGCCGGAAAAATTCTTCATAGCACTGCAAAAACAGTTGTTCAAAATCACTTTTGTTGTTCCGCTTCAGGATAAACCTGCGGATATGCTTTAAATCTCTATGGTGCCGCATATATTCCTGCCCCAGGTCTTTTTTCCGACCGCCTTCTGCCTCCCCCGGCATCCCGTCAAATTCCGCTCCGCCACAGGCCACATGAAACCGGGCCAGAAACGATACAAGTACCGTCAGATCAATCCGGTTCCGGATCTCACACTCCCGCCCCCGCAGCCAGTGGTGAAAGGTATAAGGGACATGATCCACGCCTTCCGTGATCAGATTCCCTTCTTTATTTTTCAGCATCGAATCGCACAGAACGCCCTGCTGTTCCAGGCAGATTCCCAGCCAATATAAAAACTCCGCCTTCTGCGCGGAGCCAAAATATTCCTTTAATGCATACAGCCCTTCCCCTGATTCACAGATGAGAATGCCCCTTCCTTTATAAAATTTTTCAATTTCCGGTTCCTGTCGTTCCAATACCTGCTCTACCTGATAATACACAAAAACACCCCTTTATATGATAAATATTCGAACTGTCGATTCGCTCTATTCATCATATGAAGAGGTGTCTGAATTTATGACTTGATAGCTTTCGGCAAGCGGATATTCGCAATCCGCTCACGCTACTTGCTCATAACCCAACAGCTGCTCTGCAGCTTATCAGAAGGGACTTACACTCCCTCCTGATATAAGGAAGTATCCTGCGGATCTTCCTTATTTGGGTTAAAATACCAGTCCAACAGTGCTTCTTTCTCGTTTAATTCCGGCTCTTCCAGTACTTTCTCAAGCATTTCATGAAGGATCGCACCGATCTCTTTGCCCGGTTTGATACCTTTTGCGATCAGGTCAGAACCATTCACCGCCAGATCTTTCAGCGAAAGACATTGCTGTTTTTCCAAAATCTGCTGATACATATGCTCATATCGATCCACATAAAGTAATTTTTCCTGCTGCAAAAAGCTGCTCTGGGCCAGAATATCCGCACGCTTCACTTCAAAAAGCTCCGGATACTGATCCACGCCGGTGCGGAAGATCGCACAACGGACCGCACGGCCTTTCAATGGTGGACGGTCATCATGCGCCCGGATCAGCGCGGTTACTTTTCGTATCGTATCGTTGTCAAATTTCAGTCTGCGCAGGATTTTTCGTGTCATCTCCGCGCCGACTTCCGGATGTCCATGAAAATGATGGATTCCATTTTCATCCTCAGTACGACAGACCGGTTTTGCCACATCATGAAACAGCATGGCAAGGCGCAGTACTTTATCCGGCCGGATTTTCTGCATGGAACGGATCGTATGCTCTCCCACCGTATAAATGTGATGCGGATTGTGCTGCTCCGTCTCCATCATGGTGCAAAACTCCGGCAGGATCACGGCTGCGATCCCGGTGTCATAGATGGTCTTCATCTCCTCCGGATAGTCGGAAGTCACCAGTTTTATCAATTCCACCTGAATACGCTCTGCACTGATCTTTGCCAGGTTTTCTGACATATCACAGATGGCCTGACGGGTGGTATCCTCAATGGTAAATCCAAGCTGCGCCGCAAAACGGACCGCACGCATCATACGCAGTGCGTCTTCCGTAAAACGCTCCTTTGGATCACCAACGCAGCGGATCCGCTTCGCCTTTAAGTCTGCGATTCCGTCAAAGGCATCCACCAGACCGGTCTCGTCATTGTAGGCCATGGCATTGATGGTGAAATCCCTGCGTTTTAAATCTTCCAGCAGATTTGACGTAAAGATCACGTCTTTCGGATGACGGGCATCCTCGTATTCTCCGTCAATGCGGTACGTGGTCACCTCAAAACCTTCCTTGTCCATCAGAACCGTTACGGTTCCGTGCTGAATGCCGGTGTCCACTGTCCGCGGAAAAATGGCCTTCACCTGCTGCGGCTTGGCAGAAGTAGTGATATCCCAGTCTCCAGGGGTACGCCCAAGGATACTGTCACGGATACAGCCACCTACCGCATAGGCATCGTAGCCATGTGCTTTCAGCTCACCAATGACGGTCTTTACTTTTTCCGGTAACTCTATCTTCATTGCGCACCCTCCTGAACTTTTTATTGTAAACTTAATACTTCAAATAGAACAAAGTTCTACTTTTTTCACATTAGATCTGCGTTACATAATAACATATTTTCTGCAAATCTGTGCGATCATACCAGACCTATTAAAAGTGGCAGCTTTTAGTATGCTTTGCCCCAGTAAACCAGTTTTTTCGCCGGTTTTCCACAGCATACGCACACATCAGAAATATGCTCCTGATCGTTGAACGGCATACATCTGGATGTTGCTGCTGTCTCTTCTTTGATCTTGTCCTCGCAGGCGCGGTCTCCGCACCACATACCACGGATGAATCCCGGTTTGTTTTCTACTGCGTCACAGAACTCGTCATAATTGTGAGCATCTGTAATGTGTGCGTCACGATGTGCTTTCGCACGCTCGAACATATCTTTCTGGATAGTCTCTAATAATTCCGGAACTACAGTCTCTACTTCATCCAAAGAAACAACTGTTTTTTCACGGGTATCGCGACGAACTAATACACACTGATTGTTCTCGATATCTTTCGGTCCTAACTCTACACGGATCGGAATACCACGCATCTCCTGCTCAGAGAATTTCCATCCCGGACTCTTGTCAGAATCATCTAATTTTGCACGGCAAACTTTGCCTAAACGCTCCTGAATTTCCTGTGCTTTCTCCAGAACGCCTTCTTTTCTCTGCTGGATCGGGATTACCATAACCTGTGTCGGTGCAATGTGCGGCGGCAGAACCAGTCCGGAATTATCGCCGTGAACCATGATGATGGCACCGATCAGACGTGTGGTCATCCCCCAGGATGTCTGATGTACATACTGTAATTTGTTCTCTTTATCTGTGTACTGGATACCGAATGCTCTTGCAAATCCATCACCAAAGTTATGACTTGTACCGGATTGCAGTGCTTTTCCGTCATGCATCAGAGCCTCGATGGTATACGTAGCCTCAGCACCTGCAAATTTTTCTTTCTCTGTCTTCTGTCCGCGGATAACCGGCATAGCCAGTACTTCCTCGCAGAAATCTGCGTACAGGTTCAGCATCTGAACAGTACGTGCCTCTGCTTCCTCAGCTGTTGCATGAGCTGTATGGCCTTCCTGCCATAAGAACTCTCTGGAACGAAGGAACGGACGTGTCTCTTTCTCCCATCTTACAACGGAACACCACTGGTTATATACCTTCGGAAGATCACGGTAAGACTGAATATCATTTTTATAAAAATCACAGAATAATGTCTCAGATGTCGGACGTACACAGAGACGCTCCTGCAGCGGATTTAATCCACCGTGTGTTACCCATGCAACTTCCGGTGCGAATCCTTCTACGTGATCTTTCTCTACATTTAAAAGACTTTCCGGAATGAACATTGGCATGTATACATTCTCTACACCTGTCTCTTTGAAACGACGGTCAAGCTCTTTCTGGATGTTCTCCCAGATCGCATAACCTGCCGGTTTGATGACCATGCATCCTCTGACGCTGGAATAATCGGTTAATCCGGCTTTTTTTACTACATCTGTGTACCACTGTGCAAAATCCACATCCATAGATGTAATGGCTTCTACTAATTTTTTGTCCTTTGCCATGACTGTATCTCCTTTTCATTTCTTTAATAATCTTATTTAACACCATCTATCAAATCAAGTCGATCGCAAGATGAGACCTGGCGCGTAATTCTAATTCAGCGTAAGCTAATAACTGCCTCAGAATTGCTGCGCATTCACATGGCTTTTTCATCTCAGTATGAGATAAAAAACACCGGAGTTCTGATCCCACATAGGGACCGGAATTCCGGCGGTACCACCCTGCTTATATGCATAACTTCGCATATCCACTCAATACCGTTAACGCCGGTTCTACGCCGTACTCCTCGCACGGGGCTCAAGGCCCGGTTCCAAATGTTCCAAACAAGGATGTCTCAGCATACATGAATCCATGTACATCCTCTCTCTGTAGAATTTCCCATCTGTACTATTTCCTGTCACAGCCGATTTCTTATTTATATGTCTTTCATTGAAAACTGTAATCAACCGTTATTCTAAGCGAATCCGGTGGGAATGTCAAGGGGCAGAAATGCTCATAAAAACAAACATACATCTCTTTTTCATACATATGATGTGTGAATTGCGTCCATAAATATTTTATACTTATTTAACTTGCGAAGCATAGGGGAATGAACTATTATTAGTAAGTAAAAGTTTCTGTATATAAATCAGAAAAAACAGAGGAGATAAAAGAATCAATTATGAAAAAAATAACCTCACTCATTGACATTCTTTCCGCGCAGACCGAAAAAGCGCCGGAACGTGTCATCTACCGTTTTCTGGAATACAAAAACGGCGACTGGGAGATGCAGGATATCACCATGCGCTCCCTCTATCATAAATCTCTGGAGATTGCCTATGCACTCCGCAAAAAAGGACTGCGTCCGGGAGACCGGGCAGTCATTTTCAGTATGCAGGATTACGGCACAACTTACGCGATCCTCGGCTGTATGATGGCAGGTGTCACTTTCACTGTCATTCCGCCGCCGCTGGACGAAGGTAAGATCGCCCGTTTTATCTCCGTACTGAAATCCTGTCAGCCAAAAGCACTGATTTCCAACTATGCCCTGGAGCAGGAATCCGGTGTCAGTCTCACCGGCCGTCTGATCCGCGAGGCCTTTACCAGTGTGATCCGGCTGAAACGTATTTACACAGACCGTCTGACTCCGTACAAACGGAAAGACGTCATTGTGGAAGCCACGGAAAACCGTCTGGTTTACCTGCAGTACACTTCCGGTTCCACCAGTGCACCAAGGGGCGTGCGCGTCACCTGGAAAGCATTGATGAAAAACCTGGAGCAATGTCAGGCATGCTACGATTTTAACAATGGCACCCTCGGTACCTGGGTTCCGTTTTTCCACAATCTGGGTCTGGTTGTTACGATCTGTATGCCGATCTGCACCACAAATGCCTGTGCATACTTT
Source organism: Lachnospiraceae bacterium (assembly GCA_963617435.1). Classification (GTDB taxonomy): domain Bacteria; phylum Bacillota; class Clostridia; order Lachnospirales; family Lachnospiraceae; genus Eubacterium_I. The sequence goes on from CAVEOS010000006.1 coordinate 52,269, forward strand.
TTATCCACCATGCAGTTTCTGGAGAACCCAAAACTCTGGGTAAAAATGCTGCATGACTTCAACCTGACTTTAACTGTGGGACCGGGTTCTGCCTTTGATGCATGTACCCGTATTTTTACGCCGGAGGAAGCAGCCAAATATCCGCTGACTCAGGTGACCCATTTTATGAACGGCTCTGAATTTATCAGTGCAAAAACCGTTGAAAAGTTCTCCGAACTGTTTCAACTTTCCCCGAATGCCATGGCTCCCGGCTATGGTCTGGCAGAAAACGTCTGTCTGGCAACCTTTGCTAGCCAGGACTACCGCACCTTAAAGCTCGATTATGAAGCTTACCAGAAAAACCGTGCGGTTCTGGTGACCGAAGCAAAAGAAGGCCAGCAGGTCAAAGACATTGTCAGTGTCGGGAAACCGGTCAAAGACCTCACCGTGGTCATTGCCAATCCAAAGACAAAGAAACCGTATCCGAATCTGCACATCGGTGAAATCTTCATTTCCGGTGACAGCGTGGCAAACGGCTACTGGGGCAATTTAAAGGAAAACGCGAACTTCCGCGTGCGTCTGGAAGGCTATGAACGCAACTTCTACAAAACCGGCGACCTCGGATTTTTATACGAAGGCCACCTTTACATTACAGGACGTATCAAGGAGATGCTGATCATCAACGGACACAATATCTTCCCGAGTGACCTGCAGGCCCTGATCATGCAGAAGGTTCCGGCTCTGGCTACCACCGCATTCGGATTTTTCTCCACCAACGATGGTGACAAAGAGCGTGTCATTGCCGTGGTAGAATCCAAACCGGAGGAAGATTTCCAGAAACGGGTCAGCCAGATCAATGCGGCGGTATCCGAGCGTTTTGGATTTTCCTTCTACGATATTATTTTTGTGCCAAGAGGCGCGATCCCGCGTACGGACAACAGTAAGCTTCAGATGCTGAAAGCCCGGGAACTGTATCAACAGGGCAAATTACAGATCCTGCACAGCAGTCATGCATACCGTACCAGCAGCGGGGAAACCACGATTATCGACAAATCCATCGATAAAGCAGATGAGATCCTGCTTCAGGTAAAATCTGTATTTGAAAAAGTTTTGAATATTGAGCAGTACAACCTCACAGACTCTTTCCTGGAGCTTGGCGGTGATTCCCTGATGGGATTTGAGCTGGTCAATAAAATTGAAGAACGCTTCCATGTCAAACTGGATCTGAGAGAAGTGCTTTTGGACTCCTCCGTCTCCGGTGTGGCCAACTATGTCCGCCGGGTGCTGACCGGTGGAAAAGGGGTGTCCAAGGCAGTGGATCTGGAGCAGGAATGTCATCTTGATCCGTCCATCGCCCCGACAGGAAGTTACGATACTGCTCCGCAGGACTGCAGAAATATCCTGCTGACGGGTGCTACCGGATTCCTCGGTGCGCAGCTCATCCGTGCGATCCTGACACAGTATCCGCATGACGGACTGAACCTGTACTGTCTGGTGCGTGCAGATTCTGAAGAAGCCGGTCTGAAGCGTCTGGTAAACAACATGAAGCATTATGAATGCTGGAACGAGGATTTCCGCGCATTTTTACATCCGGTCATCGGTGATCTCTCCACTGAAAAATTCGGTCTTTCCGAAAAACTGTGGCAGGAATTGACGGAGAAGATCCAAGTCATCTACCACAACGGTGCCCTGCTGAACTTCATTTTCCCGTATGAGTTCCTGAAAGAGACCAACGTACACGGAACCGTCGAAACACTGCGGCTTGCCTGTGCCGGCAAGCCAAAATATTACCACTATGTATCTTCCTACAGTGTCTATGACACCCCGAATAACAAGGGCAAACGGGTTTATGAAAATGATCCGCTGAATACCGCACACGGTTTCTCCCTTGCTTATTCTGAGACAAAATGGGTATCAGAAAAACTGGTAGGAATCGCGCAGAAACGCGGACTGCACACCGTGATCTATCGTCCTGGCGATATCACCGGCGCAGCCAACGGCATCTGGGAAATGGATGACATGGTCAGCCGTATGATCGTCGGAACGATCCAGATGCAGGCGATCCCGCGCACAAGCTACTGCATGCATATGACACCGGTAGATTTCGTAGCGGATGCGATCTGCTTCATTTCCCGCAAACCGGAAGCCATGGATCAGGCCTTCAATCTGGTCAACCCGGAACCGGTCCCGGTGAAAAAGGCCGTCTCCTATATCCGTGCCAACGGTTATCCGGTGCGCTACATTACGTTTGGCGCATGGAAGAGCAAATTGAAACAGGCCACCGCATCAGAAAATGCACTGACTTTACTGGCCTGCCTGTTTGAAAGCGGCACCGACGCCAACCCTGGTGTCCTGCGCCACTTTGTGGGAAAAGATACCATTTATGACTGTACAAAAGCAAATGTCCTGCTGAATCAGTCCGGCATCAGCTGTCCACCGGTGGATGAGAAGCTGTTTACCGCTTATCTGAATTATTTTAAAAAGAATGGATGTATATAAAATATGAAAATCGGAATACCACGGGCTTTACTTTATTATCGTTACCATGTTCTCTGGGAAACTTTTTTCCGGGAACTTGGTCACGAGATCATCGCAAGCCCACATACAAATAAGACACTTATGGATGCAGGCAGCCACTACGCCATCGACGAAAACTGCCTCTCCAGCAAATTATTTTTCGGTCATGTCTCCGCACTGGAAGGAAAATGTGACGCAGTCTTTGTTCCGCGTATCGCAAACTACGGAAAAGACGGTGTCATGTGCTCCCGTTTCGAGGCGCTGTATGACATGGCTGCAAATACCTTCCGCGATCATGATATCAACTTCATCACCTGCAACGTGGATCTTCAGCAGAAATGTCCGGAGGAGCAGGCTTACGTAAATCTGGCAGTTTCCCTTGGTGCTTCCGAAAGCCAGGCAAAAGAAGCTTACCAAAAGGCATATGCCGCATGGCAGGAAGCACATGAGAAACACATTCAGGAAGAGGAAGCCAAACTGCACGATGACCGAATCAAAATCCTTGTGGTCGGACACAGCTACAACCTCTATGATGAATATATCGGAAAACCGATCATGAAAGGAATTGAACAGCTGGATGCTGTTCCAATCTGCTCCGATGCCGTAGATTTAAAACAGGCACAAACGGATTCCCTGAATATCTGCAAAGCCGTTCCGTGGATTATGAACCGTGAACTGCTTGGCGCGATTTCCAAATATCACAGCAATGTGGATGGTATTATCCTGCTTACCGCATTCCCGTGTGGACCTGATTCCATGGTCAACGAGATGATCATCCGACGAATCAAAGACCGTCCGATCCTGAATCTGCTGCTTGACAGCCAGGACGGAAATGCCGGTATCGAGACCCGTCTGGAAAGCTTTATTGATATTATCCGTTTCCGAAAGGAGGCACGTCTGTAATGCCGGAAAAGAAATATAAACTCTGTTACCCGCAGCTGGGAAACTATGACATTCCGATCCAGTACTTTGTAAACAACGGTCTGCATCTGGAATATCTGGCCCCGCCTACCATGACCAAACGAACCATTGAACTTGGTGCAAAATACAGCCCGGACTTCGTCTGTGCGCCATTCAAATGCATGATGGGCTGTTACATCGAAGCCTTAGAGCAGGGCGCCAACGTTCTGATCCAGACCGGTGGAACCTGTCGTCTGGGCTACTACGGTGAACTTCATGAACAGATTTTAAAGGATATGGGTTACGATTTTGACATGTTCAACTTAACCCTTTTCCGCTACAAAAATCTGATTGGCATGTTAAAAGGCATGAAGCAGTTTGCCCCGAAGGCATCCATGCTTCAGATGGTAAAAGCGCTGCCGGCCACAGCCAGAATGATCACCGTTATCGACAAAGTGGAAGACAATTACCGTCAGAACATGGGCTTTGAGATTGAAAAGGGCTCTTATGATAAAGTATACAACCGTTTTCTGGCGCAGCTTCGCAAAGCCAAAGGATTAAAGGATGTCAACCGCATTTACAAACAGACCCTCGCAGACTTTGATACCATTCCGAAAAACAAACCAGAGCATCCGCTGCGTGTTGGTGTGGTCGGTGAATATTTCACCATTATGGATCCTTATTCCAACCATGAAATCGAGAAAAAAATCGCCCAGATGGGTGCGGAAGTACACCGCTGGATGAACCTTTCCAACAGTGTGCTGCTCTGTCCGGATGAGGGAACCCTGAAGAAATTAAAAGGCTACCTCACCTACGACCTGTACAAATTCCCATCTTCCCTCTGGGTCAATATCCAGAAAAAGCTTTCCAGCAAATATACCAAATTTGACATGGGAAGTTCCAGTATCTCCACCATCGCCCTGGCTGAACATTATGCCGAGAAAGGCTTTGACGGACTGGTTCATGTAAAATCCTTCGGTTGTACACCAGAGATGGATGCCGTTCCGGTACTCCACAACATCAGCTCCGATTACAAGATCCCGGTGCTGTACTTAAACTATGACACCCAGACCAGTGATACCGGTATCGAGACCCGACTGGAAGCATTTTATGATATGATCGCCATGAGAAAGGAAGTAACAGAATCTTGAAAAAAGCATATTTAGGAATTGACATCGGATCTATTTCCACCAAAGGTGTCATTATCGATGAAGAAAAAAATATCCTCGCCGGAATTTATCTCTGGACTGAGGGAAATCCGATGGGCGCTGCAAAAAAAGTAATCGCTGCCCTTGGAGAAAAAATTGATCAGAATGAATATAAAGTCGTTGCCGCCGGAACAACCGGAAGTGCCCGTAAACTTGTCGGTGCCATGTGCAACGCAAGCATTGTAAAAAATGAGATCACAGCCCATGCGGTTGGAACCACAACCTTGCATCCGGATGTCCGCACTATCCTTGAGATCGGTGGACAGGATTCCAAGATCATCTGTGTGGAAAACGGTGTCGCTGTGGATTACGCGATGAATACCCTGTGTGCAGCCGGAACCGGTTCTTTCCTCTCCAGCCAGGCGCGCCGTCTTGGTGTGGAAGTAGAAGAATTCGGAAAAATCGCTCTCGGAAGCAAAAATCCGACTCCGATCGCAGCCCGCTGTACCGTATTTGCAGAGTCCGACCTCGTTCATAAAATCCAGATGGGACATAAAAAAGAAGATATCATTGCCGGCCTGTGTAATGCCGTTGCAAATAACTACTTAAACAATATCGGAAAAGGTAAAAAAATCCTTCCGCCGATCGTATTCCAGGGTGGTGTAAGTAAAAACGAAGGCGTTGTAAAAGCCTTTGCAGACTCACTGGGAGAAGAGATCATTGTAGATGAAAACGGACATCTGATGGGATGTTACGGTGCTGCGATCCTTGCACTGGGATGCGGCATTGAGAAACCGTTCAGCTTTGATGTGGCAGATATGGAATTTGTGACACGGGAAGTTGTTTGTCCGAATTGTGCAAACCACTGCGAGATCATCTGTGTTTACCGCGACGGAGAACTCATTGATTCCTGGGGAAATCGTTGCGAACGCGGGGAAATCAAACAGGGTCAGGAGTAATGGCTAAAATTTAATATGTGAAAAAAATCAGAGAAAGGTTCCTCGCTCGCTAGACGTTCACTGCCCTCGTTTTGCTTCGGTTTTATCGCGCTCACTTCCAACTCCGATAAAAGCTGGTCGTTTCCCGCTCGCGCAAAACTCGCAAAACTCAGTCGTTCGCTTAATCGCTCGTCGAGGAACCTTTCTCTGATTTTCTATTTACATTATGAAATTAATACCATTTACACAGTAACACCTATGCTATAACTGCTCTTGAGTTCTTCGCCGTCAGCGTAAGCTGACATCAAAATACCAGAACAGGGAAGCAGATTGATTTTCGTCATCGAAGCAAGCATAATTTATTTCAAATGGTACAATAGGTTAATTTAAATAAAGAAATCGGAGAATCTTTCCAGGGCAAGCGATTAAGTAAGCGACCGATTTTCACAAGGTTTTGCGCGAGTGGAAAGCGACCAGCTTCTATAGGAGCTGAGAACGAGCGCGATGAAACCACCGTGAAATGAGGGTAGCGCACGACTAGCTGCCATGGAAAGATTCTCCGATTTCGTATTAATAACTATCAAATTTTATACAATCTAAAAGTCAACGCGGCCTGTGTACTGGTCATTGATGACATAGTAAGCTGCATCTTCTTCCGGTTTCAGATACATAGTAATTGTTTTTACTGCTACGCCGCCTTCTACGGAGTTGAACTGTGCAATCGCACGCTCTGTCAATTCAGCCTCATCAAATTCTTTGCCAAGATATTGCAACACAATCTTCTTGGTCGGTTTTCTTGTCACTTTTCTCTTTGTTTCTGCCTTTACTTCATCTGCTTTCTCTTTTACAGCTTTCTTTGTCTCTGCTGCTTTTTTAGTTGTAGCAGTTTTTGCTTTTGCAGCTGTCTTTTTCACAGATGTTTTTGCAGCTTTTGCTGTCTTTTCTACTGCCTCTTTTGCAGCTTCTTTTACTTCTGCTTTTTTCTCTGTTGCTTTCTCTGTTGTCTCTTTGGCAGCTTCTTTCACCTCTGCTGCTGTCTCTGCAGCCTTTTCCGCAGCTTTCCCAACTGCTTCTTTAGCGGCTTTTTTCACTTCTGCTGTAGCTTCAGTTGCCTTCTCTGCTGCTTTTTCGACTGTCTGTTTGGCAACTTCTTCTGCTTTTACTGCTGTCTCTTTTACAGCTTCTTTCACTTCTGCTGCTTTTTCTTCTACAGCCGTTTTTGATGTCTCAGCTTTCTGGGCTGTTGTCTTTTCTGTATGTACATTTGATGTCTTTCTTCTTGCCATGATATCTGTCCTCCCTCTGACATTTTCGGCGCTTTTCGCATGATTGCCAACCAGTGCCGATCCATGATATCCGATCCCGGATTTCTGCCGATATTATCTGGCAGGCGGTTCAAAACCCAACATTTTACCTCTCTGTCGCAGCGCGATCCGTGCGAGATATTTTCATTTCACAGGATAATCTCTCTTGCAAAATAAGATACCTCTGTGCCAGAACTATTTTTCTATATCGACTTGAATTGTACACCCTTTCGCATATTCTGTCAATTATTTAACAGATTGCCTCTTTTTATAATTTTTTTAACTGAACCTTTTACGATCATTTTCTGTTGAAGAATGCCCTCGTCATTCTTGCTGCGAGATTCACGTCATACAACGCATGACATATTCATCTGTGCATCTTTGCAAGTCTACATTCCACAGGGGAATTTGCTGCTCTGTGGTGCAAATCCGGCGCTGAAGATGATTTCATCAGCATTTCCCTAATTTACTCTGACCGGTCCATTCTGTGCCTGTATTTCCTGATTTTTATTTTTCGCTTTCATCATGTCTTCTTCATTTTTGATTCGGTCTTTTACAGTGGCATTGACATCTGTACGCAAGGCTCTCCAAGGCTCATTGTTCAGATTATTGAGTTTCATATGTTTGTATATTGCCGGATTTTTGAGTCTGCTACGCAATTCAACCAGAGTTGTAATAAGCTTAAGCCCTTTATCATCCATTTCACGTTCAGCTTCAAAGCAATATGTCTTGGAAATGCGTTCGCTGCCATCATATTCCTTCGAGAGTTTCAGCAGGTTTAGTGAGCGTCTGAAAATGTTCTCCTGTATTGGTGGATCTGTGATCTTTCCATCCGTGATTTTCATCAGACTCTTACAGGAAAAAAGCATTGCCAGATCCAGTTTCTCTGCAGCACTGAAATCCTTTCGCATCTTTTTATTCTCCAACAGTCCCGGTACATACTTATTCAGTGCGTCACATACGCAGCGAAGACGTTTCTGATCTTTTATGGAGTCTGGTTGCGGCGGTGTCCGAAGCAGATCCACAGCCTCCAGAAGTGTTGTATATCTCCTCGGGGTAATCGGCAGTTCTTCCAGCTGATCACGGATTTCGCGCAGGTTTTTCAGTTTTTCTTTTTCCGCTTCGTTTTCGCTGTTGACATCCATATCAGCAATCTGTTCACATACAAAAGCATGAATTTCTGTATACGTCTTTGCGATCTTTGCGAAAGCTTTATTGACTGCTTTCTCGCACTTATTTCCACGTCCTCCATTCAGGCGGATTGTCTCCTGAACCAGTTTGATGTTACCGTTCCTATCCGGATTCAGCATTTCGTAAAGAACATTATACGGCTTATCGTACTCTGCCATTGTATCAAGGATAGGGTCGCTCTTTTCGATCACGATGGGATTTTCCACCCTTGGTTCATCCCCCTTAACTTGCAGCATACTGTCAAACTGCTTCATTATCTCCTCAATCCTGTGTTTTTTATCCAGCTTATCAACTAAGTCCAGAATCTTCTCATTCCATTTATTTTTAGTTTTCGCATCATTAGCCTTTTCGTATTGGTCATAATAATCCATGTAAAGTACTTTACTATATGGATCCCCTTCATTCACATGCAATCTTAAACTGTCAGCATCATCATACGTTTTGACATACTCCTGATACTTTACTCTTTCATCCTGCAACCAAGTCAGCTCATCTTTCCATTCCACCCCTTTTTTGTCAATAGCATTCTGAGTTGCAAATGTCTTTGGACAAACAGAACTTACCAGATTCCTATCCGTAGCAGAGAGTTTCTGTCGTATGCTCATGCTATATCTTACCATTTTTTTATGCATATTTACTACATTTGAATCCTCTGATGAATACACATTTTTACAATAAGTACTTTTCTCTTTATTCCTCTCTATTATCTGGTATAAATCTGTTTCCATATGCCCAATCATCGTATTTACTTTTACATTCTGAACACAGGTTTCTAAATCATTGACATCAATCGGCTTCATCGGACACTTTTTAATTCCCTCATAAGCTTCTTTCAGCAGAGATGACCATTTTTCTTCACGGTCCTGATCTGACAATGAACTTCCATGGTTTGCCACTTCCCGCAGTTCGTTCAGTACCTTCTGCTTTTCCTCTACTTTTGAATTCGGATCATTGATTTCATCCAGACTCATACGATTTAACAGAATGGCTTTGGTCAGACCCAGACGTTCTCTTCCCTGATAACCCAGATTACTATATTTTATATTGTAACCATCCTTCCAGAAGGTATCTCCATGTATCTCATCATTTCGACTAAAAAGTACCAATACCGGGTCATTTTTTTCGGGATTTGTTGCACTCTGTATCTTAAGTGCCGCTTCTATATTCTGCTTTTTTTTACCTGTAAGTTGATCTGCATATTTTTTCTTCGCTGCAATTTCGTCAGGCGTCTCCCCACCGAATAATACCGGGGTAAATGCTGCCAGCGGATCATTCCACTTCGCACGATCCAGCTGGATCATCGGATCTTTCCTGTATTTCTCCATATCCTGGCAGAATACGGACAGTTTCAATTCATCAAGTTCTGTCCAGCCTTTCAGATCCATATAATTCCTGCCATTTACATAAAGCGAGTCTGCCATCTGTGCCATTTTCTCAACATCAAAACTCTCGAATGGCTCACCACTGATACTGCTGAAGAAATCCGTGTAACGGGTCATCTTCTGAAGTTTTGCGAGGCTGTCCTGAGCCACGATTTCAACATCCAATGCCGCATCAAAACGTTTCTTTCCAGTTTCGCTCAATCTATCAGGAGATGCATTACTCTTACTGTCATATGTATGATTTCTGTATTTAGAGCCAAGGTACCCACGGCTGGCATCCGACAATTCTTTCATCATTGATTCCAGTTTTTTCTTATCCACAGTAGTCGTACCCTTATGGCTATCCAGATAATCTTTGATTTCTTCAAGCTTGCTGTGCATGATCTTGTACTTTCCGGTCAGTTTCCATTTCAACGACTCACCATGGGCAGATTTCCATGCGGCATCAATATTCTTCCTGAGTGATTGCATCACATCCTTGGGTGATTCCAGGCTGTAAGGATCCTGCGAACATCTTCTGTGCTCTTCCCTCACTTTGTTTGCCAGAGTTTTCGGATCATCATTGAACTGTTTGTGGGCATCGGCTGTCCGCTCCCAGTCCATATAGGTGCCAATGTACCAGTCCGCAACACCATTCCCGGAATCATACTGGTAGTCTTTGCATTTATCCTGAAACTCTTTCATCAGTTTCCCGGAGTCCATTACATTAGACGGTGGTCCAAGAACTACATTTTGGATAAAATCAGTGTCAGACATCTTCATATATTCATCATAAATTCCCAGTGTCTTAACATATGCCTGCATATCTGTCACTAATTGTTGCAAACCACTCTTCTGCCTTGCAACCTGAAGCAATGGGAGTGGAATTCTGGATCTGAACTGTTTTATTTCGTTATCCAGCTGTCTGATTGCCAAATGCTTTACATTCCCCCCTTCAGCAAGAGGAGAATCCTGTCTGGTATTCTCCTGAAATTTCTGATTCATCAGCTCCATCTGAGTGATCAGCTGATAGGTAAGCATTTTGCTGACAAAATCTTCTTTGTTTTCAAATCTTTCATTTTTTCTCGCATCAGTAAGTATCTGCTGGTATTCCCGATGATAATTTCCTACTCTGACTGCTGCCTCATAGTAGTTGCGTTCTTCCTCTGTAAGTCCAACCGCTTTTCGAAGTTCTTCTTTCCCGTCCAACAGCTTCAGAATCCGGTCCAAACAGATCGGTGCCGCATACACATCCCACGAAGTAACTGCCTTCCCTGGCAGTTGGAGTGCAAAACCATCCAGCGCCTCCCGGATAAGTTTTCCAAGTTCTTTATTCCGCGTGGCATCTTCTTCTATATCCAAAATTCTCGTGAGTTCTCTACGCCCTGTCAGAATTGCTCCAACCAGTTCACTTGCCCTGTTATCTCCTTTCCTGTATACGTCGTTGAGCATATGCAGGCTATAGCTGGTATCCACTCTGAACTTCTGCTGTCCCGCTGTCATGGACAGATACTTTTTGTAATCTTCACTCGGATCTTTTTTGCTTTCCAAATCCTTTTTCGCCTCAGGTGACATATTCGAACAGATCAGCAGCGTCTCCAAAGCATCTGCATCATATCCATGTAATCCCGGCTGTAGCGTATTAATCTCTATATTCTTGTTTTTCTCTCCCAGATATTTATCCAGACATTTTATCTCCTTCCGGCGCTCCTCTATCTTTTTGCCATTCGGATTATTCAGAAGATGCAGGCGGTCTTCAAGCTTATCATACGGACTGTTATAATCACGTAATTTCTTTTCCCAGAGATAATTCTTACCTGTCGTATGCTTGGCTAATTCTTCATTACTCACATGATAGTCATTCAACAGCCTGTCTCTCACTTTTCCCTCAACAAGAACCGGTACATTCATCTGCACCTCAATTACCACTTCTCCGTAATCTACAACATATACCGAAACTTTCTTTTTGGTTCTCTGCATTTGGTACAGCTTCCACTCAGTGCCATCCAGGGAACGTTGAAAAAACAACGTTTCTTCCTTCATTTTTTCATCAAGTAACTTTGCAGTTTCAGGTCTGGAATCTTGTGCTGCAAGTTCTGCCGGCTGCATTGTCCCTTTCTTCGTAATAAAGAAACATCTATCCAACACATTATCCTTATTATCATAATAATCGCTCACAATGTTTATGTAGCTGCCGCTCTTGGCACGCTTGATGCCATCTTCAAGATGCTTCTTCTGTTCTGTCTTGAGCTGTTCATTGGCTGCTATTTCTTTCATCACACCGGAAAGCTCATCTGCTTTTTTATTTTCACCTTTCTTGCGCAATTCTGTTACGATATTGCTGAGTAATCCAAAAAATAGTACAATATCCATATTCTTCTTCTCCTTCTTTCACTGTAAAACTACAATCATCCACTAAGTTACTTCCATCCTATCATATTGATACAGACAAAAGTGAGACAAATTTTTCTGTTTCCTCTCTTTATTTTCGAAAAAATAAATTTCCTCACTGTCTGTTCATAAGAAATGACATTTTTTCTGCCTGTTGTCTTTTACTATATTTCCTGATGAAATGCTGATTCAATCAACATTTCCCGGATTCAGGAGACAATCCAATACTTCAAAATAATTTTCGAATGTTTTTTTGCAGCATCCCGGATTCAGGATTTCAATGCCGTCACAGCCCAGTCCCATAATGGCAAATGCCATGGCTACCCGGTGATCCTCAAAGGTTTCGATCTGGCAGGGCTGTGGTTTTCCCGGATGGATGCACACCCAGTCTTCCCCTTCCTCACAGGCAATTCCGGCTTTTTCCAGATTTGTCACGATCGCATGCAGGCGGTCACATTCCTGTCCCCGGATATGTCCAATATGTGTGATTTTTACATCGGAAGATGCGTACGGGACGATGGCAGCTAAGGTTAAGGCCTGATCGGAAAAGTCGTTCATGTTCACTTCCAGACCTTTTAATCCATCGGATGGGCCTGTCAGACGGATTCCATCGGACTCTTCTGTCAGTGTACATCCCATCTGCTCCAGCAAACGCAGGAATTTCATGTCACCCTGCATGCTGTCCCAGTGTACATGATGTACTTTTGCTGTACCGCCGGTCATTGCCGCAGCCGCGTAAAAATAGCAGGCGCCGGATACGTCCGGTTCAATCTGATAAATACGCTTTTCATATCCCCCCGATGCTGCCACAGTATAATCGCAGCCGTCAAAAGCGGCTTCCACACCAAATTCCTGCATCATTTTCCGTGTGATCCGGATGTAGGAACCGTCTTTTTTTCCACTGGTAATGCGGATCCGTATGCCATGCGGAAACATCGGCGCGATCAATAAAAAAGCGCTTAAAAACTGGGTACTTGTGCTGATATCAAGCTCCAGTACCGCCTCCTGCTCAAGACTTCGGATACGTGCACCCGCACCGGTAATTCGAACCGGGAGATGCCAGGTCTCTCCCAGCCATTCCACGTCGGCTCCCAGCGAGATCAATGCCTCAAAAAGTGGCTGCATTGGCCGTTTTTGCATCTGTTCGGATGCATTGATGACAAAGGTTCCTTCCGATACGCCAAGCATCGCTGTCAGGAAACGGGCTGCAGTTCCCGCACTTCCCACATGGATCTCACCGGAATGCACCGGGAGGATGCCGCCGTTTCCATTTACCTGTACGACTGCGTTCTGCTCATCTATCTGTACTTCATATCCCAGTGACTGCAGGGAACTCAGAAAATGTCTGGAATCATCACTGAATAATACCCCTTTTAACTGCACCGGCCCGTCACAGAGTGCCGCCAGGAGCAAAGCCCTGTTTGTAATACTTTTTGATCCCGGCACATCGGTTTCCCAGTTTACCGGTCCGGTCACATGTTTTACCTGATAAATCTCTTTCATCTCATCTACCCTTTCTCAGATTCCATTAAATCCCGCTGCTGATATCATGCTGCTGCGCACCGCTGATATCGCTCTGCTTCCCGTCACTGCTATAGCTTTTTGACATGCCACTGACAGGACATGATTGCACACTGCCGAAAGCATCTGACAGCACATTATCTGCCAGAATGGAACTCATTTTTCGTATGATACACGTTCAGCAGCGAATCATAAATATCCGCTGCTGAATTTTTAGCTGTCTTATCTCAGGAGATAAAAGGTCAAAAGCTCATCGCTCTTGCACGAAATGCTTTCGGTTCCTCAGACCCTGATATCATTTTTATTGTTGTGTTGCTGATCCGTCACTTGCACTGCTTCCGTCATCACTTCCTGTTCCACTGCTGTGGGAACTGTCCGATCCTGTCTCACTGCTGCCTGGTTTCGGATTTGACGAAATCGTGCCGCCGGAAATATCTTCCGTGTCATCCGGGACATCTCCGTCAATGACACTCTGTGTCTGTGTATTATTTCCTGTTGTCGTCTGCGTATCCTGATTCTGGTTTTGCTGTTCTGTGGTCGCATCCGTCGTTCCGTCTGTGGTCTCCACAGTTGTCTGCTCTGTCGTTTCTTCTGTAGTCTGCGTCTCTTCAGATACCACATTTTTATGGCTGGATGAAGAACTTTCCGTCAGTTCAAACTCCTTTGTATCCAGTCCGTCGATCATGTAAAGCATTGCCTCTTTCCAGATATATGCCGGATAAGTACCGCCGCTGAGTCCTTTCACGGACTGCGGCTGATCGTAACCAACCCATACCGCAATGGTATAATATGGTGTATATCCGCAGAAATAAGCGGCTTTATTGTCATTTGTGGTTCCCGTCTTTCCTGCTGCTTCCATGTCAGTAGAGCTGTACCACTTCAGGCTTACGGCTGTCGCCTTGCTTGCTGTAAATACACCTTTCAAAATATCTGTCATCTGATCGGCTGCGGTCTCCTTATATACCTGCCTGCTTTCCGGTTCTTCATAGATTTCATTGCCGTCCGCATCCTGGATAGAGGAAATACAGTCTGTCTGCGTATATTTACCATGATTTGCAAGCGTTGCGTAGGCATTCGCCATCTCCACATTTGTTACACCCTTTGTCACGCCGCCAAGTCCGGAACTCAGGTTGTAATCGCTTGGGACAATCTTTGTAAAATTCATATTCTCGATATAAGAAAGTCCCACCTTCGGTGTGATCTCATTATACAGGGAATAAGCGCAGCCATTTTTACTCAGCTCAACCGCACGACGCAGGGTATATTTCTCACCTGTCATTTTTTTGATCTCCGCAGAAGTGCTTTTCTTTGCTGTATCCACGTCAATTTCCTGCAGCGTAGAATCCGCATCATAACCTTCTTCCAGAGCCGGAGTATAGACAACCAGCGGCTTGATGGCACTTCCCGGCTGTGCGTAACTCTGATATCCGCGGTTCAGGGAATAGGTCTGTGAGATCGCGTCCTGGGAACGTCCGCCGATCATAGCTACTACTTTTCCGGTCTCGTTATCAATGACCGTCATCGCTCCCTGGAATCCGTATACGTCCGAATCTGCTTTCAAGTCGGTATTAAAAGCCAGTTCCTTATCCAGGATCTTCTGCAGATTTTTCTGTGCTTTCAGATCCATGGTCGTTGTGATCTTGTAACCGCCGGTATAGAGTTTATGTTTTGCCTGTTTGTAAGCCTCGTCGTAATTATTATAATACTCTGTATAATCATTATCGTCATCGAAATGATACTGGAACTCAAATCCATCCAGTTTCATCAGATAACGAACCGTACAGTCGATTGCATAAGTTACTTCATAATTATAAAATGTCGTCTCTTCATCGCTGACAGCAGCTACCTGAATGGTCTCTGACAGCGCAGATTCTCCCGCATCTTTCGTGATATAACCACACTCATACATATCTTCGAGAATCTTATTTCTTCTGGAGATCGCATTTTCACTGTTTTTCAGCGGATTGTAGTACTCCGGCCTGTTCGGGATCGCACAGATATAGGCCGCCTGGGAAAGCGTCAGATCATTGACATCCACACCGAAATATTTCTGCGAAGCATCCTCCACGCCGTAAATACCGTTCGCGAAGCAACAGCTGTTGCAATAAAACTCCATAATCTGCTCTTTGCTGTACTTTTTATTCAACTCCCATGCGATAAAGATCTCCTTGATCTTTCGTGACATGGTCTTTTCGTTCGTCAGGAAAGTACCTCTGGCAAGCTGCTGGGTGATCGTGCTGGCGCCTTCTGCCACCTGACCTTTTGTCTTGACATAATTCAGGCAGACTCGGGCTATTCCTTTGAAATCCACACCTTTGTTGTGCCAGAAAGTACGGTCCTCCACCGCCACAAATGCATTCACCACATCCGCCGGGATATCCTTGTATTCGAGATAGGTCGCGTCATCCTCTGCCGCCAGAGCCGCAAGCTGCGTGCCGTCCGCACTATAAATATAGGACGTCTGCGCCAGACGGAAGGTCTCTGCGGTACTGTCATCTACCATCTGTTTTGCTTCTTTCGCGATCTGGAACAGATTCTGTCCGGTCACTTTCTTCAGCATCATATTGCCGCCTGCAAACATTGCCAGGAAAGCGATCACCAGAACGATCAGTACATTCCTCAACCTGCGGAAAAAGTCCTTTCTGCGGGCCACTTTCAGCCGCTTTCGATATTTTTCCTTTGAAACCGGATCTTTTTTCTGCTGTAACTTCACACGTTTGACATGTGAACGTATTTTTTTCTTTTTAGATGCCATACGTTTACTCCTTTCGGGGATTTTTGGTATTCCTTCAGTTTTGAAACAAACCTGTCTTCTACAACATATTAGTCAATATTGGTCAGGAAAGCCCCGGCATTCCTGCTGCGGGACGTGCATCATGATGCGCATGGGATACGTTTCCCGCACCTTTTTGCAATCCTGCAATCTGTCACTGTTCTCCTAATTGTAACATACTCATCATAAAACATTTCTTAATTTATTGTGAAATATCTCGTTATGAATCTATGAATCTGATCCAAATTCATAGATTCCCGGGCATTTTTCTATGAAATATGCTTTATGTAACCTCATTTATCATGTTTTCACGCATGGGGCCTGTTCTGTCTACGCATCCTCACGCGTCAGTTTTTTCACCCACTTATAGCTGCGGAAACGCAAGAATGTCGGCAGTCCTTTAAATACCTGGTCGGACTGGATCATAATGACAACGCCCACAACGGACCAGTGCCACCAGAAAGCACTCATGAAAGACAACGGGATCACGATCGCCCATGTACTGATCATATTCATGATCATCGTGAATTTCGTGTCGCCGCCGCCACGGATGATTCCCATGCTTACCGGCATCTGATAGGACATTCCTACCATGATAAAACTCATGACAATGATCAGCTGGTCTGCCATGACCAATGCGGAATCATTCAGGCTGTAAAGCGTCAGCAGCGGTTTTCTCAGTAAGAATAATGCAATTCCTAGGGCTGCTCCGATCAGCACATCGATCACCGCAAGGGTACGGGCATCGGATTTGATCCGTTTCATGTCACCGCGGCCGACCGCTGAACCGATCATAACTGCCGAAGAGGATGACATTGCCACAACAATTACTTTCAGGTACTGGTAAAAAGTGGTAGCCACGGAGTTTGCTGCGATGGCATCGGATGAGAGATGTCCCAGGATTGCAGTCTGGAACGGCACAGAAATCGCCCACAGAACCTGTGAGAGCATAACCGGGATCTCTACTTTTGTATAATCGCGGCGTAATCCTGCATCAAATTTTAGGAAGTTTTCGCTGAATAATTTTAATTTTTTATCAAATTTCAGCATATAGATGATAACAATGCCAAGTTCCACAATACGTGCGATCAGTGTTCCGATCGCTGCACCACGGATGCCGAGTTCCGGCGCACCGAAACGTCCGAAAATCAGCACGTAGTTGATCCCCACGTTCACGATCAGCGAAACGATGGAGATATAAAAGGAAATCTTTACGGTCTCCACGCAGCGCAGTGCCGCCATCAGCACGTTTGTGATGATAAACAACAGGAAAGTATACTTGATGATTCCAAGATAAGATACACCTTCTGCGATGATCTCCGGATCATTCGTAAAAATAGAAATTACCAGATGCGGGATAAACGTACAGATCAGGATCGTGATAATACCGCAGATCAGACCGAGTTTTAATGCGATACCGGTCAGCTTGCGGATCGGCTGCATCCTTCCCTGTCCCCAGTACTGGGCACCCAGGACGACAAATCCCTCCCCGATCCCGAGGGTGATCTGCTGTACCATGAAAAAAATCTGGTTGACGGTTGCCGCTCCTGATAATGCACTCTGACTGTAGCTGCCGAGCATGATATTATCTGCCATATTTACGCTGTAGGCTACGATATTCTGTAATGCAACGGTAATCAAAAGCGGGAATAATGTCCGGTAAAACGTCGGATCTTTTGTAAAAAAACTTTCTTTTGTTTTCTCTCCCATTAATTATGTACTCCTTTGAATAAAAATCTGCCGCCTTTGGACTGACCAAAAGGCATTTTCTAAGACAGTATAGCACTTTTTATCCATAATGAAAAGTGATTGATCGCATCCCATGCGGGAAGCATACGTGAATCTATACGTGAATCTATGCGTGAACCCTACATGAACCATGCGTGAATCTATGCGTGAACAGATAGGACTGCGCATTTTAACGTACTAATGTGTCACTACGTTAATTTATCCACATTTTTTCTTGACGATGCCAACGGAATGTGTATATTATGGATTTTATAAAAATGTGACCCGGTATTTTTCTGCGCCGGACATTTTTTCACAGAATACAGGATGCAATTCCTGAAACATCAAAAAATAGAAAGAGAGCAGGTGAAAATTTCATGAATGGAATTTTAATGATGATCATTTCGATCATTGTGCTTGGTGGCGCATATCTCATATATGGCCGCTACCTTCATAAAAAATAGGCTTCGCCTATTCAACTCCCCTTGCCCCTCAATCTTGAGGGGTGG
>CAVEOS010000007.1:0-18411 GCA_963617435.1 Lachnospiraceae bacterium
GGATTAGGGACTTTCACCCGTTAGAAACGTGCGCCGCAAGGCGCACTTATAATAAGAGGTGTGTCACTTCGGTGGCACACCTCTTTTATGACGCAGAAAAATAAAAAAGGTTGATGTTATTTCACAAATTGGGTACAATGGTACAGAACGAAAGGATGAAATAGATGAAATTTAAAGAACACAAAATCGACGGCATCGAACCGGGAAGTATCGCAGAAGAGATGGGAATCGAGGCGGGCGATGTCCTGCTGGAAGTAAACGGAAAGCCGATTCAGGATGTTTTTGATTATCATTTTCTGATTAACGATGTACTGTTGACTTTGCTGATCCGTAAACCAAACGGAGAAGAATGGGAACTGGAGATAGAGAAAGATTATTACGAGGATCCGGGGATTGTTTTTGAAAACGGTCTGATGGATGATTATAAATCCTGTTACAATAAATGTATTTTTTGCTTCATTGATCAGATGCCACCCAATATGAGGGAGACTTTGTATTTTAAGGATGATGATTCGCGACTGTCTTTCCTGCAGGGAAACTATGTGACCCTGACAAATATGAAAGATGAGGATGCAGATCGAATTATTCGTTATAAACTGGCGCCGATCAATGTGTCTGTGCATACGATGAATCCGGAATTGCGCTGTGAGATGCTGCATAACCGGTTTGCAGGAGAAGCGCTGGATAAAATCCGCCGTTTTTATGAGGGCGAGATTGAAATGAATGGTCAGATCGTACTCTGTAAGGGTGTAAACGATGGGGCAGAACTGGAACGAAGCATTAAAGAACTGGCCGATTATCTTCCATATATGCAGAGCTTATCGGTTGTTCCGGTTGGATTGACAAAATTCCGTGAAGGCCTGTATCCACTGAAGCCTTTTGAAAAAGAGGATGCCAGGGAAGTACTGGAGATTATTCATAAGTGGCAGAAAATCTGTTACGAGAAGCATGGCACACATTTTGTACAGGCTTCGGATGAATGGTATCTGCTGGCAGAAGAACCGTTTCCGCCGGAAGAAAACTATGACGGATATATTCAGCTAGAAAATGGTGTCGGAATGATTCCGTTGTTGGAAAGCGAGTTTGACCAGTGTCTGGCGGATGAACTGGAAGATCAGGATATGTATTTGGAAGAATCAGATGATTTTGAAATTGTTGAAACTACAAATGAAAATCTGAATGAAGCCGAAGTGAATCTGAGAGAAATAGATGATTCTGAAACGGTTGAAAATGAAAGCTTAGATGAGTCGGATTCGGAGAACAAAACTTACCATCGGGTAGTTTCTATTGCTACCGGAAAATCTGCAGCAGGACTGATGCGCAGACTGGCCGGTAAATTTACGAAGCAGCATCCAGATATCAAAGTGATCGTGTACCAGATCCGAAATGACTTTTTCGGCGAGATGATCACCGTTTCCGGATTACTGACCGGAACGGATCTGAAAGCCCAGCTGACCGGGCAGGAACTGGGAGATATGCTTTTACTTTCCAGTAATGTATTGCGCATGGGAGAGGAAGTATTTCTGGATGACGTGACGCTGACAGAATTGGAAAATGCTTTACAAGTGCCGATTCATATTGTAAAATCAGACGGGCAGTGTCTGTATGACGGCATGCTTGGTAATGTTTAAGAGTTCGCAAAGCGAATAAAAGTAACTTGAAAAATACTTACATTGATGAAAAGTAGGATATAATGAGCGTAAACGAGTCAACATGCGGGTATGATTGACGAGTGGCGAATGTCAAACATGAACTGATTTTGTTCATGATAAAATGAAAACCTGCGTAAAAAGTGTGAGCAGATTCTGAAATAAAGAGATGAGGGATAAAAATATGAGTAAACCGGTTGTAGCGGTTGTAGGACGTCCGAATGTAGGAAAATCTACGTTGTTCAATGCCCTGGCAGGAGAACGTATTTCCATCGTTAAGGATACACCGGGTGTCACAAGAGACCGTATTTATGCAGATGTAGAATGGCTGAACCATTCTTTTACCATGGTGGATACCGGCGGTATTGAGCCGGACAGCAAAGATGTCATTCTGGCACAGATGCGTGAGCAGGCAGAAATCGCTATTGCTACCGCAGATGTTATTTTATTTATGACAGACGTGCATCAGGGACTGGTGGATGCGGATGCAAAAGTTGCAGATATGCTGCGCCGTTCCCATAAGCCGGTCATTCTGGTTGTCAATAAAGTAGACAGCTTCCAGAAATATATGGCTGATGTATATGAATTTTATAATCTTGGAATTGGTGATCCGATGCCGATTTCCGCAGCATCCCGCCTTGGACTGGGTGATATGCTGGAGGAAGTGGTAAAACATTTCCCGGATACGTCCAAAGAAGAGGAAGAGGATACCAGACCGAAGGTGGCCATTATCGGAAAACCAAATGTTGGAAAATCTTCTCTAGTAAACAAGCTTGCAGGAGAATCCCGCGTGATCGTATCTGACATTGCAGGAACTACCCGTGATGCCATCGATACAGCGGTAAAATATAACGGAAAAGAGTATATTTTCATTGATACAGCAGGTCTGCGTCGTAAAAACAAGATCAAAGAAGAAATCGAGCGTTACAGTATTATCCGTGCGGTGACGGCAGTAGAGCGTGCTGATGTTGTCATCCTTGTGATCGATGCGACAGAAGGTGTGACTGAGCAGGATGCAAAGATTGCCGGAATCGCTCATGAGCGTGGAAAAGGTATTATCATCGCTGTGAATAAATGGGATGCCATTGAAAAAGATGATAAGACTATTTATAAGCATACCAATAAGATCCGTGAGATCTTAAGCTTTATGTCCTATGCAGAGATCATGTTTATTTCAGCAAAAACAGGCCAGCGTCTGAGTAAAATGTATGAAATGATCGACATGGTTCTGGAGAACAACGCAATGCGTGTGGCTACCGGTGTCTTAAATGAGATCATGACCGAAGCCGTAGCAATGCAGCAGCCGCCTTCTGATAAAGGTAAACGTCTGAGACTTTACTATATTACGCAGGTTGCGGTTAAACCACCGACATTTGTCATTTTTGTAAACGATAAAGAACTGATGCATTTCTCCTATACACGATATCTGGAAAACAGAATCCGTGACACCTTTGGATTTAAGGGCACGGCATTGAAGTTTATTATTCGTGAGAGAAAGGAAGACAGATAAATGGTAGTATTTCGAATCGTAAGTATTCTTCTGGGCTACCTGTTTGGGCTGTTTCCAACTGGCGTGTTATATGGAAAAGCACATAATGTGGACATCCGTTCCAAGGGAAGCGGAAATTCCGGTATGACGAATTCTCTGCGTGTCCTTGGATGGAAGGCCGGCGTGGTTGTGTTTTTTGGAGACTGTTTAAAAGCAGTGGTAGCGATGGCCATCATCTGGGGTGTGGCAAGAACCCGTTACCCGGATGCGGTGAAATTACTGGAACTGTATGCCGGTTTTGGCGCAGTTCTGGGGCACAACTTTCCGTTTTATATGAAATTTAAGGGTGGAAAAGGAATTGCAAGCAGTGTCGGAATTGTATTTGCCTTTGACTGGAGAATGGTTCCAATCTGCGCGATTTTATTTTTCTCATCAGTGGTTCCAACTGGATTTATGTCCCTTGGTTCCCTTGGGATTTTGAGTGGATTTTTTGTACAGACCATCGTATTTGGACAGATGGGATGGTTGAAGATCGCTGCGCAGTTTTTGCCGGAGACTTATGTGATCGCTGGTATTTTGACGGCAATGGCATTCTGGCAGCATCGCGCAAATATCAAACGTCTGGCAACCGGAACGGAAAATAAGTTCCGTCCGGCGAAGAAAAGTGAGTAATTACATAAAAGAGAAATATGAGAGTATAAATGTGGAGGCGGAAAAATGGCAGAAATTGGTGTAATCGGTGCCGGAAGCTGGGGAACAGCACTGGCGATCGTTCTGGCTCATAACGGTCATCAGGTAACTGTATGGTCAATTCTGGAAGATGAAGTAGAGATGCTTACAAAAGAGCGGGAACACAAGGATAAACTTCCGGGTGTCAAAATTCCGGAAACAATTTCTTTTACAACTGATCTGAAAACTGCAGCAGCAGGAAAAGAAATGGTGGTACTTGCAGTACCTTCTCCATTTACGAGAAGCACCGCACATAAATTGGCTGAGTTTATCACAGAGGGACAGCTGATCGTTATTGTGTCCAAAGGTATCGAGGAGAGTACGCTGATGATCCAGTCTGAGATCGTGGAACAGGAGATTCCACAGGCGGACGTGGCAGTTATGTCAGGTCCAAGCCATGCAGAAGAAGTTGGACGTGGACTGCCGACGACGGTTGTGGCAGGTGCGCATACAAAGAAAACAGCCGAACAGGTGCAGACCTTCTTTATGAATGAGGTATTTCGTGTATACACAAGTCCGGATATGCTTGGTATTGAGCTTGGTGCATCCCTGAAAAACGTCATTGCTCTGGCAGCTGGTATGGCAGACGGACTTGGATATGGCGATAACACAAAGGCAGCGTTGATCACCCGCGGAATTAAGGAGATTGGCCGTCTGGGTGTGGCTATGGGAGCAAATACAGAGACATTAAACGGGCTGTCCGGTATCGGTGATCTGATCGTAACCTGTGCCAGCCGTCACAGCCGTAACCGAAAAGCCGGTATGCTGATCGGCCGTGGTTATACCATGCAGGAAGCTATGGACGAAGTAAAAATGGTTGTAGAAGGTGTGTATTCTGCGAAAGCAGCCATTGCGCTGGCAAAAAAATATAACATTGACATGCCGATCATTGAGCAGGTAAATGCAGTGCTTTTTGAGGATCAGCCTGCAAAAGATGCCGTGATGGAACTGATGCTGCGTGATAAGAAAGCGGAGCATGAGGATATTCAGTGGTAAAAATCTGCGTTGCCGCATAGTAGTAGAAACAAAAGAAAATTTGAAAAGCAGGAGACTGTAAAGGGGAGATGACAGGATGCTGATACGATGTGGAAAGTGCGGAAAAATGTATGATTATGACAAATACAATGGTATTTGTCCAAATTGTGCGCGGTATAATGATCTGGAAGATCTATACGGAACCGGTATCCTGAACGATAATGCAGAAGAATTTGACTGTTATCTGGATGAATAAATCATATTGGAGGAACCTATGATGGAAAATATTCGTATTAAATATTTTACGGACAAAATTGACAAACTGGAGTATATCGATGGAAAGTCTGACTGGATCGATCTGCGTGCAAGTGAGAACGTGGAGATGAAAGCAGGCGAGTTCAAGCTGATCCCGCTTGGAGTGGCCATGGAACTGCCAAAGGGATATGAAGCGCATGTAGTACCGCGCAGTTCCACTTTTAAAAATTATGGATTGCTGCAGGTAAACAGCTGTGGAATCATCGATGGTTCTTATTGCGGAGACGAAGATATGTGGCGCATGCCGGTGTACGCAACCCGTGATACCGTGATCAATTTAAACGACAGAATCTGTCAGTTCCGCATTGTGGAGAACCAGCCACAGATCGTATTTGAGGAAGTTGCATCACTTGGAAGCAGCAACCGTGGCGGATTTGGAAGTACTGGAAAACAGTAGATCAGATGCATAAAAAATGTGTGACAGATACGAAAATAAAGTTCGGTAAATCGTCAAAAAATTGAAGAAGTCCATCGGTGTAATGCTGAAAAATTGTGAGACATGAACAAAAAACTGGCAGATGTACCAAGGTTTTGATGGTAATTTTGTTAAAAAATCTGATGACAAGGACGAAGAGATTTGTTAAAATAACAACATAAACAAAGCAGGATGTTTTGTGGAGAATTATTTTATGGAGGGTAATTAAAAATGGCAGAATTATCATTGAAACATGTTTACAAAAGATATCCAAATGGATTTGAGGCTGTAAAGGATTTTAATCTTGATGTAGCAGATAAAGAGTTTATCATCTTCGTTGGACCATCCGGATGTGGTAAATCTACAACACTTCGTATGATCGCTGGTCTGGAGGAAATCACAGAGGGTGAATTCGATATCGACGGAAAGAGAATGAATGACGTTGAGCCGAAAGACAGAGATATTGCCATGGTATTCCAGAACTATGCATTATATCCTCATATGACCGTATATAACAATATGGCATTTGCGTTAAAATTAAGAAAAGTTCCGAAAGATGAGATTGATAAAAAAGTTCGTAACGCAGCAAGAATCCTTGATCTTGAGAAATTACTGGATCGTAAACCGAAAGCTCTTTCCGGCGGACAGAGACAGCGTGTTGCCATGGGACGTGCCATTGTGCGTGAACCGAAAGTATTCCTTATGGATGAGCCGCTTTCCAACCTGGATGCAAAATTAAGAGTACAGATGCGTTCCGAGATTTCTTCCTTACATCAGAGACTTGGTGCAACCATCATCTATGTAACACATGATCAGACTGAGGCTATGACACTTGGTACCAGAATCGTTGTTATGAAAGACGGTGTGATCATGCAGGTAGATTCTCCGCAGAAACTTTACAATGAGCCGGACAACCTGTTTGTTGCAGGCTTCATCGGATCCCCGCAGATGAACTTCATCGACTGCGTATGCAAAGTTGAGGGAGATAAAGTTACTCTTACAAACGGCGATACCACATTTGTAATGCCGGAAAACAAAGCAAAAGCATTAAAAGATGGCGGATATGACGGAAAGACAGTTGTATTTGGTATTCGTCCGGACGATATGGATGATTATCCTGAGTACATCGAGCGACATGCCGGATATGAAATCAAAGCAAAATGTACCGGTTATGAGCTTCTTGGTTCTGAAGTATTACTTTACTATACATACAACGGTGTTACAATGACTGCAAAAGTTGATTCCAGCACACCGTGCCGTTATGGTGATGATGTAACGGTTGCTTTCGATATTAACAAAGGACATATCTTTGATAAAGAGACAGAGCAGGTTATCTCTCACTAAGAGCAATACATCGAAACGATAATTGTTTTGGAAAAAATGAAACTGGGTATGGAACACATACCCAGTTTTCTTACTTGATGGGGAAATGTAGATCCCTGTCAGGATTATGCGAATGTTTGAGAATTGGAGGTATCAAAACGGTTATGGAGGCACATGTATCCGGAAAAAAACTCATGCAGACGCTGCAGGAAATGCAGGAGATTTCCAGAATGGAATTTGTTCTGTATTCAAAGAAAGGAAAGCTTCTGGCATCCACCTGTCCGGAGCCGGAGCAGAAGATTCAGGAATTTGTTGTGCAGTTTGGAAAGTCCATGGCAGAAAGCCAGACGATACAGGACTGGATTTTCCTGAAAATTGAAATCAATGACCGCACGGAACTGATTCTGCTGGTAAATAAAAATGGCAGTAACGATTCATCCTATGTGATAGGACGCATGGCATCCTGCCAGATCCGAAATCTGTATCTGGCAGCCAGAGAACCAGCCAGTGAATCAAACTTTCTGCGCAGACTGATGCAGGGAGAATACAGTGAACAGCAGATCCGTGAGCAGATACATGAGGTACGTTTGAAAAATGCCTCTTATATGCTGTATGTGATCCAATTTTCTGGGGAGCAGGATCAGATTGTCCTGGAAACATTGAAGAATTTGTTTGTTGTATATTCTGTTGATTATCTTGTGGAAATGGATGATACACATATGGTTCTGGTGAAAAACATTCTGGGAATTGATACAGAATATGACATTTATGCGCGCAGGATCATTGATAATCTGCAATCTGAGGCTATGGTAAATGCCTGGGTGGGATATACGGATCCGGCAGAAGATTTGACAGAGCTTCATGCATGTTATCGGCAGGCCTGCACAGCACTTCAGGTAGGAACTGTGTTTTACGAGGAAGAGCGTGTCTTTTATTACAGGCATCTCGGTCTTGGACGTCTGATCCAGCAGCTGCCGAAAGACCTGTGTGATCTGTTTTTGCAGGAAGTTTTAGGAGAACAGGCGGATCTTGATCTGGATGAAGAGACGCTGGCGACGATCAAGCATCTGTTTGACAACAATCTGAATATTTCAGAGACTGCCCGACAGCTTTATATTCACCGAAATACATTGGTTTATCGTCTGGAGCGGATTGAGAAAAGACTTGACCTTGATATTCGCACTTTTGAAGATGCAATGTTGTTTAAAATCGCCATGATGGTTCGCACCCACAGAAATGCAATCGGCGGTTGCCAAATAAAACCTGACGTGGTAGAATAAAAAAATACCCAGTGGCAGTAGTAGGTCGCTGGGTACTTACACGTTTACATAAATCAATAAAGGGTATAGGAGCAGAAACCGAGTATGAGTATAGACAAAAAGAAAAAAGTCTGGGTGGTGGGACACAAGAATCCGGATACTGATTCTATTTGTGCAGCCATTGCCTATGCAAACCTGAAAAATCAGGTGGATGAAAATCGTTATGAGGCAAAACGTGCCGGTGAATTGAATGAAGAGACAAAATATGTGCTGAAGGCATTTGGTGTGAAATCCCCGGGACTGATCACCGATGTGGGCGCTCAGGTAAAAGACATTGAAATTCGTAAGACACCGGGCGTCAGTGGCAAAATTTCCCTGAAACGTGCATGGGAAATGATGAAGGAGCAGAACGTTGTTACACTTCCGGTAACAGATGAAGAGAATAATCTGGAGGGACTGATCATTACCGGAGATATTGCAACATCCTACATGGATGTGTATGACAACAGCATTTTGTCCCGTGCAAAGACACAATATCAGAACATTGTAGATACGCTGGACGGAACTATGCTGTGTGGAAATGAGCATGCATATTTTATAAAAGGAAAAGTAGTGGTTGGATCTGCAAGTCCGGAAACTATGGAGCAGTTTTTGGAGGACGATGATCTGGTTATCATGGGAAACCGTTATGATGCACAGGTCTGCGCACTGGAATCCAATGCAAGCTGTATCGTTATTGCAGGAAGCCCGCAGGTTCCGAAGACGATTGTAAAAATGGCAGAGGAGAGAAACTGTGTACTGATCACAACCGATTATGACACTTACACGACAGCGCGTCTGATCAACCAGAGTATGCCAATTAAATTTTTCATGCGTAGAGAGCAGCTGGTTACATTCGAGACGGAGGAATACATTGACGAAGTCCGTGAAATCATGTCCAAGGAAAAACATCGTGATTTCCCTGTTCTGGATGAGGATGGCAAATATGTAGGTATGATCTCCAGACGAAACCTGTTGAATATGAAGAAAAAACAGGTGATTCTGGTGGATCACAATGAAAAAACACAGGCGGTTGACGGTATTGGCGGCGCAGATATCCTGGAGATCATTGATCATCACAGAATCGGAAGTCTGGAGACCATGTCACCGGTATTTTTCCGCAATCAGCCTCTGGGATGTACTGCAACGATCATCTATCAGATGTATCAGGAGCAGAATGTGGAGATCAATAAAGAGATGGCAGGACTGCTTTGCTCTGCGATCCTGTCTGATACGTTAATGTATCGTTCTCCTACCTGCACACCGCTTGACAAGGCTGCAGCAGAGGAGCTGGCACAGATCGCCGGTATCAATACCGAAGAACATGCGAAAGCAATGTTCCAGGCTGGAAGTGATTTCGGAAGCAAAACACCGGAAGAAATCTTTTACCAGGATTTCAAAACCTTCAGTCAGGATGGGGTTGACTTTGGCGTGGGCCAGTTAAGTGC
Source organism: Lachnospiraceae bacterium (assembly GCA_963617435.1). GTDB lineage: Bacteria > Bacillota > Clostridia > Lachnospirales > Lachnospiraceae > Eubacterium_I. The sequence goes on from CAVEOS010000007.1 coordinate 9,642, forward strand.
TATGACACAGGAAGAACTGGATCAGGTACGCGATAAATTGCTTCCATATCTGCGTGAAGCTATGACAGAGCGTAAGATTGAGATGGTATTTGTAATGTTGACAAATATTATCGAGGAGACTACTTATCTGATCTGTGCAGGTGAGAAGGCAGATGAACTGGTAGAAAAGGCTTACCATGTTCACAAGGAAGGTGATTACCATGTGCTGAAAGGCGTGGTATCCAGAAAGAAACAGCTGATTCCGATGTTTATGTCAGCAATGCAAGAACAGTAAGAGAGGATAGAGACAGCGATGGAAAGAGAATACTGGAAAGCAGGAAATATGCTCTATCCGGTACCGGCAGTGATGGTCAGCTGCCAGAGACCGGGAGAACGGCCGAATATTGTTACGATTGCCTGGACAGGAACTATTTGTTCTGATCCGGCCATGGTATCAATCTCCGTGCGAAAAGAGCGTTATTCTTATGATATTATCAAAGAGACTGGAGAATTTGTTATCAATCTGACAACCAATGATCTGACATTTGCGACAGATTACTGCGGTGTAAAATCTGGCAGAGACGTGGACAAATTCAAAGAGATGGAACTGACCCCGAGCAAATCAAAGACCATTGTGGCACCGGGAATCGCAGAGAGTCCGGTAAGTCTGGAATGTAAAGTAAAACAGGTGATCGAGCTTGGTTTCCACGATATGTTCCTGGCAGAGGTGACAGCTGTATCCGTGGATCCGAAATATATGGATGAAAAAGGAAAGTTCCATCTGAACGATATCGGACTGACCGCATATTCTCATGGTGAGTATTTCAAACTGGGAGAGAAGATCGGTTCTTTCGGCTATAGCGTGAAAAAGAAATAGAAAAGTAGAAGAAAAGTCAGAAAAGAAATTGTAATATAAAAAGGCAGAGTGTATACAAAACCATCTGATTCCGTGAAAAAACGGTTGGATGGGTGTGTGCACTCTGCCTTTTTTAGTTCCTGTTAAAAAATAAAATTGTGCAGAAAATTACGATTATCATGAACAGCTGATGCTATTTGATCAGGGTATCCATCAAGGTTTCATAGATATCAAAATTCGATTCTTTCCAGTTGCGGCACACAGCCTCTGCCTGTGCACGGCTTTTGACATGCAGAGTCAGGTCTACGATATCGGTACTCTGATCCTGGATGCGGCAGCGTACATCGTAGCCGGAAACGGAAGCCTTGTAATAATCCGCAAACACAGCTGTCTCCTGCTTCAAATCAAAATGACGCGCCTGAAAATATGTGCGAATATCTTCTTTGATAGCATCGGAAACTTTTGTAGGGAAGAAACCGAGAGTCTGCATGCCATCTTCCGTCAGGTGGTAACGGGTGTTGTTGTGGGTGGATTCTGCAGTGATCAGATCCGTTTCCAACAATCCTGTGATGGCCTCCTGAACCGTGAAATAATCAGTATATTCATTTTCCAGAATAAAATTTGTAATCTGTGTGTTGGTCAGTGGATACTCTACAATGTTCAGCATGTACAGAATCATGACGCGGTACATGATGTCCAGTTTAGTCATAGTATTCCTTTCCCTGCCAGGTGTCCCGCTCCTTGAGCTGTTTTCGAATGGTATTCAATACCCGTTTTTTGTCCGTACTCCAAAGCGGTGCTACCAGCAGTTTTCGTGGACCGTCTCCGGTAATACGGTGAACAACCATGGATGCCGGGAGATGCTCAAGACAGTCGATGATGAATTCACAGTAATCCTCCATGGAAAACAGAGGAAACGGATGCTGTTCGTAATAATCTGCCAGATCCGTATCTGATAAAACATGCAGTAACTGCAATTTGACTCCTGAGATCGGAGAGTGAGCCACATAATCAATCGTCTGCATCATGTCTGCAGTAGTTTCACCGGGCAATCCGAGGATTACATGCGTGATAACCGGAATACAGCGTGCCGTCAGGGCATTGACTGCTGTTTCATAGCAGGAGAGTGAAAATTCCCTGCGGATAAAAGCGGCGCTTTTTTTATGGATCGTCTGAAGACCAAGTTCCACCCAGACAGGTTTGATCTGATTCAGTTCAGAAAGCAGTTCGAGAATTTCGTCGTTGATACAGTCCGGCCTTGTGGCAATGGACAGAACAACGATGTCCGGATGCCGGATCGCTTCCAGAAAAAGCGGACGCAGATAGGAGACAGGTGCATAGGTATTGGTATAGGCCTGAAAATAGGCAATATATTTGCGGCAGTTTGTTTTTCGTTCCAGTTTCTTTTTGCCGGATTCAATTTGTTCGGTCACGGAGAGCAGATGGTCTTCTGCAAAATCACCGGAACCGCCGCGGCTGCAGAAGATACAGCCACGGGTTCCTTTTGACCCGTCACGGTTCGGGCAGGTCATACCGCCATTCAGAGAAATGCGATATACTTTTTCTCCAAATGTCTCTTTTAAATAAGTGTCCAGTGAATAATAACGATTCTGATTCATTCTTATTTTTTATGCCTCGATATGAGATTTGACAGCCTGGCTGACTACATCAGCAACACGCGGATCAAATGGCTCCGGCATAATGAAGTCCTCGTTCAGTTCTTCGTCGCCGACAAGTCCTGCAATGGCTTTGGCAGCAGCAAGTTTCATTTCTTCTGTGATCTGGCGGGCATGTCCCTCCAGGGCACCTTTGAAAATACCCGGGAAAGCGATAACATTATTTACCTGGTTCGGGAAATCGCTTCGTCCGGTTCCGACTACTTTTGCGCCGGCAGCTTTTGCTACATCCGGCATGATCTCCGGAACAGGGTTTGCCATGGCAAAAAGGATCGCGTCTTTGTTCATGGAAGCAACCATTTCAGCAGATACGATATTTGGAGCAGATACACCGACAAAGATATCAGCGCCGCGCAGAGCGTCTGCTAAAGTACCGGTCTGGTTCTCAAGGTTTGTGATCTCAGTCATTTTCTGCTGCATCCAGTTCAGATCCGGATAATCTTTTCCGATGATACCGAGTTTGTCACACATGGTCACATGTTTGAAACCGTAGGTGAGCAGTAATTTGGTAATAGCCACACCGGCAGAACCGGCACCGTTTACAACGACACGGCATTCTTCTTTCTTCTTACCTGTCACGCGCAGGGCGTTGATGATTCCGGCCAGAACAACGATGGCTGTTCCGTGCTGATCATCGTGGAATACCGGGATATCCAGCATGGATTTTAATTTCTCTTCAATTTCAAAACATCTCGGTGCGGAGATGTCTTCCAGGTTGATACCGCCAAAGGTCGGAGCGATATTTGCAACGGTATGGATGATCTCATCGGTATCCTGTGTGTCCAGGACGATCGGAACTGCGTTGACATCTGCGAACTCTTTGAAAAGAACACATTTTCCTTCCATAACCGGCATGGCAGCCAGGGCACCGATGTTTCCAAGACCGAGAACAGCACTTCCGTCGGAGACAACAGCTACGGTGTTTGCTTTCATTGTGTAGGTGTATGCAGCGGCCGGCTCCTTTGCGATGACTTTACAAGGCTCTGCAACGCCCGGTGTATAGGCGATTGATAAATCTTCACGGGATTTTACCGGAGATTTTGCTTCTGTGGAAAGCTTACCGTTCCACTGTTTATGTAATGCTAATGCTTTTTCATTTAAATCCATGTTTGTGGCTCCTTTGCAATCATTTTTTCCTGATTATCATATCATCAAAAAAAACACAAATCAAGGAATTCGAAAAAATACTTCCTATTTATAGGGAATTGGTGTATAATATAAAACTGTAATATGTATCGATGTCGATTCTGACAGAAAACCCAGGAAATAATGTACAGTAGACAGTTTACAAATAGATAGTTTACCGGAGGTTATAGATGAGAGAAAAATATGAAAGCTTATCTCTGGCTGTATTGCGGGATCTGGCAAAAACAAGAGGATTGAAAAAAATTTCGACTCTGAAAAAGGCAGATCTGATCGAGCGTATGCTGCAGGAAGATGAAAAAGAAGCAGCGGCTGCAAAGCAGAAAGAGGAAGAGCAGAAAGCAAAAACAAAAACAGAAGAAAAAGAAAGTACAGAGGAAGCTGGAAAATCAGCCGGCAAAATGTATGTGCGGGAGCGTAAACCGGGACGTTACAGCAGAACAAATACACGCCGGGAAGACAGAGATGCTTCCGACAGTGCAGAAGAAAAGAAGACAGAGGAAGAATTAGAGCAGATCCGCAAGGATGAAGCTTCTCTGGACAGTGGAGAGCAGGCCAACGGCATTCTGGAGGTTATGCCGGATGGCTACGGATTCATCCGCTGTGAAAATTATCTGCCAGGTGACAATGACGTGTATGTGGCACCGTCTCAGATCCGTCGTTTTAATCTGAAAACCGGTGATATTATATGTGGAAATAAACGTATCAAATCTCAAGGAGAGAAATTCAGTGCGCTGCTTTATGTCAGCACTGTAAATGGATATCCGCCGTATGAGGCTATGAACCGCAAACCGTTTGAAGATCTGACACCGATCTTCCCGAATGAGCGTCTGCGTCTGGAGACAAAACCAAATGAGACAGCCATGAGAATCATGGATCTGATTTCACCGGTTGGTAAAGGACAGCGTGGTATGATCGTTTCCCCGCCAAAAGCAGGAAAGACAACATTATTGAAAAAAGTAGCAACTGCTGTAAAGACAAATAACCCGGATATGCATATGATCATTCTGCTGATCGATGAGCGCCCGGAGGAGGTAACCGATATCAAAGAAGCCATTGAAGGCGATAACGTAGAAGTTATTTATTCTACCTTTGATGAATTACCGGAGCATCACAAACGTGTATCTGAAATGGTAATCGAGCGTGCAAAACGTCTGGTAGAGCATGGTCAGGATGTCATGGTCCTTCTGGACAGTATCACCCGTCTGGCAAGAGCGTATAACTTAGTCGTTCCGCCAAGTGGACGTACTTTATCCGGTGGTTTGGATCCGACGGCATTACATATGCCGAAACGATTCTTCGGTGCAGCCAGAAACATGCGTGAGGGCGGAAGCCTGACGATTCTTGCAACCGCTCTGGTTGAGACAGGAAGCAAGATGGACGATGTTGTATACGAGGAGTTCAAGGGAACCGGTAATATGGAGCTTGTTCTGGATCGCCGCCTGTCCGAAAAACGTATCTTCCCGGCCATCGATATCGTAAAATCCGGAACACGTAGAGAGGACCTGCTTCTGGATAAGGAAGAGCAGGAAGCAGTTTATATTATGCGAAAAGCATTCAATGGCATGAAGTCTGACGAAGCAGTAGAAAATATCCTGAATATGTTTGTTCGGACCAAAAATAATCATGAGTTCGTAGAACTTGTAAAAAAACGGAAATTTTTCTAAAAAACTGCTTGCAATAGAAAAAAGTGTATGATACAATATGAAAGCTGTGTACCGCGAGTGTGCGGTACGAAAAGATTAACAAGTTTATTGTTTTTCATAGACGTAAGTAGAATTACAAAGAAATTTGGTATGCGAGGTGAAATTAATGAGAGAAGGAATCCATCCGGATTATTATCAGGCAACTGTAACCTGTAACTGCGGAAACACATTCGTAACAGGTTCTACAAAGAGCGATATTCACGTAGAGATTTGTTCTAAATGCCATCCATTCTATACAGGACAGCAGAAAGCAGCTCAGGCACGTGGACGTATTGATAAGTTCAACAAGAAATACGGCTTAAAATAATAGTAAGATATGTGTGAAAATCAGGTTGAGGTTGCAAAATCTCAACCTGTTTTGTTAAGAGGAATTTTTATGCGCTATTCTGGAATTGGCGGTCAAGCCGTCATGGAAGGTGTCATGATGAAAAACAAAGAACGGTATGCGGTGGCAGTCCGAAAACCGGATCAGGAAATTGAAGTCATGACGAAAGAATATAAAGGAATTGTTCCGGGAGAAGTGTGGCAGAAGATTCCACTGGTGCGTGGAGTGTTGAGTTTTATCGATTCTCTGGTACTTGGAATGTCCACACTGATGTATTCCGCTTCTTTTTTTGAGGATGAAGAAGACGCAAAGGAGAAAAAGCAGGACACTGCAGAGAAGAAAAAGGCAAAGGAAAATGCCATGATGGGCGGAACGGTAGTGCTGTCTATCGTACTGGCTGTGGCAATTTTTATGATCCTTCCATATTATCTGTCAGTGCTGTGCTCCCGGTTTATAGCGAGCGATATGGTTGTGGCAGTGATCGAAGGAATCCTTCGTCTCGCAATTTTTATCGGATATATAATGCTGATCTCAAGGATGAAGGAGATTCAGCGTGTGTTCATGTACCACGGTGCGGAGCATAAATGCATCAACTGCATCGAGCATGGACTGGAACTGAATGTGGAAAATGTACGGAAAAGCTCCAAGGAGCACAAACGCTGTGGCACAAGCTTTCTGATGTTTGTTGTGATCATCAGCGTGATCCTGTTTCTGTTTATCCGCGTGGATTCTCATGCATTGCGACTGGTGCTGCGACTGGTATTGATTCCGGTGATCGCAGGTGTATCTTACGAGTTGCTGCGTGCGGCAGGCCGCAGTGACAATCCGGTGATCAATCTGATCAGTAAACCGGGATTGTGGATGCAGGGACTGACCACAAAGGAGCCGGATGACGACATGATCGAAGTCGGCATTGCGTCCGTGGAGGCTGTGTTTGACTGGAGAAGTTACATTGCAGAAATCCGTGCGGAAGAAGGCATTTCGGAGGAAATCAATGCTGATACAAACTCTGGAGATGCCGGGCAGAAAGTACAGGAGAAAAAGCCATGACATACCGGGAAGCGAGAATGCAGGCGGCTGAGCTGCTGAAAGCTGCTGGTGTGGAAAATGAAGCGGCAGAAAGCTGGTTTCTTATGGAGGCTGCCTGTCAGATCAGCCGCAGTTTTTATCTGCTGCATGAGCGGGATGCGATGAATTCGGAACAGGAAAAGGCTTATCTGGAACTGACGGAAAAACGCTGTCAGCGGATGCCGTTGCAGTATCTGACCGGAGAGCAGGAATTTATGGGACTGCCTTTTGCAGTGAATGAACATGTACTGATCCCGCGTCAGGATACGGAAGTGCTGGTAGAAGAAGCCATTCAGATTTTAAAAAATGAAATGCCGGATGCGAAAGTCCTGGATCTGTGTACCGGTTCCGGATGTATTGGAATCAGCATTCAGTCTTTTTGCCCGGAGACAAAAGTGACCGGGGCAGATATTTCGGAAAAAGCACTGCAGGTGGCAAAACACAATGCATTGCAGAATCAGGTGCCGGTGAACTTTGTTCAGAGTGATCTGTTTTCGGAGATTTCCGGCAAATTTGATATGATCGTATCGAATCCGCCTTATATTCCGAGCAAAGTGATCGATACACTGATGCCGGAAGTACGTGACCATGAGCCGATGGGAGCACTTGACGGAAAAGAGGACGGGCTTTATTTTTACCGGAAGATTACGGAGGAGAGCGCTGCTCATCTGATGGATGGAGGCTATCTGCTGTATGAGATTGGTTACGATCAGGCAGAAGCAGTCAGCGGATTTATGAAAGAACATGGATTTAATGAGATAGAAGTGATTTGCGATCTGGCGGGACTTGACCGGGTTGTGAGAGGAAGGAGATAACGATGTTTGACAGACTGGAAGATACACTGGTACGTTTTGAAGAACTGCTCAGTATGCTGAGTGAGCCGGATGTGGCAAATGATCCGAAACGTTTCCAGAAACTGATGAAGGAGCAGGCAGACCTGGCTCCGATCGTAGAAGCATACAAACAGTACAAAGAAAATAAACAGAACATTGAGGACAGTCTTGCCATGCTGCAGGAGGAGAGCGATGAGGAACTTCGCGAGCTTGCAAAAGAAGAGCTGGCTGAGTCCAAAGAGAAAGTAGAAGAATTAGAGCAGAAATTAAAAATCCTTCTGCTTCCGAAAGACCCGAACGATGATAAAAACGTTATCGTGGAGATCCGTGCAGGCGCCGGTGGAGACGAGGCCGCACTGTTTGCAGCAGAGATCTACCGTATGTATGTACATTATGCAGAGAGCAAACGCTGGAAAGTTGAGACCATGGACGTGGAGGAAATCGGTATCGGCGGTATGAAGTATGTCAGCTTCATGGTAACCGGCCAGGGTGCTTATTCCTTACTGAAATACGAGAGTGGTGTACACCGTGTACAGCGTGTACCGGAGACAGAGTCCGGCGGACGTATCCATACTTCCACCATCACTGTTGCAATCATGCCGGAGGCAGAGGAAGTAGATGTTCAGATTGATATGAACGACTGTAAATTCGATGTATTCCGTGCATCCGGAAACGGTGGACAGTGTGTCAACACAACAGACTCCGCTGTTCGACTGACACATATCCCGACAGGTATTGTAATTTCCTGCCAGGATGAGAAATCTCAGTTGAAAAACAAAGACAAAGCATTAAAAGTACTTCGTGCAAAACTGTACGATATGGAATGCCAGAAAGCACATGATGCTGAGGCAGAGGCAAGAAGAAGTCAGGTCGGAACCGGAGACCGTTCCGAGAAGATTCGTACGTACAACTTCCCACAGGGACGTGTGACAGATCATCGTATTAAACTGACACTGTATCGTCTGGAGTCTATCATGAATGGTGATATTCAGGAGATCATTGATGCACTGATTGCGGCTGATCAGGCAGCAAAACTTGCAAAGATGAATGAAAATTAAGATATCACAGGGCAAAGCCTTTTATCCAGTTTTAGGGCAAAAGTTTTTATCCAGTGAGAAAAACAGACATCAAGTAAAAACGTGAAAAAACTAAGAATATCCTTGAGGAATTGTGAAAAAACAGTT
>CAVEOS010000007.1:18421-68909 GCA_963617435.1 Lachnospiraceae bacterium
TTTTGGTAGTTTTAGGTGACTTACTGATAATGGAGAACGCGGAAAGCCTTATTTTATGCGGATTTCAGAGATTATAAAATGGAATGAAACGACAATTTCATCGGAAATTAAAACCCCAAAAAGAAGCAGAAAAAGATGTGTTGAGTGATTATATCAACATGAAATATGAAAATGTCATGGGATAAATTTTGTTGTGTTTGGGATTTGCAGAGGATAAAAATTTTGCCCCGAAACAGGATGAAAGCGAGTGCCCTATGACAAGATTGAATGTAAAATGACCGTTGGTAGAGATACCGGCGGTTGTTTTTATTTGATGAAAAACATGATAAGATATGTTACAATTAATCTTAAATTTTATAATATGTCAGAATAAAGATTCGATAAAATCATTTGGAAAAGAGGTTAAATGACAGTGATTCGTTTTGCACAGGAAAAAGATTTCGATAAAATACAGGAAATATATGCATATGCCCGTAAATTTATGGCAGAACATGGCAATCCAACCCAGTGGGGGCAGACACGTCCGACGGAGGAGACGTTACGAAAGGATATCGAAAAAGAACAACTATATGTAATAGAAGAAGAAAATCGGCTTCAAGGCGTATTTGCCCTGATCATTGGAGAAGATCCGACCTATCGGAACATCGAACAGGGCTGCTGGAGAGATGACAGCACGTATGGAACGATTCATCGGATCGCTTCTGCACCGGAAGCACATGGCATCATGGCGCAGGTGCTTGCCTTTGCATGGGGAAAAATCCAGCATTTACGGATTGATACCTATGAGAAGAATCAGGTGATGCAGCATTTGATCCTGAAAAATGGATTTGAAAAATGTGGTGTTATCTATGTGGACGATGGAAGTCCGAGGGTTGCATTTGAAAAAATATCCGATACAAAAGCAGCAGAACAAAAGACTCCCTCAGCAGAGGTGACTCTTGAGGAAACAGATAGCACAGTATCAGAAGTAGATACGAAAATCCAGATCCGTATTGCGATACCTTATGATGCAAGAGAGATTCTGGATATTTATGCACCGTATATTTTAGAGACTGCAATTACTTTTGAATATGAAGTGCCAACGCTTGCGTCGTTTACACGCAGGATCGAGCAGACTCTGGTGAAATATCCATATCTGGTGGCAGAGCAAAACGGCCAGATTGTCGGATATGCCTATGCCGGTCCGCTGCATGCGCGGGCTGCCTATGACTGGGCGGTAGAGACATCTATTTATGTAAAAATGGATATGAAGGGACGTGGAATTGGAAAAAAATTGTATGCTGCGTTGGAAGAAACTTTGCGCAAGCAGCATATTGTATGTGTAAATGCCTGTATTGCCTATCCGAATCAGAAAACGGATGCTTATCTGACAAAAGATAGCGTGGCGTTTCATGAACATCTTGGCTACAAAATGGTTGGAGAATTTCATCAGTGTGCTTACAAGTTTGACCATTGGTACAATACGGTATGGATGGAAAAAAGTTTACGTGAACGACCGGAGAAACCGGAACCGATGATCTGGTTTTCTCATCTGCGAAAATAGAAATTTTATATCCTGAAAATTCAAGAATGCTGTTGCATTCTTGCTGCGAGATGTGCGTCATGCAACGCATGACATATTCCTCTGCGCATCTCTGCAATCCTGCCGGAGGCTATATCAGATGTTGTTCTACATCTGATATAAATGTTGGCTTGCTGTCTGCTGTCGAATATGCTATACTGAGACAGTGTGAAACCGCTGGCAAAATTGAGGTTTCAGAAAGAAAAATAAGATAGAAAACAAGTGTTTTTACAGAGATTCTCAAGAGATATAAAAGAGCCTGTAAGATACTTGCGAAGAAATAAAAGGAAGTATAAGATGAAATTAATTTCATGGAATGTAAATGGTTTGCGCGCCTGTGTACAGAAAGGGTTTCTTGATTTCTTTCATGAGGTAGACGCAGATATTTTTTGTGTACAGGAGACAAAGCTCCAGGAAGGGCAGATCCAGCTTGACCTGGAAGGCTATGAGCAGTATTGGAACTATGCGGAGAAAAAAGGATATTCCGGAACGGCAGTATTTACAAAAAAGACACCGTTGTCAGTCCGTTATGGAATCGGGATTGAGGAGCATGACCATGAAGGCCGTGTGATCACGCTGGAATACGAGAATTTCTTCTTTGTGACCGTGTATACGCCGAATTCCCAGAGTGAGCTGGCGCGTCTGGATTATCGTATGAAATGGGAAGATGATTTCCTTGCTTATATCAAATCTTTGGAGGAAACGAAACCAGTGATTTATGCTGGTGATCTGAATGTAGCACATCAGGAGATTGATCTGAAAAATCCGAAGACAAACCGCAAAAATGCCGGATTTACGGATGAGGAGCGGGAGAAGTTTTCAACGGTTCTTTCAAAGGGAATGATCGATACATTTCGTTATTTTTATCCGGAACAGACAGGAATTTATTCTTGGTGGTCTTACCGGTTTAAAGCCAGGGAGAAGAATGCCGGATGGAGAATTGATTATTTTGTGACTTCAGAGACCCTGAAGGAAGAACTGCAGGACGCGAAGATTCATACGGAAGTGTTTGGGTCAGATCACTGCCCGGTAGAGTTAGATATTAATATGGAATGGTAGGGATGGCAGATGAAGAAAGAACGACAGACAGAACGAAGAAAGATGGAAGATGAGAAGAAGCGCACCGCAAGAAAAGAAGTGTTCAGCTGGGTGCGGATGTTTGCAATTGTGATCATAGTTGTGTTTGTACTGACACAGTTTATTATCATCAATGCAAAAATTCCTTCTGGTTCCATGGAAAATACAATTATGACACATGACCGGCTGATTGGATTCCGATTTGCCTACTGGTTTGATGAACCGCAGCGTGGCGATATCATCCTGTTTGAGTATCCGGTGGATGAGAAACAGATTTATATTAAGCGTGTGATCGGACTTCCGGGTGAGACGGTAGAGATCCGTGACGGACATGTTTACATTGACGGATCGGATGAACCGCTGCAGGAAGATTATCTGAAAGAGGAGTGGACCTGGGAAAACGATGGATATACATTTGTGGTTCCGGAGGGCTGCTACTTTGTAATGGGTGATAACCGAAATGATTCCGAGGATGGCAGACTCTGGGCTGGGGAGGCTCTTAAGTCCGGCGTTGCATCGACACCGGAGGAGGCTGAGAAATACAGCTATGTACGAAAAGATCAGATCAAGGGAAAAGCAATTTTTAAATATTATTCGAAATTTGCTATTTTGAACGCAAAATAAGCGGAGCGATTGCGTTCATGAGCAAGTAGTGGAAGTGGATTGCGAATGTCTGCTTTACACAGAAAATGACAGCATACAGTTGCGGAAAGGAACACAAAAAATGGCAGAATCAATGAAAGACTTCAAAAAAGAACTGGAAGAATCCTACAAAGTAATGGGTGATGGTGAGAAAGATACCGATACTCTGCTTGCGTGGGAGAAGATCAAAGAATTATATGAAAATCAGGAGACATTGACCGTTACGGTTTCTGGTATTGTAAACAAAGGTGTGATCGCATTGGTTGAGGGAGTCCGCGGATTTATCCCGGCTTCCAGATTGAGCTTAAGTCATGTGGATGATCTGAATCCATGGCTTGGCAGAGAACTGCAGGTTCGTATCATCACAGCAGATGCAGAGAATGACAAACTTGTATTATCTGCAAGAGAGATCTTAAAAGAGGCCCGCGATGCAGAGAAAAAATTAAAAGTTGCTGAGATCAAAGAAGGGGAAGTGCTGACTGGAAAAGTTGAGACAATCAAAGATTACGGCGCATTTGTAGACCTTGGAGATGGTGTATCCGGACTGGTACACATTTCCCAGATTTCCCTGGATCGTATCAAACATCCTTCTGTAGTTCTGAAAGAAGGACAGGAAGTTCAGGTGAAAGTCATTGGAAATAAAGATGGCAAGATCAGCCTGAGTATGAAAGCCCTGCTTCGGGAAAAAGAAGAAGAGGAAGAAGTACAGGTAGAGATTCCGGAGGCAGAAGAAATTGGAACTTCTATGGGAGATCTGCTGAAAAACTTTAAGTTTTAACAAATAGGAAGACGTTCCCTGCTTTAACTACGAAAATCGATAAATAGTAGAGAACCGATAACGTTTTTGAATTTTGAAAGAAACAGGAGGTTACTCATGGCAGCGAATAAGCTTGTGCGTGAACCTGGAAAGTATTTTGACTGCACATCCATGCATGGAAAATGGTGTACGATCACATTGGTCGGACAGGATGTGGGGTATGCCCGGGTGGGAATCATTTCCTCCGGAAAAGACTATATTTTGTTCCAGTTCCGTGAAAAAAAGGGACTGGTGGCGAAAGCCTATGTCAAACATATCGTGGAGATTAAAATGAATGAGCGGAAGCTGAAAAAAGAAAAGGAACTGGTCGTTCAGGAATGGGATGACAGTGTAAATCCGTTTACCTGGTTCCTTGACAAACGTTGTGATATTCACGTTCATCAGACACGGTTGTTTGAGGCAAGCCCTGGATTTTTCCGGGCAAAGATCATGTTTGTCGGAGAGAATATCATTCGAATCCGGGAAAACAGCAAAGATTACAATCTGAACCAGTTTATGATCTGTGGGATGATGGAGAGTTGAGAGGGTAGAAACAATGGAGAACGAGAAAAAAACAGTCGCACCGGAATTTACAAATGAGGCTGTTGAGACAGCGATGAAAGCATTTCTGGGTGAAAAAACAAATGAAAATATGGCAAAACTGATGCAGGTGATGAAAGATGCAAGATTTCTGGTTCCTGCAGATTTTCCACCTGAGATTAAAAAACAGGTGATCGAGAAAGCAAAACGCGGAGAGAAAATTGATGTGAAATCAGCACCGCGCATGCTACCGATCATTGTTCAGAATCAGAAGGGAGAGCATTTTGCACCGGCGTATACATCCAGATCACAGATGAAAGAAGATGCAAAATATCCGGCGATTCTGAATGTAACCATCGATGAACTGCTTCGGATCGGTTCTGCACCAAAGCTGGATCTGAAAGGCATCATCGTAAATCCGGATACAGATAAAATGATCCTGCATCCGAAATTTATTGATGCGATGAAGAAGGTGAAAGCAGCGCAGGCACAGGCCGCACAGCAGCCAAAACAGCCGCAGCAGGCACAGGCTGGCGCACCACAGGGCAAACCGCAGGTGAAAGAGTTCAAGATGAGTCGTATGCAGTTTGAAATGTATGCCCGCAGAACTTGTGAATGGGGCATTATCCCACGTGTTGTATACAAAGAAAATGCAGAATTCATGAAGAAACTGGAAGAACAGCAGGGCAGATTTCTGGCAACACTGTATCGTCAGCCATATGGCGATAAACTTCCGTGTCCATACTCTGAGAAAGATTTCGATGTCATGATTTTGAACATCGATGATGAGACCTGTGTGGCAAGCATTGAGCTTCCAAAACAGAATATGGCACCGCAGATGGCACATTCCATGTACATTGTATGGAATCCACAGAATAACGAGATGCGTTATTTCACCATTGAGCAGGGAATGCAGAATCAGGATAACGTACTCTGCGACGTAAATGCTGATGGAAAACGTGAGGAGCTTCAGACTGCTCCGCCAACCGGAAGTGAAATTTCCGCAGTGTTGGGCTTGGTTCGTGAAGAGCGGGAAGAAGCACGGGAACAGTAAAAATCACTTGAATAATTTTTATATAGCTGATATAATATCAAACTGTGTTGAGAAAACAGAATAGACAGTTCGTTTGTACCATCCTGTCGTAAAATAAAACCAGGGCTAGATCAGATGAGTTTTTATCTTTGTTTTTGTTTATATGAGCCGTGGTGTGATAAATGCCATGGCTCTTTTTTTTATGGAAATGAGCAGATGAAGGAGATTTGTGCGGAAAGAAGTATTTCCGTGGATGATATTCGGTACAGACGAGAAGGGGATAGGAATATGTATAAGATTAGAACAGAAGAAAGTTTTGATTCGGCACATTTTCTGGCCGGATACGATGGAAAGTGCAGCAATCTGCACGGACATCGCTGGCGGATTGTGATGGAAGCCGGAGCAGAGCAGCTGCATGAAGATGGTCAGCTGCGTGGAATGATCACTGATTTTGGAGATATTCGCAGAGATTTAAAGGAACTGGCAGATTTTTATGATCATGCCCTGATCTATGAGAACGGCACATTAAAACCGCTGACAATTCAGGCGCTGCAGGAAGAGAATTTCCGACTGATCGAAGTGCCGTTTCGACCGACCGCAGAGAATTTCGCGAAATTCTTTTATGATAAAATGACAGCACAGGGTTATCAAGTGATGGAAATGGCGGTATATGAGACCCCGAATAACTGTGCGTTGTATTCGGAAAACTGAAGAAGAGCAGTATTTGAACGGAAGAACAAATTATTAAATTTAAGAGGAAAAGATAACAGATAGAGAAATCTGAGAATCGTATAAATTGGAGACGAAAATAAATATGGCAAATTTTAAAGTTGTTGAAATATTCAGCAGTATCAACGGGGAGGGAACCCGTGCAGGACAGCTGGCTGTGTTCGTGCGTATGCAGGGCTGCAATCTGAACTGTACATACTGCGATACAAAATGGGCAAATGAGGAAGATGCGAGATTTCACTGGACTTCCACAGAGGAGATTGTAGAACTGCTGCGCAGCATGGAGATCAAAAATGTGACGATCACCGGCGGCGAGCCACTGCTCCAGGAAAACATTCAGGAATTGCTGGAAGCACTGGCAAAAGAAGAAGGGCTGCGCGTGGAGATCGAGACCAACGGCAGTGTGGATCTGAAACCGTTTGCAGAAATCCCGAACGGACCGTCATTTACAATGGACTATAAACTTCCGGGAAGCGGAATGGAAGTACATATGCTGGAAGAGAATTTCGCAGTTTTGCGTCAGCAGGATACCGTCAAATTTGTGGTAAAAGATTACACGGATCTTTGCCGGACCCGGGATGTGATTCGTACCTATGATCTGACAAAAAAATGTCATGTGTACCTAAGCCCGGTTTACGGACAGATCGTACTGGAAGATATTGTAAACTTTATGAAAGATAACCGCATGAATGATGTCAACATGCAGCTGCAGATGCACAAGATCATCTGGGACAGCGAAATGCGTGGCGTATAAGAAAGAGAGGATGAAAGATGGCTGTAGATAAAGATGCAGTGCGTGAGCATGTGCGTGGACTTCTGATTGCCCTGGGAGATGATCCGGACAGAGAAGGGTTAAAGGATACACCGAACCGCGTAGCACGGATGTATGAGGAAGTATTTGAAGGTATGAATTATACCAATCATGAGATTGCACAGATGTTTGACAAAACATTTGAGGAAGATCTGACATTTTCTTCGGAAAACAGTGATTTTGTCATTGTCAAAGATATTGATATCTTTAGCTACTGCGAGCACCATATGGCACTGATGTACGATATGAAAGTGACAGTAGCTTATGTGCCAAACGGAAAAGTCATCGGCTTAAGCAAGATCGCCCGCATTGCGGATATGGTTTCCAAACGTCTGCAGCTGCAGGAGCGCATCGGAACTGATATCGCTGAGATTATGCAGGAAATCACCGGTTCTGAGGATGTGGCTGTTCTGATCGAGGGATGCCACAGTTGTATGACAGCCCGCGGAATCAAAAAGACAGATGCAAAAACTTATACGACAACACTGCGCGGACGCTTCCAGACAGATATGCTTCTGCAGATGCGTCTGAACCGACAGTAGTAATTGGCAGAAAAACGTTTAAATAGTTAAGCATTTGTTGTGATAGATATTGCATTTTATTAAAAAAAGATGAAATAGTTGAGAAGGAGAATGAAAAATGGCAGAAAAAGCACTGGTATTGTTCAGCGGCGGCGTGGATTCTACAACCTGCCTTGGACTTGCAATTGATAAATATGGAAAAGAAAATGTGATCGCACTGTCTGTATCTTACGGACAGAAGCATGAGAAGGAAATCGAGGCTTCCAGAAAAATCGCAGAGTATTATGGCGTAGAGCATTTGTATCTGGATCTGGGCGCAATCTTTCAGTACAGCAACTGTTCTCTGCTGAGTCATTCCACGGAAGAAATTCCAGAGGAAGCATATGCGGAGCAGCTGACCAAGACAGACGGAAAACCGGTTTCTACTTACGTGCCGTTCCGAAACGGACTGTTTTTATCCTCAGCGGCAAGTATCGCATTGTCCAAAGACTGCAGCGTGATCTACTACGGCGCACACAGCGATGACGCAGCAGGAAGCGCCTATCCGGACTGCTCCGATGCATTCAATCAAGCCATGAGAGAGGCTATTTACCTTGGAAGCGGAAATCAGGTTACCATCGAAGCTCCGTTTGTCAACTGGACAAAAGCCGATGTGGTAAAAAAAGGTCTGGAATTAAAGGTTCCGTATGAACTGACCTGGAGCTGCTATGAGGGCGGTGACAAACCATGTGGAAAATGTGGAACATGCATTGACCGTGCTGCTGCATTTGCAAAAAACGGGGTGAAAGATCCGGCGTTAGATTAATTGATGGATATTATAACAGCCAGAATGTCATTGGCATTCTGGAATTCAGATGTGAAAAATACATCGTTGAAATGCGAATAACTCAGTGAGGTAATGAGATGACAGGAAGAAGCAAAGAAGAAACAGCAGGCGTATCCCTGCTTGGAAATCAGAATGTACGTTATCTGGATGATTATGCGCCGGAAGTTCTGGAGACATTTATAAACAAACATCCGGGAAATGACTATTTTGTAAAATTTAACTGCCCGGAATTTACCAGTCTGTGCCCGATCACAGGACAGCCGGATTTTGCAACCATCACAATTTCCTATGTTCCTGGAGAGCGTATGGTGGAGAGTAAATCCCTGAAGTTGTATCTGTTCAGTTTCCGCAATCATGGCGATTTCCATGAGGATTGCGTGAATGTGATCATGAAAGACCTGATTAAGCTTATGGACCCGAAATACATTGAGGTATGGGGAAAATTCACTCCGAGAGGTGGCATTTCCATCGATCCGTACTGCAACTATGGAAAACCGGGCACGAAGTGGGAAGATGTGGCATGGAACCGTATGGCAAACCATGATCTGTATCCGGAAAAAGTAGATAATCGATAGAAACCAGGACATCTGCAGGAGCAGGATCCGAACAGTAAATAATCAGATATGGAATGAGAGCAGGAGGAGCGCAGAATGGAAGAAATGAAGCGAATTGGTCGTGTGTTGAAATATAAAGGTGCCATTGTGGATGTGTATGACGATGTCATGCAGTCTCCGACAGGAAAAATCGCACACTGGGATTACATTGCACACCGCAAAGGGGCTGCAGCGGTACTTCCGGTGACGGAGGATGGCAAAATCCTCATGGTGCGTCAGTACCGGAATGCATTAAACCGTGAGACACTGGAGATTCCGGCTGGTTCCAGAGACAGTGTGGAGGAACCGACTTCTGTCTGTGCTGCCCGCGAGCTGGAAGAAGAAACCGGATATAAAGCTGCAAATCTGGAGCTTTTGATCACCGTGTCTACTACAGTGGCTTTCTGTAATGAGACGA
Source organism: Lachnospiraceae bacterium (assembly GCA_963617435.1). GTDB lineage: Bacteria > Bacillota > Clostridia > Lachnospirales > Lachnospiraceae > Eubacterium_I. Next base: position 27,969 of record CAVEOS010000007.1, read on the forward strand.
TAGATGTGTATCTGGCCACAGACCTGACAAAGACACAGCAGCATCTGGATGAAGATGAGTTTGTGGAAGTGGAGAGTTACACGATTGAAGAATTAAAAGATATGGTACTGACACAGAAGATCCAGGATTCCAAAACTGCTGCCGCAATCATGGCATATTATGGAAAATACTGCATACATTAGACCAAAGCGAATCAGCAGGGTTATGGGCAGATGATAACGAAAACCGTAAAACAGCCGGGAAAAATAGCTATGCTGCATATTTGCATGGTTATTTTTCTTGGCTGTTTCTTTTTGGGTGTATTTGTGGCCAATCTGTGGCTGCGGGATGAAAATTTATGGATGGGATTTGTGTTTGAAACGCAGGTAAAAAATCTAGCGAGTACCGGACAGACCTGGCAGGAGATCATGTGGCAGACCTTACCGGTGCGGATGATTCCGTGGGTGTTACTTCTGGTCATCTGGAACTTTTCCCGGGGAAATCTGTTTTTGAATTTCTGGGTTGGATGGCTTGGACTTTCCGGTGGCTTTGTCTTTGCTTCCTGCCTGTGCAGATATGGTTTTTCCGGGGTATTTTATATGCTGGTTTCCGGATTTCCGCAGATACTGTTGTATCTGGCCGCATATGTATTGCTGGTACTTTTGTGGGATGCAAGGCGGAACATACGGTGGAATAAAAGAAATCAGATTCCGGGGAGTGTAAGGAATCAAAGGGAAATGGTGCTTTTCCTGCTGCTTGTTTTACTGGATTCCGGGATTTATGTACTTGGGATATGGCTGGAATGCAGCGTCAATCCGTGGATTCTGAAAGTTCTGGCAATGAGATAAGGAAAAAAGCCAAAATAAAATGACTATGCAGGAAGAAACATATCAAAGTGTACAATGAAAAATAGAAGAGCATAAAAAAGATATCCATCTGCAGATATATGCAAAGGGATATCTTTTTTTGCTTTTTCAGTTGCAATGACATGATTGATAGGGCATCATGTACTTTTATTTTACGGAATCTGCGATCGCGTAGATGAGCTGTTCGGATTCTTCCCATCCGAGACAAGGATCTGTGATGGATTTTCCGTAAATGTGCTCGCCAATCTTCTGGTTGCCCGGGCAGATGTAACTCTCGATCATCACACCTTTTACCAGGTTGTTGATAATGCCGGATTCTTTGCGGTTGTGCATTACCTCTTTGACGATACGGATCTGTTCTTCGTATTTTTTGTTGGAGTTGGAATGGTTTGCGTCTACGATGCAGGCCGGGTTTACCAGATCCATTTTTTCATACATTTCATTTAAGCGGATCAGATCTTCGTAGTGGTAGTTCGGGATGGCAATGCCACGTTTGTTGACAGCACCACGCAGGATAACGTGAGCCAGCGGGTTTCCGGTGGTGTCTACTTCCCATCCGCGGTGTACAAAGTGGTGCGGATGCTGTGCTGCGTATACAGAATTCAGCATAACGGAGAAGTCACCACTGGTCGGATTCTTCATACCGCTTGCCACATCAAAACCGCTGACGGTCAGACGATGCTGCTGATCCTCAACGGAACGGGCACCGATGGCTACGTAGGAGAGCAGATCGTTGATGTAATCCCAGTTTTCCGGGTAAAGCATCTCATCTGCAGCGGATAATCCGGTTTCCTCGATGGCACGCAGATGCAGGTTACGAACGGCGATCAGGCCAGCGATCATATCCGGTTTTGCCTCCGGATCCGGCTGTGTGGCGATTCCTTTGTATCCCTCACCGGTTGTTCGCGGTTTGTTTGTATAGATACGCGGAATCAGGATTAATTTGTCTTTTGTCTGCTCATTGACTTTGGCGAGACGGTGGATGTAATCCATAACCGGCTCTTCCTTGTCGGCAGAACACGGACCGATGATCACAAGGAATTTATTGGATTCACCGCGCAGAACGCGGCTGATCTCAGCATCACGATCCTGTTTGATTTTTTTACATTCCTCGGTTAACGGATAAGATTTTTTGATTTCCTCCGGTGTCGGTAATTCTTTTAAATATGAAAAACTCATTTGTTTGTGTTACTCCAATCTGTTTGTATCGTTCTTTCACAAAATATCGGTTTTTGTATTTTTTAAAATGTATTATTTTTTAAAATATTTCTCGCGGATGGCTTCAATCGGCATTTTCTCTCCGGTCCAGCATTCAAAGGAAGCTGCGCCCTGGAAGAGGAGCATGTAAGTACCGTTAAACACCTGACAGCCTGCAGATTCTGCCATTTGATACAATTTTGTCTTCATCGGATTGTAGATGATATCGCAGACGATCAGTTCCGGGAACAGCATGGAAGCGTCCGGGATCGGGCACTGATCTTCGTGCGGTGCCATTCCAACGTTTGTTGCATTGGTTAACATTGCACTCTCGGAAATGCTTTTTCTCATCTGTTCGGTGTCTGCAAAATCATAAACGTTGATATTGCAGGAAGTGTGCTGACGAACACGCTCTGCAAAAGCAAGTGCGCGCTCATATTCTTCGGTAAATGCTTTCAGCTGGAAGATGTCGATGTCAGAGACACCGTCCAGTGCAGCCTGTGTACAGATCGCGGTAGCAGCGCCGCCTGCGCCCAGTACCGTCATTTTTTTGCCGATGATGTTGTGGCCGGCATCTGCAACGGATTCCATAAAGCCGATACCGTCTGTGGTGTGGCCGATCAGTTTGCCATCTTTTGCGATCACGGTATTGCAGGCCTGTGCAATCTGGGAAGCCGGGGTCAGCTCGTCCATATATTTTACAATCTGAACTTTGTACGGCATGGTGACATTAAAGCCTTTTGCGTCCAGGGCCTGCAGGCCGCGGACAGCGGTTTCAAGGTCTGAATCAGCCAGATCAAAAGCCAGATAAACGTAATCAAGACCTAACTGGCGGAATGCTTCGTTATGCATCTGTGGTGAAATACTGTGCTTGATCGGAGTTCCAATCAATCCTGTTAATGTTGTTCTTCCGGTAATTTCCATAATTTATTCCCTGCCTTAAACTTTTTATGGTCTTATGATAGGTGTTTTTGTAAAAAAAGTCAATGTCTTGCAGGGTTTCGGTTTCTCATTTGAAAAAAATATGCTACAATGGGAACAATGAGCGTAGCGCGGATGGGAGGTATATATGCAGAACGCATTTGAAATAAAAGGAATTCGGATCGGAGACGGCAGACCGGTGATCTGTGTGCCGGTGGTTGCATCCGGAAAAGAAGAAGTAATTGAGCAGATAAAGAAGTTGACAGAGCAGAAGGTCCAGATGATTGAATGGAGAGTGGACTGTTTTGGTGAGGCAGATAACGTGGATACCGTGCGGGAAGTGCTGCAGGTGGTACGCGGATATGTGGAACATACCGTATTTTTATTTACATTTCGTACCAAACAGCAGGGCGGCAGCCGGCGCATGGAGGAGTGGAAAATCCTGAAACTGAATGAGACCGCGGCAAAGAGCGGTTGCGTGGATCTCATCGATCTGGAGTTTTTCGAGGCCACAAAACCGGAGAAAGAGATCCGGCGGTTTCAGCGTATGGGTGTACGTGTTATTGCGTCCCACCATGATTTTGACGGAACACCGGATGACCGGATCCTCCGCATGCTGATGGAGCAGATGCAGCAGGGCGGCGCAGACGTGGCGAAACTTGCAGTGATGCCGCAGAATGCGGATGATGTGGTACGGATCTTGAAACTGACCAATGATATCAAACAGAAATATCCGACGCTGCCGGTTGTGACCATGTCTATGGGAGCACTTGGCGTTGTGAGCCGTATGGCGGGAGAAATTTTCGGTTCCTGCATCACCTTTGGCGCTGTGGGAGAGACTTCCGCACCGGGGCAGATTCAGGCCGGACAGCTTGGTGACATTTTAGATATCATCCATAAAGATATGGCACAGGAGGAACAGGCATGAAACAGCACATTTATCTGATTGGTTTTATGGGAACCGGCAAGACGACAATTTCACATAAACTGCAGCAGCTGACACAGGCGGAAGAGATTGATATGGATGCCTGGATCGTGGAAAAAAACGGAATGTCCATCAATGATATGTTTGAAAAATACGGTGAGATATATTTCAGAGACCGTGAGACAGACGCGGTTCGCGAGATTTCGGGCTACGCACCGGTGATCGTATCCTGTGGTGGTGGAGCGGTTTTGCGGGATGAAAACACACAAATGATGAAAAAAACTGGAAAGATCGTACTTTTGACAGCAACACCAGAGACAATATATGAACGTATAAAAGACAGTACCGACCGACCACTTCTGAATGGAAATATGAACGTGGAACACATTGCGTCTCTAATGGAAAAACGCCGTGAATTATATGTGAATGCGTGTGACATTAAGGTAGCCACAGATGGTAAAACTCCAGATGAAATCGCGTGTGAAATCCTCAAAATTACCCAGAATTAAATCTTTTTTCAACATACAATCTTGTAAGAAGATTAAATCATGTGATGAGATTGTAACGTACATTTTACCGGTAAACAGAAAAATGGGGAAATTTTTTCTCAAGGAGCGATTGTTAGCGACTGAGACAAAATCCCCCCATTTTTCGTCCGTTTAATTCTCAACTATATTTTTCCCATAAAAAATGTTTTGCTTTTTGCCAGAAACTGTGGTATCATAAATTTTGTTCGTTACAAACGCATATTTCGCAGCCGTAGTCTAACGGATAGAACACAGGACTCCGACTCCTGCAATGTGGGTTCGATTCCCGCCGGCTGCATCTTAAGGCTCTGGTTGTTTTAACCAGAGCTTTTTGTATAAAAATCTTGAAAATTTTACAAAATATGATATTCTAATTTTGTGCAGAATAATTAACAAAAATATTAAAATGTCGCAATTTGATAAAAGAGCCTAAGACATTAAGATATAAGGTAATGATAATTACCAAAGATAACCATAACACAGGTGAGACATATATGAGAAAGAAATCGAAAAAAGGTTTTACATTGACGGAGTTAATCGTTGTGCTTGTGATCATGTCAGTGATTGCAGCCATTGCAATTCCGTTTTTTACGAATTATTGGAAAAATGCAGAGTTTCGAAAGAATGAACAGAATGCCAAAACCATTTATCTGGCGGCAGAATCGAAACTGACATATTACCGGTCTTCCGGACAGTGGGAGAACTTTCAGAAGCAGATTAAGAAGCAGGCAGAGAAGGATCAGGCAAAAAGTGCGCAGAACCGTCAGGTGGAGAGGGCGGTATTTTCTTCGGATGCGGAAAATGCGGTAGAGTTAAACGGCCGAATTTATACCCTCAGACTGGACAAAGTAGCAGAGGAAACAGATCAGGAAGACAATCTTTTGTTGCAGCTGATTGACGATTATGTTTATGACAAAGAAATGTTGGATGCATCTGTGGCAGTTGAAATCGATATAGAGTCCGGTGAGGTGTATTCTGCTTTTTATGATTCAAAATGCAAGGGACTGACTTATGAATCCGAAGATAAAGATGGTTATCTGACGATGCAGAAACGGGATTATGACAGTCGGAAAAAGCGATTGTTAGGTTATTATTCTACGGAAGATACGGTAAACGTGGTTGCCCTGAAACCGACAAAGCTGCGTATCACAACCATCAGTCTGCAAAACAGCGAAAAGCTGAGTCTGAACTGGTCTTCCAACGTGGGAGAGAGTCTGGATACCAGCTATGAGATTGCTGTATATAATAAGAAAGACAACAGTAAACTGTTCAGTATGATCCTGTCCCCATACGATCTGCGCAAGACCGGATGGTCCGGAAAAAATGCGGACAGTACCGCAAGTTTTGCCAGTGTGACACTGCTGGACAGTAATGATAATGAGAAGGGACAGTGGAGTTTCCCACTGACGTATCAGGACAACAAATATTCGCTTGTGCTGGATGCGATGATGTCCGCCAAGGTACAGGCCTTACTGGAGTCACGGGAAGGTGGCTCCGACTGTGATGCGCTGCAGCGGACACTGAGTACGAGTATCTGTCGTCTGGCTTCTGTAAACGGAACAAATCTGACGGAAACACAGGATCTGACAAAACCGCAGAATATCTATGCGACAGTAAAGGCGATTTCCTATGCGGGAACGGACAGCAGCAATTCTGTGACAAAGGAGTACCGTGCCAGTGAAGCGGTTACATCCAATGATGCCAATACGCTGTATGCGGACAAGACATCCGGAAATGAAGTGAAAATTACGGCGTTTCGCCATTTATCCAATATGCGTTACTATGATGCGGACGCACAAGCAACTTTTGAACTGACAAATAAAAATATGGACTGGGCTTCTGTGGGAACCGGCGTGTATGATCTGACCACCGATGATCAGGCAGCTGCGCAGACCGGGATAGAAAAGCTTGCATGGAAAGAAAATTCTACCGATAAAACGGAAGATTTCCCGACGATTACAGCGCTTTCAAAGAAACATACACTGCAGGGACAGGGAAAGAAAACCTATGTATCCAATCTGCGTCTGGGAGAAGCTTCCGTTGTGGATGATGAAACAGTGCGGCAGCTCTCTGCGGCATCTGGCAAATCAAATGTGTCAGAAGCAGAATATCTGGGACTGTTTGGAGAATTGGAAGGAACCGTTACCGGGCTGACACTGCGGGATCCGGTTCTTACCTTCGAGGCTTCCACCGCACAGGAGAACACGGATGCAGCAGGTACTTATGCGCAGCTGAAAGGTGTCGGTATTCTTGCGGGACGCAGTGAGGGTGTCATTAAAGATACGGAAATTATAACTTCCACCGGACGTGACGCAAGTCAGACGGAAAAAAATATAGAAGTTTCACTCGCATCGGCAGCTGTTTCTGCAGATGGAAATACACAGATCGCGGCAGTCGGTGGTGTGGTCGGTATACTTGCGGGTACAGATGAAAATGGAAATCTGACCGCGGCAAAATCTGCAAAAGTAGAGAATGTAACAATGAACGGGGCTGTTGACGTAAAACTTCCGTCTGTGAACGCTTCGGCAGACGCAGATGATTATGAGAATTATGCCCTTGGAGCCGGTGGTATTGCCGGATACGCAAAACTGGAGAGCAAAAATCAGAAGAGCGTGATCCTGTCCTGCCAAAACCATGCGGGTGTGTCCGGTAATTATATGACCGGTGGAATCGTGGGAATGATCGATGGACTGGCTGATTCTTATGAACAATCCACCTGGAGCAGCAATGCAGCGGTGAAAGACTGTTCAAATAATGGCCTGATCCTCTGTACCGCAGAGACGGCAGCTTCTGTCAGTGGAAATTATTTTGGAGGAATCGCAGGATACGCATATCGGACACTGATCTATAACGCTACCAGTGCGTCCGGACGTGCATCAGGATTTTCTTACAGCAAAGATAAAAAGGATTTGTTAAAGGGACAGTATGTCGGAGGAATCGTTGGCTATGGTAATCACAGCCTGATGGCAAACTGCGGCACGGAAAGCAATGGTTATATTCTTGGCTCCAAATATGTCGGCGGAATCGCAGGCGGACTGGGCGGAAATACCAGTGATGCGATCCAGGCACACCAGCAGGAGAGTGTTTCTGTTACGACAAACCGGAGTTATGTCGTTGGAAACGAATATGTTGGAGGAATTGTTGGTCATAATACAGAAGGCGTTGTTTTATCCAACTGTATCAATAACGGAGTGGTAGCCGGAACAGAAAAAGCGAATGGAACAGGTGGTCGTTATGTGGGAGGAATTGTCGGATATAATGCCAATGGTGCGACCATTAGTGACTGTGCAAGTTATCTGTCCGATTATGGCAATTCTATTTTTAATATGATCGTGAAGGACTGGGATGCCCGAAGCGACTATGTGGGAGGAATTGCCGGATATAATAATGGTAAGATCGAGTTTTCAGATGAGAGCCAGGCCATCATGGTAAAATCGGTATCCAGTATTGTGGTTGGTGACAACTACGTGGGAGGAATTGCAGGTTTTAATGATGTGAACGGTACGCTGGATGTAAACTATACGCTGATCGGCGGACAGATTTATGCCTATGAAAACTGTGCCGGCGGTGCATTTGGTTTTAATGCTTCCGTAGAAGCGGCACAACAGACATTAACGGTCAAACCGCAAAGCGTACAGGGACGATATTTTGTCGGCGGAGTAATCGGAGCGAACGTGCTGAATATTGAGGAAGATACGGAAATAGCGAATCTGCGTGCGGACAATATTCTCGGAACGATTACGGGAGAAGCTTTCTGCGGTGGAATTATTGGATATCAGAGAACTTATACCGATGCACAGATTCCGGTCAGCGCGTCAGCGGAAGATAACGATGCCGGAATCCGGGTGTCAGTAGAGGCAAATGCGGCACAGATTCTGCCGGGAATTCAGTCAGGTAATGTACCTACTTCTGTTATGAAATCTGCAAACAAGAATACATTGACGATTTCTACAAATGGAAATACGGCGGACAACCTGAGCATAAATACAAACAATATCCCAATCCAGGCGGTTATGTATTCCGGCGGTGTGCTGGGATACTGTGAAAAAAATAGTAAGATCCAGATTAAAAATTGTAAAAATGCAGGAAATATTACGTTTGCATCAGATTTTCTGAATGATAATGATGTGTCAGGGGGAACCGCGAAACTGGGAACGTATGTGGCCAGTGGTGAGATACCTGAGCTTCTTTCCACAGATGCTGCTGATCTGAAACTGCATTTCATCGGTGGTATTACCGGTGTCGCATTGGAAAATGAAACCATCATTCATTGTACCAACACTGGATCATTGTCTGGATTTATCGGAATCGGCGGCGTGGTCGGCCTGAACGCAGGAACTGTTAAAGAGTGTGAACTCAGTGAACATTTCGGAAATGCAGCACTGGAGTATGTCGGTGGAATTGTCGGTATCAACAGCAATGGCGGAAGCGTGATGTCCTGTACCACTGCACCGGGTAAGACCATATCAGGAAGTGATCATCTTGGCGGAATTGTTGGATGGAATCTGAAGGGTGGCACGCTTACCGGAAATACAAATAATGCAACAGTAAATGCATCCGGAGCAGATGCATCCGGTCTGGCAGCAGTTGGCGGACTTGTTGGACAAAACAGTGGTGACATCAGGCTTTCAGAGGACAGCACTTCCTCCAGCCGTTCGGTTTCCGGCATGAGAGGAGCAGGTGTCGGTGGTATGGTCGGTATCAATGAGTCCGGCGGAACCATTCAGTTTGGTGGAACGACAGACACAAATGGAGAAATCGTGGCTGTTTCTGATAAAGTGACAGTACAGGGATATGAGAAAGTCGGTGGAATTGTCGGTATCAATCATGGTACCTTTGAGCGTTCTAAAAATAATACATATGTTGCTGCAAAAGCGAAAAAGGTACAGGCTTCCCATGGAACAGTCGGAGGAATTGTCGGTACAACAAACGGAATGATCTGTTATGCGGTGAACCGCTGTGGCAGTGTCAGTGCAGATACAGGAACTGCCGGTGGAATCGTGGCGGAAAATGCGAATGCAGAGGCTGTTATCCAAAACTGTATAAACTACGGAGACGTCAGAAGCAGTGACGGATATGCTAGTGGAATTACAGCGGTAAATAGTGGTACAATTCAATATTGTACCGTAAAAAGTAGCGACACTTCCGGCAATGTGGAAATCTACAGTCTTGGTGTGAATGCCAGTGGTGCGATCACTGCGACAAACAGCGGTACGGTCACAGATAGTGTTCCACAGGATACGGTGGTATTGCGCGGTGATGCAACTATTTTTGGCGGGATCGTCGGAGAAAATACCGGTGTGGTTACTTCTACGGCAACTTCTAAGAATGGAACAAACGCATTTTATTTGAAATATATGCCGCAGATCAGGTCAGATAAGAGTAGTCTGACTGTTGGAGGAGCAGTCGGCTCTAATGCAGGAACTGTATCCGGGATTACAGCAGTTGGCCTGTCCTTTGAAAATTTCTCCGGATATCAGTATCTGGGCGGAATTGTCGGAATGAATGGTGCTTCCGTGCTTCTGAACCAGGAAAATGAAGAATATCAGAGTAAAGTCACGAATTGTAGTTTCAATGGTTCCATGAAGGAGAAGACCAATGCCGGTGCAGCGGGAAATTGCTATGGCGGCATTGCGGGTATCAATTATGCGGAACTGAGTGACAATACAGTCACACAGATCAATATGGATATTCAGGGCGTATATACAGCTACCAGCACAAGTACTACCGCACAGAAAGAAGCAATGGCAAGCCATGCCGGTGGAATCGTGGGTAAGAATGAGACAAATGCGCTGATCGAAGGATGCACCCTGGCAGACAACAGCAACAGTGTTCTTGCAGCAAAATTTGGTATGCTTGGCGGAGTGACCGGATTTAATAAAGGTACGGTACGGATGTCCGGAAGTGAGATTACTTCCGAAATAATGACAGAAGAGAGTATACAGAATTCAGAGACACTGACCAGTGCGGCAGCAGATGAAAACAGGGGAAATTTATCGGCGGACAGTCAGGCTGTGCAGTGGTATTATACTAGTGGCTTTTTGCTGGAAAATGCTACTTACCAGAATACAAATACGAAAATTTCCGCAAACCGTCTGAATATAAAGATGACATATAATGGAAACATAGGTGGTATTACAGCATTTAACAGTACAGATGGTGAGGTGGATTACTGTGTATCCGGAAACTGGTTTCTTCTGAACCGTTCCGAGGCGATTGGTGTTGGTACCGGTGGAATCATTGGTATGAACGAATCGGAGAAGGATCTGTCCTGTCTGGTGAATGGTGCTTTTGTCGGACGTCAGGTATCAGCAGCGAATATTAATGGCAGTTCAGACCAACAGGGGCAGACAGATCGTTTCGCGGGTGGTATCATCGGAAATCAGAATACTTCTTCCGGAAATGAGTGGATAATAGAAAACTGTATCAATTTTGGCACAGTATATTGTTATCGTACTCATTATTCTGGCGGTATTATCGGGCAGTGGACAGCATCCGGCGGTACCGTCATGGATTGCCGGAACTATGGAAATCTTCAGACAACTTATGCCTGCGGCTGGAAGGGCGCATCCGGAGGAATCGTTGCACAGCTGTATCACGCGTATGAGGATAACGAATATAATATCATCAGTTGTGGAAATTACGGAAATATCTATGCCAGAGACGGGGCAAGTACGGCAAATGGAGCAAATGACAGTGCCGGTATCCTTGGAAATGTAACAACCTATTCCGTTGATGATGCTGCAAACGCGCAGAAATATACGATCCGGATTCTTGACTGTGTCAATGGTTCCGGTGTGGAAATTTATTCTGCATCGATGGCATCTGGTATTTTTGGATTTATGTCAACAGATGAACCTGATAGTAAACTGAATAATTCTATTGCAAACGTTGTGCTTGAAATTGAACGGTGTAGAAATTTTGCAAGGAAATTAAAAGGCGATACTTTTGTGGGTGGTATCTATGGATCGCGTTACACGGGGATGGATCGGCTGACGGTGAAAGACTGCATATCGACAGGTCTTGATACGGATTATTACAGTAGCAATAAAGGTCGTAACAAATATGCACCCGTGTATTCAAATGATTCTCATGATGTAGACCCGGGCAAAATGAAAGAAGAAAATAGGAAAGGAAATTATTTCCTGAACGGATGGACATCTACGGGATATTATGCTTCCAGCTGGGCGTTGGGCCGTCTGGATGCGAATGGAAAGGAACTGGCTGGCGGAACTCCTGATAAGGACGGGGCGGGTACTGAACGAACGATCACTTTGTCAAGCGAAACGAACGTGGCATGGAGAGATTACATTACCGGTCTGCAGGCGCTGAAAGTCAATGACGCAGATGGTGGTTCCACCTACATATTTGCCAGAATCTTTGAAAACAATAAAGAAATAAAGGCAAGTAAGACATATGTAGATGCGAATAACTATATCGTGGTGCGTAACGATGACAATACACTGACCAGGATTGGCGAAGTGATATTTGATGCAGGCGATGAACAATACTCAACAGATGACAGAGATAATATTCGCAACAAATGTACAGAGAATAAAGATCTGAAAAATAATGTGATCTATCAAAATTCCAGAAGCGGTTATCGCAGGCTGGAAGGTATTACAACTGAGGACGGCACAAGTCGGATTCTGGCACCTGCATCAGCAAATGCCTCTGTGGCAAATGGCAAGATCACGATTACTGTGAAACCGCAAAAACTGTCTGCAGCTACAAATGATCAGAATGATATAAATACAAATTGTGATCCGTTTGCATATATGGTGACAATTACCGGCGGCAACGGTCAGCGTGCAACAAAGACAATTTATACCGAGAATGAGAGTTTTGATATCCCGTCAGGATTGTCAGGACAGTTGAGCATTTCTGTTCAGTCAGTCAGCATGTTTTCAGATGTACAGAATTCTGAGGCAACTTTTGCAAAAGTACAACAAAGTGGTGAAATACTTCCAAGTCCTCAGGTACGTGCAGAACTGGTAGTTGATACAGGTGGGCGATACTTTGGAAGTGATAGGAGATTTTATTACTATGAGATCAGCCTAAGCAATTTGGAAGATTATAAAAATTATCCAGGATGGAATGTGACAGTATATCTAAATGCCAGAGGAAAAGAGCATGCGATAACATTGAGTGAAGAAAATCCAACCGGATTTTTGGATGTGAATCGTTCTACTTCTGACACAAATAATACGTACCAGATTATCGCACAGGCAGTTCATGGAGAGACTGGATATCAGGATTCACCGGTTATTTCGACCGCAGCATATATGCCGCAATATCAGGCACTGCTTGGATTAAATAATAGACACTGCTATTACTGTGCACAGCCTTCACACGTTGCGAAAACAAGCTGGTCCATTTCCGGTGACACATTAGATACGCTCAGTGTGGATGTGACGATTGATGATACCGGAAATGGTATACTGGAAGTGAATCCGATCTATCGGGCAGAACTTATCGGAAACTGGACGGATTCAGCCGGAAAGACATATAAAGATGTAGTATTTGCAAAAACAGATATCATGACCGTTTCCAATGGTACAGCGACAGCCCATTTTTCAAATCTGCCGGAATATCTTGGACGGGCGACAAATCTGCATGTCAGACTCTGGTATTCACAGACTGGTCTTGGCTCGGTTTATCTGTATCATGAGACGGATACAAAGCCGAGCAGTGGTGCAGTGACAGAACTGAGGGGACTAGATACCAATGGAAACGAGCAATGGGGATACAGTTACAGTGTGCCGATCCGAAATGAATGGAATAATTTCGATGCATATCAGAAAACATCGGATACCCTCTTTACCTGGCTTCCAACTCCAAAAATGGATCAGGCAGACGGCAGCAGTCTGACACCGTCTTATAACAGTGAAAACAGAATGCAGTATACGTTCTCCTGGGACAAAGATATAGCGGACAAAGAGAATCCGACGTATGAAATCGCACTGACAGGTATTGATGCAGATGGCAAGGAAGTAACCATAGATACCGGAGATTACACCGGTGGAAGAACCTTTACTATTGACGGTGAGGACTGGAACTATACCCAGGTACGACTGAAAGTAACACGTATCGGTGATGCCACTCAGAAGAAGATCGGACTTTCCTCAACTGCGACGTATTCCGTAGCGCAGAGACTGGAAAAACCGGGACAGCCTTCTGTGACAAACGTGGATCATAACGAACTGAATTACAATGTGATCTGGCCGGGAATCTCAAATGAGGCATACTGTGCGGGATATCAGATTTATGTACGTGAGTATGATACAGACGGAAATCTTGGAACTGCTGAAAAAGCTGGTTCTGTGCAGAAAGCAACAGGTACGGCAGTTTATTCCCAGATCATTAATCTGGAAAAATATGCAGGAGAGAGGATCGTTGTGTATGTGGTTGCGCAATCCAGCGACACAAATGTTTTTGTAAACAGTGCTGCAGGAGTTACCTGTGAAGTTCAGATTCCGGCGCGTATTGCACAGCCGAAGGTGACATGGAATGTGAACTGGACCTATAATACGGGACAGCCGATGGAGACCGCAGACTTCTTGTCTGGAGGGTTACGGGTTGGCTTAACGGCAGACAATGCAAGCATTCCGCCTGGAGGAAGTGCATATTTATTGCGTGCGTATGTATATAACAGTGCAGAAGATGCGGCAAAGGCAACGGCATCGAATCCGGGTAATTATGTGACAGTATATCCGTCCGGAGATGTACCGGTACAGATGGATGTATCAAATGCGCAGAATTATTATCATGTGTTTGATCAGCTTTCTATTAAATACGCCGGAAAATGGGTTGTATTTTATGCCCGTATATCATCCGGTGCCGGCAGTGTAAGTTCACTCTGGACCAGATCGGATTATGCTTATCAGCTGCCGTATGTCAAACTGGCACAGCCGTCAGTGACATCTGACAGTCAGACGGACAGCATTGCGGCTACGGTGCAGACCACGCCGAATGTACCGGGTACTCTTCGAAACTGGACTGCGGCACGTACCGCACTTTCCTGGAACAGCATAGACTGTGCAGATTTGTATAGTGTGGACTTGGCAGGTCAGATGACCGAGAGTACAACAGGAACCGGACAGCTTAAATCAAACCTGAGAATTTTGGAAAAAACGGATGCTTCCGGAAGCAAGACGGCACAGGTTCAGCAGTATGTATACCGAAAAGTGCAGGATAAGACAGATACAACCGATGAAAAATGGGATTGTATCTGGGAAACGATAACCGAGAATCCGGTTACCTATCCGAGTGGCACCCCGGAGACAGACAAAGTACATACCTGGGACATCAGCAGTTACAGTGTTCCGATATCATCAAATTATAAGACGGAGAGTGGAGCAACCTATTACTACACACTGACAGTGACTGCAAAACTTGAGGCACAGCTTCAAACGGATGGAACAATCCATTATGTACTGAAACTGCCGGATGTGGAAAAAATGACAGCGGCAGATGGCAGCAGTGTGACGAATGCAAACTTTACTGTGACGCAGAAAGCGACATTCCGGGCAAATGTACAGAAGAATCTGTCACAACCGGTGAGTGATGCGTATGCGGGATCTGATCCATATGAGATCAGCTGGAATAATTAATGGAATCAGCACAAAAAATGTGCAGACCGGAGGAACTATTTTATGAAGTGGAAAGGCTGGCAGCAGCTTCGGCAAAATGAGAAAAACGGAATATCGATGGTGGTAGTGATCTGTGTATCGGCATTCTTTGTGGCCTTTGCAGCTGCAATCCTTTACACGGCCGGACTTCTGACGGCGCAGTCCAATCTGCGCCTGAAAGAAGAGCGGTGTAATCAGCTGGCCACATCAGCAGCGAAGGTATTAAACGAAGAACTGCTGAAATATGACAACAGAAGTAACGATGCATCACAGGATAATACATTTTATGCCTTTGCAAATAAATTCCTCGATAATTCGCAGTATCTGGATTATAGCGAAGATTATCCGGATTCCTCAAAATACAATTTTCTGGTGAGTGATACCAATCTGGACAATCTGGCAGAAGCAGCATCCCTGCCTGCAGGTTATGGAAATATCCGCATTACACTTTCCAAAGAAAAAAACAGTGCGGAGGATCTTGATTCCATAAAGACCGGAAAAATTGACGTTGCGTCAACCGGCACAAATTATCAGACAGAGATCGACCGTATCCGAAATATCACGGTGCGTGAATACAATCTGACGGTGGAAGTCACCGCTTCCTATGATGATGCTACATATACCTGTACCACGGAGTACAGCCGGGAGGAAAAATACGATGTGAAGTTTTCACATAAAGGCACAGATATTGTGTGGGATGGTGAAAACTGGCATAAAAATAATACCAGCGGTGAAATCTATACGCCGGATGACAGCGAAAGCATTGTATATGAATTCCTGACGCAGACACCTACATACTGTGAATTCCGGGAAAATACATATGTGGATACCACACAGGGAGGAGGTTCTGATACCGAATGATAAAGTTACATAAGATCAGGAAAAAATCAGGAGAAACTCTGGTGGAAGTAATCGCAAGTATGTTTATTTTCCTTATTCTGTTTGGTATCCTGCAGGGAGCAATTTCCTACAGCCATGCCTCCATGGAAAAAAATAAACAGATCCGTGCAGAGAATGCAGAGATCATTCAAAATCTTGCATCCACAGACACCGTGACCGGGACAGATAAGACGTTACAGTTTGTGGCAACCACATCGGACATGGATCAGATTGGAAATCCGGTGTTTTCCATAACGGCGAATCTGGCTTCAAAGGAAGTGCATTATAAGGATACCAAAGGCACAGATCAGATCATTACGTTTTATCTGTATGATGTTCCGTCCTCATCAGAAACTCAGAATGCGGGAGGTACCACCCAATGAAAAAACTGAGTTTTTATGCAGAAAAAACACGACGAAAGCTAAGAGAGAAACGGGGCACCACACTGGTGGAAACCATTGTTACGCTGTTGCTGATCAGCATTATGATGGCAATGGCGGCATCTGCTTTGAGTTCTGCGGCAAAGATTTTTGTCAGAGAACAGAAGACACAGTTTGCACAGTCAATCCTGGATACGGCAATGACAGAATTACGTGGATTGACCTCTGATGCAAACGGATACATTAAAATTTATGCAAAAAATGGTAAAAATCATGAAAAAATTACGGATATGACTGGAAATAATTCGGGAAATATATTAGAATTCATAAATAAGGATGGATACGTGGTTCTTGTATCCACCGATGGATGTGATGCAACGACGCTGAAAATCGGAGGACAGGATTCCGGGCAGTCAGAGGCTGTTGAGAGCGGTCAACTGCTGACACGGTACTATTTTTACAATAACGGAAAATTCCAGTACAGTGAAAATGGCACACCGGTGGCCCGTGCAGTTGCTGCTGTGTTTGGAAAGGGATTTTACATGGGAAATTACCTGGATGTGACATGGGCTTTTCCGGATGGCATAAAGGCAGGCGATGAGGTGACGCAGATTACCGCAACAGTGACCCTGTACAGTGATAAGGAACGTACACAGGCCGTGACGTCTGATACGGAAATTCTTCAGTTTCGACACACACCCATACGAAACAATGACGTGACAACTATGGAGGACTCAAATTAAGGAACTAAAAAACTGCTGAAAAGGGAAAAACGATTGTACTGATCAGCCATATCGAAGTCCGTCAAAAGGCACTTATGGAGTAGAGTGATGAAAATATCAGTAAATTATTTATAACGTATAGAAACGCTGCACCGAAGCGTTGATATAAATAAAATTTTATTACAAAGGAGAGTATGAGAAATGTTCGCAAAATTATTCGAATTAAGAGACAAAAAACTCAAAGAGAACAAGAAAAAAGGATTTACCCTGGTAGAGCTGATCGTAGTTTTGGTAATCATCGCAATTTTAGCAGCTTTATTAATCCCGGCACTGACAGGATATATTAATAAGGCAAAAGAGAAATCTATCACAGCTGAGACACGTCAGGCAGTAATGGCTACACAGACTTTAGTTGATGAGGCATATGGAACATTAGATTTAACAGCTGGAAAAGATGTAATAGTAGTGGGAAGTAAAGATGTACCTGAAAATACAGTCGTTAAAATTGCAGATATTGCTGAATTGGCAGAAGTGTCAGCAGACAATATTAAATCTGCTAAAGTATATGATGGAAAAGTTATCGAGTTAGTTTATACGAGTCAGAATAAGACTTGTAAGTATAGTGTAGAAAATACTGGTGAAAAAGATGCACCAAAATATACAGAAAAAGGTACATACGAAGTAAAATAATTTGACAAGATTTATGAAGAGGGTAACCACATGCCAGTCAAGACACCAAAGAAGAAAACTGAATATGACTGGATCAGGCTGGCCGTTTCCCTTCTGATCATAATCCTGCTTGCTATTGTGTTAGTGGTTCCTGGGGTGCTTCGGTTAATATACCGGGCTGACTCCCAGGTTGCTATGGGAAATGCCCGATCGGTGCGGATGGCATCCCAGGTAATTGCGACACAGCAGTACGGCAGGAATAAGGCTTTCTGCGATGTCACCCGGGAGGGAGGCATCGCAAATGGCTTATATGAAGAAATTTTGGAGTTAAGTGAAGTGCCTGGGGATTTCTGGATCCTTCAGGTGGAAGAAGACGGATATACCGTCCGTCAATTTGTTTACCGGGAAGGTGCATACACAGTCTGGTATGATGCCGATGCAGATTCCAAATATACTGTGTATCATAATGAGACGATGATCAATACCGGAGAATGAAATGTTAGCAGTAACAGAAGTGATAATATATGCGATACGGTTCTTTTTCGGAGCCTGTATCTTTAGTTTTTTGAATGTAGTAATTGACAGACTGCCCCGACAGGAAAGTGTCGTGAAGGGGCGGAGCCATTGCACAAATTGTGGCAGAGAACTGACGGGACTGGAACTGATCCCCTGCATCAGTTATCTTTGCCTGAGAGGAAAGTGCAGAACCTGCGGGGTAAAGATACCTTGGAGAGATTTTCTGGTGGAAGTTGCCGGAGGCGCAGCATTTATCGGCTGCGGAATATATTTTGGCTGTGGAGCGACAGGGATTATTTCTCTGCGTGGAGCAGTGATGTTTGCTTATTTGGGAATATTACTTGTGGTAGCCCTGATCGATCAGGATACCCAGATGATATATGATAGATTTCACATAATGATTCTTGTTCTGGCAGTCTGCGCAGTCTGGCTGTTTCCGGAACATGGGATTGGAAGCCGTTTGCTGGGAGCAGTGGTGATCTCGGTGCCGATGCTTGTGCTGGCCCTGATCATTCCGGGAGCCTTTGGCGGCGGAGATATCAAATTGATGGCTGTGTCGGGACTGTTCCTTGGAGTGGGAGCTACCGTTTGTGCCATGTTTATCGGGCTTCTTACCGGAGGCGGTTATGGAGCTTTTATGCTGTTAAGCGGAAAATTGAAAAAGAACGATCATTTTGCGTTTGGTCCGTTTCTGGCTGTCGGTTTGGCAGTTTCTGCATTTGTGGGAGACCGGATCGTAAAATGGTATCTGGGAAAATTATAGATAGAAAGGATTGCAGAAGATGGCACGTTTTCGATATGTCGCCAAAGACATGAAAGGAAAAAAGCACAAAGGAACACTTGAGGCTGTTGCAGAGAATGCGTTACAGCAGCAACTGCGGGAAGACGGACTTTTTCTGATCAGTGCAAAAAATTTAACGGAGAGCCGTGGATATCAGAAATTAAAAGCAAAGCAGCTGGCGGTGTTCTGCCGGGAACTGTCAACGCTGCTGGCTTCCGGTGTGACACTTGTGCGTGCATTGGATATTATTTCGGAACAGGAAGGAATTACCGAAGGAGAGCGCGAGATATACAAAGATATCCTGCAGGATCTGAAGAAAGGTATTCCATTGTCAGAGGCCATGGAGACAAAAAAATGTTTCCCGGATCTGATGATCGGTATGCTCCGTTCCGGTGAAGGAAGCGGTAACATTGATCAGGTTACCGGGCGTTTGGCTGTACAGTATGAAAAGGATTATAAACTGACACAGCAGGTACGTTCGGCTATGACGTATCCGTGTATTTTGCTTATTTTGTGTGTGGCTATCGTGATTTTGATCGTGACATTTATTTTGCCACAGTTTCAGTCCCTGTTTGATCAGATGGATGAGCTGCCGTGGATGACAACGGTGCTGATCAACTGTTCTGATTTTTTGACGAAGCGCTGGTACATAGCGCTGATCGTTGTGTTTGCCATTGTTATGGTAGTTCGCCTGATCGCAAGTATTCCGAATGTACGCAGGACTTTGGATCGTGGAAAAGTAAAAATGCCGGTGTTTGGCAATCTGTTTCAGGTTATTTATACTGCTCGTTTTGCCCGCACACTGAGCAGTCTTTATACAAGTGGTATGCCGATTGCTATGGCCATTGCAACGGCTGGAAATACCATTGGAAATGCTTATGTGGAAGAGCAGTTTGGCGAGGTTGTGACAAAGGTGCGCAGTGGTGTGCCGCTGTCACAGGCGCTGCGTGGAGTGGACGGTATTCAGAAAAAACTGGCCAGCACCGTGCAGATTGGTGAAGAGAGCGGACGGCTGGATCAGATGCTGGATTCCATTGCATCAACGCTGGAAGATGAAGCGGAACAGGCAACCAAGCGGATCGTTACACTGATGGAGCCGATTCTGATCATTGTTATGGCGGTGATCGTCGGATTTATCATGATGGCGGTTATGCTGCCAATCTATGAATCCTATTCAGCTATCGAGAATTCATAAAAACGGATACACCAGATAAAATGGAGGATAAATACAGATGAGTGATACAGTAATAGTAATACAGGATGAGTGTATCCTTGTTGCATCCGGAAAAGCCGGAAAACCACCAAAGGTGCAGGAAGTAGAGCGGATCTCTCTCAACGGATATGGCAATCCTATCGAATTATGGAAGGAAGCGCTTCGGGAATATACACAGAAACATCATCCGGGACCGGTGAGAATGGTGTTTCCATCTTCTTACAGTTCCAGTCGTATTACACAGATTCCATATGCTACCGGAAAAGAACTGACCCGTATGGCGGAAAATATCGTGGCAGAGACGGAAGGGGATTCCGTTATGGATTATTCCGTAATTTCTGCTGACCGGAAAAATGGTGTCACACTTTGCTGCGGAAGTGCGGATGATGCGATCATTACCCAGGTAATCGAATTTTGCAGGGAGATCGGACTACAGATCCGTGAGATCACAGTATATGTAGAGAGCTATCTGCGGGTTATGGCGCATCAGAAAAACCATAGCCGCAAGACGGCAATTTACCTGCTTTTTGAAGAAAACAGTGTGACAAGTCTTCTTTATCGGGAAGGTGTGTATCTTTACTCGACAAAGAGCCGGATTTTCAGTGAGCGGGGTACGCTGGATTTTGGAACAGAGATCGTGCGTCTGGTTTCCGGTATTTTACAGTTCTATGCGACAACGAAGTCTGATGTTCCGATCACAGATGTTTATTATGCAGGGTGTCAGACGGATGACTTTGAGGTCAATGTGGACGGCATTCATAACATGCAGTTGGAAGCGCATCCGTTGAAGATCGATCTGAATTTTACTGCAGCGGAAAATGCGGAAGACTGGCTGGCCTGCATCGGTGCTCTGACGAAGGAGAAAACGAAAGAGATCAATCTGTATCAGATCTGGTGCCGTGCGCATGAAGAAGGAACCGTAAAAACAAAAAAGACAGTAAAACAGATCGTATATCCGGCGATTGTATTTGGTTTATGCGCAGCCGTATATGCAGGACTGACTGTATGGAATATGGCAGAGGCTTACAAGACTGCGGCCATCGAAGAATGGATCAATGATTCCCAGGTGCAGGAAGCGTACAGTAAGGCACTCGAAAAAGAAACGGAGAGCGATAAGCTGTCAACGGAATTAAATCAGATGACACAGATGAAACAGAATCTGGATACCTATCCGGATCTGACGGAGGATATGATCGAAAAGATCGTGGATGTGGGCGGTAATGATATGTCGGTACAGGTGCAGTCACTGGATATGTCAACCGGTACACTGACCTTTCATGCGGTAAGCCGTAAGGTTATCGATATTCCGAATTATATTCAGAAGCTGGATGATACCGGACTGTTTGAGTCCGTGAACTACAGCGGTTACAGTTATGATGACGGGGAATATTCCCTGATGCTTTCCTGTGTACTGAAAGCAGAGGAAACCGGAGGTGAGCAGTAATGAAGATCAGTATGGAATTAAGACCAAAGGATATTTTTCTCCTGAAAGTACTGGCCTGTGTGCTGGTAGCATTTTTTATGATCCGGTTTCTGATTTTCCCGGCCATTGATAAACATATGGATCTGTCCGACCAGCGGACCGAGGTGGAAGCAGAGCAGCAGGAAATGCAGGACGTTATGGACCGGACAGGCAGTCTGGATGTAAAGATCGCAAAGCAGCAGGAGCTGCTGCAGGCTTCAAAGGAAGGTTATTATGATCTGCTGGAAAACCGTCAGGTAGATGAGCTTGTTACCGGAATCGTTTTGAACCATAATCTGTTCCCGGTGTATCTGAATATTACAGGTACCACTCCGGGCGTACCGTCAGCGTATGTGCTGGCGGAAGGAAACAGTGAGGATACAGCATCTGACACCACAACTGATACAGCGGATACGTCTGATACAGACAGTTCTGATACAACGGATAGTTCAGACAGCACAGATGCCGCCCAGGAAGAGAGTACTGCGGCAGCAAAGGTGTCTTATGTCAATACCACATCCCTGGATGTGACGATCCAGGGAAGTGAAACGGAAATCCGGGCATTTCTGGATGATATTGCAAATAATTATCCGGGCATTCAGGTGACATCCTTTACCATGCAGGAAAATGAATATGTAAACAGCAGTCTGCAGACGGTTTCTCAGATGAGCTGTAACTGCACATTGGCGGTATACACCTGCGGAGAAAATTAGAAGTGGGATACTTGAAGGAGAGAATGATTAAGTGAATACGAATCTGAGAATCGGAGATATTCTGGTTGAAAAGGGATATGTAACAGAAACACAGATGCAGCAGGCGCTTGCATGGCAGAAGGAGCATCGTGATAAACGAGTCGGACAGATCCTGATGGAGCTTGGCTTTGTCTCGGAAGCACAGGTGCTGGATGCGCTGGCCAGCAGGCTGCATCTGGAAATTGTAGATGTGGCGCAGCAGAATGTGGAGCTTCAGGCAGTTGGAATGGTAAACCGTGAACTGTGTGAGAAGAATCTGATTCTTCCGATCAATGTACAGGGACACAATATGACTATTGTCACCAATGATCCGCTGAACTATTTTGCACTGGAGGAAGTACGGCAGCAGACCGGCTGTCATCTGCAAATTTATCTGAGCGAAGAAGAACCGTTGCGAAAAGCAGTTTCCTATTATTTTGCGGAGGTCAGTGCCAGAAAAGCAGCTACGCAGGTAAATACGGATTTTTCCGTGCCTATACCAGAAGAACTGGAAATTGAAGATCTGGATGCCGGGGACGATGAAGCTCCGATCATCCGATTGCTGAACAGCCTGATTGAGCGAGCCATCAAGTCAGAGGCGAGTGATATTCACATTGAACCTTTCGAGACAGAGACAAAAGTGCGAATGAGAATCGATGGTGTGATCATGGAATATGTGACGATCCAGCGGCATATCCATGCGCCGTTGATCGCCCGTATCAAAATTCTGTCCAATCTGGATATCGCGGAAAAACGTATTCCGCAGGACGGACATTTCCGTGTCAATCTGGAAGGCGGAAGTGTCAATATCCGTGTGTCGGTATTGCCGACGGTATTTGGTGAAAAAGCGGTACTGCGAATCATGGCTGCCACCACACATATGGATCATGCGGATCATTTTGGCATGGATGATTACAGTTACAATCAGTTTGCACCAATGCTGAACCGTCCGAATGGTATTATTTATATTACAGGACCGACAGGAAGCGGTAAATCTACGACTTTATATATGGTGCTGGATTATCTGTCCGGCAGAAATGTTAATATTTCCACCATTGAAGATCCGGTAGAGAAAAATATGCCGGGGATTAATCAGACGCAGGTAAATCCGGTGGCGGGACTGACTTTTGATGTGGGACTGCGTGCCTTGATGCGTCAGGATCCGGATATTATCATGGTAGGTGAGACGCGAGATGGTGAGACGGCGGGAACCTCTGTCCGTGCGGCCATCACAGGTCATATGGTTTTGAGTACATTACATACAAATGATGCGGTTTCCAGTATTGTCCGCCTGGAGGATATGGGAGTTGAGACCTATCTGGTAGCCAATTCCCTGGTTGGTCTCGTGGCGCAGCGTCTGATGCGTAAAGTGTGTCCGAAATGCGGTGCGGAGATGGAAACGACGGAACAGGAGCGGATTTTCCTTGGCGAGGATGTCAAAACCGTTCGTCGTGGTGTGGGATGTACACATTGTAATCATACCGGTTACAGCGGACGAATTGCGGTACATGAGATTGTTTCCATAGACAATGAGATCCGTCGTATGATCATTAACCATAATACAGTAGAAGAGATTACGGCCTATGCGAAAGAGCATCAGCATATGCGTTCGTTAAAGGAAAGTGGCCTGAATCTGGTAAAAGAGGGACTGACCACACCGGAAGAATTGTTGAAGATCAGTTATCAGTAAGAAATGGCAGGCAGAAAGAGAGGACTGACAGTATGGCAGAGAGCAGTTTACAACTGACGGCAGATGCGATCATACGGGAAGCACGAGAAAGAAAAGCATCGGATGTTCATATTTCGGAGGAAATGCCGGTCTGGTATCGGGTCAATGGAAAACTGATCCCGGCGCAGACGCAGTTATCAGCAGATGAAATAACAGGGATGCTGTATGCGATGATGCCGCAGCGGCAGAAATTGTTGTTTGAGCAGGGAAAGGATGCAGATTTTTCTTTTCAGACGACAGATGGCAACCGGCAGAGAGTAAATGTTTTCCGACAGCAGAAAAAAATGGCGGGAACGATCCGTCTGTTGAATGCATCGATTCCGACATTGGAAGAACTGAAGATGCCGACCGTTCTCTATGACATGGCAAAAGCACCCCGGGGTCTGATCCTTGTGACGGGACCGACGGGAAGTGGTAAATCCACGACGCTGGCCGCTATGATCGAATATATGAATCAGCACAGTGACCGACACATTATTACCATCGAAGATCCGGTGGAATATGTCTATGAGAGCAAACAGTCTCTGATCCATCAGCGTGAGGTGGAGGATGATGTCTCTGATTTTGCATCGGCGCTGCGCAGTGCACTGCGTGAAGACCCGGATGTGATCCTTGTGGGAGAGATGCGTGATTATGAGACTATCCAGGCAGCACTTCTGGCGGCGGAAACCGGTCATCTGGTGCTTTCCACCCTTCATACGACAGGGGCAGCTCAGACGGTGGAACGAATTATCGATGCGTGTCCGGCGGAAGGCCAGAACCAGGTGCGGATCCAGCTGGCCGGTACCTTAAGAGGGATTGTCAGCCAGTGTCTGATTCCATGCGGTGGTGGAGTGACAAGAATTGCGGGAACAGAGCTTCTGGTTGCCACCGATGCTATTTTGAACCTGATCCGTGAGGGCAAGACACATCAGATTTCCACAATGATGCAGTCCGGTGCGGCGCTTGGCATGCATACGCTGAATGCAGATCTGGTCCGGCTTATGCAGCAGGGATACATTACGAGAGAGGATGCATTTGTATATACCAATAACCGTGCGGAGCTGGAGTCGACATTGTGATAGGACTGATGAATGGAGCTGCTTTAGATAAGGAAATACGTGGGGCGAGAAACGAAAAAACGTTACAAATATGTGAAAAATAATACGTCTAAGCATAAGAATTAAGTTTAAATTGTTATCAATTCATAAACTTTTTTTGAAATGCCTAGACGTATTTTATGTGCTGTGTTATTATGTTAGGCGAACTATCGGAGGTAAGATATGTCAGAATTTGATAAGAAAAAAACAACACAGAATAATATAAATAACAATGATAATGAGTACGAAATCCCGGATATTGTAACGGGCGAGGATAAAAAAACTGAATATAAAAAAGCAAAGCAGGAGCATTCACAGAAGCATGTGTTTGAAACCAGACTGCATCATCACCGCAGAAAAGACAGAGAGCAGGATGATATTATGGAGGATCTGGAATTTATTTCGGAGGAGACCGTCAAGGACAAGTCCCGTATGGCCGGAGCAAAGTCAGGATCCCATCAGATCGCGTCAAAGAAAAAGACGATGCGCCGAAGTCTGGATGAATCAGAAGCGAAAAAAGAGAAGTCGATCGCGTTTGTGCGCAGAAACATTGCCTTTGTCGGCATTGGATGTCTGGTTGTAGTTGTAGTGATCTGTGCGATCGTCATCGGCGTAAAGAGCATGAAGGCAAAGAAAGAGGCAAATAAGGATCTGGCGTTATCTTCTCAGGAATATGAGACAGATCAGTATACAGAGATCAATACACTGATCGAGAATTATTATGCGGCTTATGCATCCGGAAATACAGGAGAGATGATTGCGTATGCAAATCCGATTTCCGATAAAGAAAAAAGCTATATTACCATGTACAGCCAGTACATAGAGAAATTTGATAACATTACCTGTTATACAAAGACAGGTGCGGACGATCATTCCTATATTGTATCGGTTGCATTTGATCTGAAATATAAAAATGTGGATACGGCAGCACCTGGACTGGATTTCTTCTATGTGACAACAAATGATAAAGGTGAATATTACATTGATAATGTATACAGCCCGTTTAACTTACAGTATCAGGAAAATCCAATGGATAATACGATTCTCCAGCTGATCACAGATTATCAGAATGGCGAGGATGTCATTGCTCTGCAGGCCAATGTACAGACCCGTTATGAGGATGCTGTTAATTCAGATGAAAATCTGAAAAATATGGTGGAAGTAACTCTGGCAAATGCGATCAGCGAGTGGGATACACAGCAGCAGCAGGAAGCAGACCAGAAAGCACAGGAGGCAGCACAACAGGTAGCGCAGCAGGAACAGGAAGCAGCACAGCAGGCACAGGAAGCAGCGCAGCAGCAGGCGGCTCAGGACCAGCAGGCAGCGCAGCAGCAACAGCAGGCAACGGATACCACAGAGACCGAGCAGAAGGCATGGGTATACGCAACGGAGACAATGAATATCCGACAGGAGCCAAATGAGCAGTCTGCAGTACTTGCATCTGCAATCCAGGGTTCGGAACTTCGTCAGCTGGCGGTAACTGCAAATGGATGGAGTAAAGTAAAGACCGGTGACATTGTGGGATATGTAAAGACAGAGTACGTTACAACCCAGCAGTAATGTCAGGTGAAAAAGCAGTTGGCTGTATTAAAAAAGAAATAAAAAGAGGGGACAGGTTGACTGTTCCCTTTTGATATGTTTTAACAGAATGGAATATTTTGCTGTGAGATGACAATACTAACTCTAAAAAAGAGGAGGTTTTGTCATGACACAGAAGGACGAAAATGATCTGCTTCACGAAATCTGCAGAAATTCCAGCATGGGTGTGGATGCCATTCATGAGGTGTTAAAAGATATTTACGACGAGGAATTTGCCTATGAACTGAATGTGCAGGCAGACAAAATGGAGCAGTTTGGACGAAAAGCGGGCATGCGTCTGCGTGCAAACGGCAGTGAGCCTGCAGAACCGAAACCAATCGCCACAGCGATGCTGAAAACTTCGATAAAAATGCGGAAAGTATTGCAGAATAAGACAGAAGATGTAGCCGACATGATCGGAAAAGGAAATGAGCGTGGTGTGAAAGAATTAAAACACGCGATTCATAAGTACCGGGACGCAGGAATTTTTGCAACAGAACTTGCAAAAGAGATGGTCGATTTTGAGGAAGATAATCTGAGAAAAATGCAGGTATATCAGAAAGATTCTTAGTCAGAATGGATGTAGAAGATATAGACAAAAATTGTTATAGACAGATCGTAAAGCACTAAAGAGGATACAGAAAAGAGAAAGAACAGATGGACACAGAAAAAAAAGAAGTGCAGGCGGGAATCCGCATAAACAAGTATCTGAGCGAGGCCGGGGTATGCTCCCGGCGCGCGGCAGATCGGGAAATTGAAAACGGAAATGTGTGGCTGGACGGCCGTAAAGCCGTGACCGGAGACCGGGTTCAGCCGGGAATGCGGGTTGCTTTTTGTGGCAAAGAGGTGCGGCCGGAGACAGAAGAGATCCTGATCGCATTTCACAAACCGGTGGGGATTGTGTGCACAGCGGAAAAACGGGAAAAGAACAATATCATTGATTTTATCAATTATCCGAAACGGATCTATCCGGTGGGACGGCTTGATAAGGATTCTGAAGGACTGATCCTGCTGACGAATCAGGGAGAGCTGGTCAATAAGATGATGCGGGCCGGAAATTATCACGAAAAAGAATACGTGGTTACCGTAAACCAGAAAATCACGCCGGAATTTTTAGAGCAGATGCGTGGCGGTCTGTATCTGGAAGAACTGGATGTACATACCAGACCGTGTAAAGTGACAAAAGTAAATGACCGGACATTTCGCATTATACTGACCCAGGGATATAACCGTCAGATTCGCAGAATGTGTGAGAAATGCGGATACCGTGTCACCAAACTGGTGCGCACCAGAGTGATGAATATTTTACTTGGGGATTTACAGCCGGGCACGTATCGGGAGCTGACAGCTGAGGAAATGAATACGCTGAAAAAGCTGACAGCAAAATCATACAGTGCGCCGAAGGGGACAAAGCCAGGAAAGAGGAGTTAGGAAATGGAGCAGACAATGGAACAAGTGCAGGCACAGATCGATGCGCTGCGTCAGAAGATCGAATATCACAGCAACCGCTATTACAATATGGATGATCCGGAAATCACCGATTATGAATACGACATGATGATGCAGGAACTGAAAAAGCTGGAGAAGGAGCATCCGGAACTTGTGACACCGGATTCCCCGACACAGAAAGTCGGTGGAACAGCAAAACGTACCGCAGGTGTATTGGTGCGTCATAATGTGCCGATGCTGAGCCTGCAGGATGTGTTTTCCAAGGAAGAAGTTTATGCTTTTGTGGAGGAAATGCAGCAGCAGTTAGATCATCCGGAATTCGTGGTAGAGTACAAAATTGACGGTCTTTCCATGGCACTCCGTTATGAGGAAGGCGAATTAAAATTGGCGGTAACCCGTGGTGACGGTATCATTCAGGGCGAGGATGTGACTGCCAATGCGAAAGTGATCCGTGATGTAAAGAAAAAGATGAAAGATCCGCTGCCATATATTGAAATCCGTGGTGAAGTATATATGAAGAATGCGGATTTTGAAAAAGTAAATGAAATGCAGGAAATGCTTGGCAAGAAAACCTTTGCAAATCCGCGAAACTGTGCGGCAGGTACTCTGCGCCAGTTAGACAGCAGCATTACAAAACAGAGAAATCTGTCCATGTTTATTTTTAATGTACAGGAAGTGCATGGACATGAATTTAAGACACATGTGGAAGGTTATGAATATCTGAAAAAGCAGGGAGTGCCTGTCATTGATGACTATCGTGTCTGCCATACGGCCGATGAAGTCTGGGATGCCATTTGCAAGATTGGAGAAAATAGAGGAAATCTGTCCTATGATATTGATGGCGCGGTTGTAAAGATTAATTCCATCGCTGACCGTGAGATCCTGGGAGCAACTTCCAAAGTTCCGCGCTGGGCCATCGCCTATAAATATCCACCGGAGGAGAAAGAATCAAAGCTGCTGGATATCGAGCTCTCTGTGGGAAGAACCGGCAGGATCACACCGACTGCTATTTTTGAACCGGTGAGTCTGTGCGGCACTTCCGTATCCCGCGCGACATTGCACAATCAGGATTTTATCAATGATCTGGATATTGGAATCGGCGATACCATCGTTGTGTATAAGTCCGGTGAGATCATTCCGAAAATAAAGGAAGTGCGGAAAGAAAAACGACCGGAGAGATGGGTGCGTTTCCAGATTCCGGATACCTGCCCGGTCTGTGGTGCAAAAACGGTCCGGGAAAAAGATACGGCAGACATCCGCTGCGTATCTTCTGACTGTCCGGCGCAGTTAGAGCGGCATATCATTAACTTTGTCGGCCGTGATGCCATGGACATCAAAGGTTTTGGTGCGGTATATGTAACAGAGCTTGTAAGATTGGGTTATATCCATGATATCGCAGATATTTATCATCTGAAGGAACATCGGGAAACATTGATCGAACAGGGCATTATCGGAAAAGAGAAAAATACAGATAAACTGCTGGATGCCATTGAGGGCAGCAAACAAAACGAGCCGTTCCGTCTTCTGACCGGATTTGGCATTCAGAATGTCGGAAAGGCGGCCGCAAAAGCAATCATGCGCCAGTTTGGCAGTATCGAGGCACTGCAGCATGCCGGAAAAGAAGCACTGTTGGAGGTCAACGATATCGGAGAAGTCAGTGCGGAATGTATTTTGAAATATTTTGCCAGTGAAAAAAATCAGGAGATTATTGCCCGCCTGAAAGAGGCTGGTGTCAATATGGAAATGCCGGAATCAGAGGAAATGGGGGATCTGCTGTCAGGAATGACCATTGTTGTAACGGGTACGCTGCCGACCCTTGGCAGAAAAGAAGCCCAGGAACTGATTGAGAAAAATGGTGGAAAAGCAGCCGGAAGTGTTTCAAAGAAAACCAGCTATGTACTGGCAGGTGAAAATGCCGGAAGCAAGCTGACCAAAGCCCAGGATCTCGGTATCCCGGTGATCAGTGAAACGGAATTTTTAGAGATGATCCAGAAAGCATAAATATAGCATGCAGTGATGCTGAAAAGATTTGGAAATTGATCATATGAAGAAAAAGAAGCGAAACAGTGAAAAAAATCTGAATATGAAAAAATTACTGACTACCATGTTTAAAATCGGCTGTATCGGTTTTGGCGGAGGATCAGCACTGGTACCGGTCATAGAATCGGAAGTTGTTTATGAAAAGAAACTGATCGACAAGGAAGAATACACGAAAGACGTGGTTGTGGCGAATATCACGCCGGGAGCCCTTCCGGTGGAAGTGGCCGCCGGTGTGGGCCGGAAGGTCTGTGGAATCCCGGGAATGATCCTGTCGGCGCTGCTGATGGGCCTGCCGGGTACATTCCTGACGGTGCTGCTTTTGATGATGATCAACAGCTCCGGAAATCTGGTGCTGCGTCAGATTCTTTTCGCCTCGGCAGGTGTGACGGCGTATATCATTTATATGCTGCTTATGTATGCCAAAGGAACTTTTCGGGAATGCAGGGAAAGTGGAACTGCAAAAAGCGGAATGACCTTTATGGTTCTTGTATTTTTGCTGACGTCCGGAAAAGAGATGCTTCAGCTGTTTGGAATCAACCGGACACCGATCTTTGACATATCGACGATTGATGTGCTGTGCGCGGCATTTTTCATCATTTTCTTTACCGGATGGAGATTTCGATGGAGCAGGATACTGATTTCGGGAGCAGTCACGGTGCTGTATTGTCTGTGTGCCGGAAAAATGCATCTGATCAGCAGTCCGGAAGTGTTATGGATACTCAGAGCAGTGATGGTTGTACTGTCAATTTACGGACTTTTCAGCAGTATTGAAGGTAAGATTCCGTTTTCATGGAGTAAGCTGAAAAATCTGGTGAAAGAAGAAATCAGCTGGGTGCTGTTTTTCGCGATTCTGTCGCTTCCGGCCCTGATCTGTTTTGGAGATACCATACGATTTGCAATCCGGGGACTGATCTCCGCAGTCATTTCTTTTGGCGGCGGAGATGCCTATCTGGCTGTGGCCAACGGCCTGTTTGTCAATACCGGCATGATCAGTTACGATGATTTTTATTTTAAGATCGCATCTGTGGCGAACGGACTTCCGGGATCGATTTTGTGTAAGATCCTGACCGGGGTCGGATACATAGTTGGATGCGAAAGTGGTGGAACGTGGTGCGGCATTTTTGTGGCACTGTGCGGATTTGGCTGCAGTATTGCAGCTTCCGGCGGCACGTTTTCCGCTGTGGTATATATTTATGAACGGTTTGAAAATTTAAGGATTTTCCATGTGCTGCAGACCTATATGCGGCCGATCGTGGCAGGACTGCTTCTGACGGTGGGGGCTTCCATGCTGTATCAGAATATGGGAATTGCCAGCTGGTATGCGTGGCCGCCGAAGACCATGGTACTGCTGACGTTTGGCATTATCCTGCTGAATATTTTCTGGCGCAGACGTGGTGTGGTGCGTCCGCTGCAAAGTGTATTGTTTTCCGCGGCGGCCTCTCTGATCGTATGTAACGTGTTTGCGGCAATCCCGTAAAAAATAAGTTTTCAAACGGGAAATAATTTGGTATACTAGATAATAATAATGAAAAATGAATTATATTTTAGGAGGTTTTTCCATGGCTGAAGATAGAAAAGGATTGAAAATCAAAGAAGACGGACTTGGTGAAGTTCAGATCGCAGAAGAAGTCATCACAATCATTGCGGGACTTGCTGCCACAGAAGTAGAGGGCGTTTGCTCTATGGGTGGAAATATTACAAAAGAGCTGGTTAGCCGTCTCGGTATGAAGAATCTGTCCAAAGGTGTACGTGTGGAGGTGACAGAGGAAGGCAAAATCGAAGTATATGTGACGATCAACATTGCTTACGGTTATGCGATCCCGGCAGTATCCGGCAACGTACAGGAGAAAGTAAAAGCAGCAATTGAGAATATGACAGGGCTTGAGGTATCCGGTGTAAATGTCAGAATTGCAGATGTTGACATGAAAAATGCAGTCGAGTAGGGCAACCTACTCGATTTGTGGGTAAAAACTTCCGTCGGACAGAGGCGGGAGTGTACTCAAATGAAAAAAATATGGAGGATAAGATGAGCCGAAGAGAAGTGAGAGA
This sequence comes from Lachnospiraceae bacterium, assembly GCA_963617435.1. GTDB lineage: Bacteria > Bacillota > Clostridia > Lachnospirales > Lachnospiraceae > Eubacterium_I. The sequence goes on from CAVEOS010000007.1 coordinate 60,292, forward strand.
ACAGATTTTTAAAATTCTGTTTGGAGTAGAATTTCACAGCGCCGAAGAGTTAGATGAGCAGATCGCGCTGTATATGGAAGAACTTGGAGAGGTACGTCAAAAAGATTCTGATTATATTTTAAATAAGGTGCACAGCATTGTAGAGCATCTGAATGATCTGGATGCAACTTTAAATGCAGCATCCAAAAACTGGAAAACAACCCGTATGGCGAAGGCAGAGCTTTCCATTCTGCGTCTGGCTGCCTACGAGATCAAATATGAGGAAGATATTCCGGTATCGGTATCCATCAATGAGGCCGTGGAACTGGCAAAATTATACGGATCTGATCAGGGACCGGCATTTGTAAACGGAATTTTATCCGGACTGGCATGAGACGGAATGTCTATTCTGTGGGACAGGTAAATTCTTATATCCAGAATATGTTCGCACAGGATTTTATGATGCGCCATATCGCAGTGCGGGGTGAGATATCGAACTGTAAATATCACAGTTCCGGACACATTTATTTTACCTTGAAGGATGAGACCGGGGTACTCAAAGCAGTGATGTTTCGCGGCAATGCGGTCAAGGGATTATCTTTTCATATGGATGTGGGTGACCGTGTTGTTGTTCTGGGAGAGATTCGCATTTATGAGCGTGATGGACAGTATCAGTTGTATGCGCAGCAGGTGACCCGTGACGGCGTCGGAATCCTTTACCAGAAATTTATGGAGCGAAAAAAAGAACTCGAAGAGATGGGGATGTTTGCGCAGGAATATAAGCGGGACATTCCCCGTTATGCGTTTCGTATCGGTGTGGTGACAGCACCCACCGGAGCTGCGATCCGTGATATTCAGAATATCTCCCACCGCAGAAATCCTTATGTACAGCTGCTTTTGTATCCTGCTCTGGTGCAGGGAGAAGGCGCGGCAGTATCCATTGTACAGGGAATCTATGCGATGGAGGAGAAAAATGTAGATGTGATCATCGTCGGACGAGGCGGTGGATCGATGGAAGACCTGTGGGCATTTAATGAAGAAATTGTCGCACGGGCTATTTTTGAATGCCCGATTCCGATCATATCTGCGGTTGGGCATGAAACAGATTACACCATTGCAGACTATGTGGCAGATTTGCGTGCACCGACGCCTTCTGCGGCAGCGGAACTTGCCGTATTTGATTACAGACAGGTGCAGGAACGGCTGGACATGAGTGCGCAGACGCTGTTGTACCGGATGAATCAGCAGATGGAACTGGCCAGAGGCAAAGTGCGGGAATATCAGCTGCATCTGAAAGCGCTGCATCCGAAAAATCAGCTGATGCAGAAACGGCAGTATCTGACGGATCTGGAGGAAAGCCTGGAGCGTGGCATGCAGGAGGTTTTGCAGAAAAAACGACATCAGTTGGAAATGTATGCAGCAAGGCTGGACGGATGTTCCCCGCTGAAAAAGTTACAGGGATCATACGCATTTATGAGTAAATCGGATGGAAAGCCGATTCATTCTGTGGATGATGTACAGATGGATGAACAGATTGAAGCACAGCTTCTGGATGGAAAAATTACGGCAAGAGTCTGTGGAACAGAGAAAAACGGAGTAGTGAAATAAAATGGAAACGACGGAAGCAAAAGAATCCTTAGAGGAAATGTTTGAACAGCTGGATACGATTCTGGAGAATATGGAGGATACGGAGCTTTCCCTGGAAGATGCCTTTGCATTGTATGAGCAGGGAATGAAAAAGATACAGAGCTGCAATCAGAAGCTGGATACGGTAGAAAAGAAAATGCTTCAGATCGCAGAGGACGGAACGGAAGTTCCTTTTGAATAAGAGAGGTGTGGATGATGGATATTAAGAAGGAGATTGCAGAGCATACCAGCCAGGTAGAGGAGATCATAAAGAAATATCTGCCGGAGGAGACCGGTTATCAGAAAACGGTAATGGAAGCAATGAATTACAGCTTTCTGGCAGGGGGCAAACGTTTGCGGCCAATGCTGATGCAGGAAACGTACCGGCTGTTTGGCGGAACATCAGATATCATCGAGCCTTTTATGGCTGCAATTGAGATGATTCATACCTATTCTCTGATCCATGATGATCTTCCTGCGATGGATAATGATGATTACCGTCGTGGAAGAAAAACAACCCATGTCGTTTATGGAGAAGCCATGGGAATCCTTGCAGGAGATGCATTGCTGAATTTTGCATTCGAGACTGCCTGCAAAGGCCTGATGCAGGACGTAGGAAATCCTGCGGTAGCCAGAGCAGTTCAGATTCTTGCGCAGAAAGCAGGTATCTATGGCATGCTTGGTGGTCAGGTTGTGGATGTGGAATCCGAGGGACAGCCGCTGGAGCGGGAAAAACTGGATTTTATCTATGATTTGAAGACCGGAGCATTGATCGAGGCTTCCATGTTGATCGGTGCTGTGCTTGCAGGGGCTTCTGAGGAAGAACAGCAGGTGATCTTGCAGGTGGCAAAAGATGTGGGACTTGCATTCCAGATTCAGGATGACATTCTGGATGTGACCAGTGATATCGAGACACTTGGAAAACCGATCGGCAGTGATGAGAAAAATCATAAAACAACATATGTAACCATCCGCGGACTGGAACAGGCCCAGAAGGATGTAGAGGAAATATCTGAGCGTGCATTAGAGGGAGTGGCATCGCTTTCAGAGAAAAATATATTCTTGAATGAATTGATCAGATATTTAATTCACAGAAAAAAATAGGGGATAAAAATGGCAGTACTTGACCGAATTAATCAGGCAAATGATATAAAATATTTAAGCGAGGCACAGTTAGAGGAACTGCCGGGTGAGATTCGCCAGTTTCTGATCGAACATATTGCAAAAACCGGCGGTCATCTGGCGTCAAACCTTGGTGTCGTAGAGCTTACCATGGCTCTGCATCTGGTGCTGAATTTCCCGGAGGACAAGCTGATCTGGGATGTGGGACATCAGTCTTACACGCATAAGATCCTGACCGGAAGAAAGCGGGAATTTGAGCATCTGCGTCAGTTAGACGGCATGAGCGGTTTCCCAAAACGGTCCGAGAGCGACTGCGATGCTTTTGACACCGGCCATAGTTCCACATCTATTTCCGCAGGACTCGGCTATGCGAGAGCCAGAGATCTGTTGGGAGAGGATTATCATGTGGTATCTGTGATCGGGGATGGTGCGCTGACGGGAGGCCCGGCTTTCGAAGCGTTAAATAATGCGGCTGAGCTTCGCACGAACATGATCATTGTATTAAATGACAATAAAATGTCTATTTCGGAGAACGTCGGTGGGTTGTCACAGCATCTTGCTTCCCTGCGTACCGCGGAGGCTTACCAGGAGTTTAAATCCGGTGTACACAGTTCTCTGGAACGTCTGCCTTACGGCGAGCGTGTGGTTCGCAGAATCCGGAAGACAAAGAGCAGTTTAAAACAGCTGCTGATCCCGGGTATGATTTTTGAAAACATGGGAATCACGTACCTTGGTCCGGTGGATGGACACAATCTGACAGATATGGTACGGATCCTGCGGGAAGCAAAAAAAGTAAATGGTGCGGTGGTTGTTCATGTACAGACGGAAAAAGGACGTGGTTACGAACCGGCGGAGCAGCATCCGGATAGGTTCCATGGCACAGGTCCATTTGATATTCCAAGTGGACAGCCTTTGGTGAAAAAAGAGAAACCGAACTATACCGATGTATTTTCTACGGTGATCTGTAAGATCGCGGCAAAAGATGATTCTGTGGTAGCCATTACGGCAGCTATGGCAGACGGAACCGGATTGAAGCGGTTCCGGGCAGAATATCCGGCGCGTTTCTTTGATGTGGGAATTGCGGAAGGACATGCGGTGACCTTTGCGGCAGGACTGGCGGCAGCGGGGCTGCATCCGGTGTTTGCAGTGTATTCTTCTTTCCTGCAAAGAGGGTTTGACCAGATCGTGCATGACGTCTGTATGCAGAATCTGCCGGTGGTGTTTGCCATTGATCGCGCGGGACTGGTTGGCGCGGACGGAGAGACACATCAGGGTGTGTTTGACCTGTCGTTCCTTGGCATGATTCCGAACATGACAGTTCTGGCACCCAAAAATAAATGGGAGCTGGCTGATATGCTGCGGTTTGCCTTCCGTCAGGATGGACCGGTGGCTTTGCGCTACCCGCGTGGACAGGCGTATGCCGGTTTGAAAGAACACCGGGCACCAATCGTGTACGGAAAGAGTGAATGGATTTATGAAGAGCGTCAGATCGCGATATTTGCTGTTGGAAATATGATGGAAGAAGCGGTAAAGGTACATGAACTGCTGCATGAACAGGGGTATGACTGTTCTCTGATCAATGTACGTTTTGTAAAACCGCTGGACAAAGAAGCATTGCGCAAAGCGGCAGAGCGGCATTTACTAATTGTTACGATGGAAGAAAATATTCTGCGTGGCGGTTTTGGTTATGCGGCGGCAGCTTACTTAAGCGCAGCAGATGAAACGGTGAAAGTGCTTCATTTTGGTATTGATGATCAGTTTGTACAGCATGGAACGGTATCACAGCTGCATGTGCGGATCGGACTGGATGCGGAAAGCATGGCAGATAAGATCATTGAAACTTTTCAGAAGTTATAGAAAAACGGATAAACAAAACTACGATAGATAGGGATATAGGTAGAAAGCGGATATGAAAGAAAGACTGGATGTATTACTTGTAAAACGTAATCTGGCTCCTTCCAGAGAGAAGGCGAAAGCCATGATCATGGAAGGAAATGTGTTTGTAAATAATCAGAGGGAGGACAAGGCAGGTGCTTCCTTTGATGAAAATGTACCGATTGAAATTCACGGAAACACACTGAAATATGTCAGCCGTGGCGGTCTGAAACTGGAAAAAGCGATGAAGGAGTTTGATTTGAAGCTGGATGGAGATATCTGTATGGATATCGGAGCTTCCACCGGCGGTTTTACGGACTGTATGCTTCAGAACGGAGCATCCAAAGTGTATTCCGTAGACGTCGGATACGGTCAGTTTGCATGGAAACTGCGACAGGATCCAAGGGTTGTCTGCATGGAAAAGACAAATATCCGTTATGTGACACCAGAAGATATTGATGATGCACTGGATTTTGCTTCGGTGGATGTATCCTTTATTTCCCTGACAAAAATCTTGGAGCCGGCCAGAAACCTTTTGAAAGACGGTGGCCAGATGGTGTGTCTGATCAAACCACAGTTTGAGGCAGGCCGCGAGAAAGTCGGCAAAAAAGGTGTCGTAAGAGACAAAGCCGTACATCTGGAAGTGGTAGAGTGGATCGTGGATTTTGCACTGAAGCATGGTTTTTCTGTGCATCACCTTTCCTATTCCCCAATCAAAGGACCGGAGGGAAATATCGAATATCTGGTGCACATTCAGAAATGTGAGACAGCGGCAAAGGAGGAAGGCATCGATCCGGTGGCAGTGGTAGAAGCTGCACATGCAGAGCTTGATAAGTAATATGAAAAAGTTTTTTATTATCACAAACGAACATAAAGACATGAATCTGGCAGTTACAAATGCCATTTCTGATTATATTATCGCAAAAGGCGGCACCTGTATGCACTATGTCAGCACAAAAACCGGATGGAATGACCGAAACCTGCGCAGATTCCGCCCTTCCGATATTGATGCGGACTGTATCATCGTGCTTGGCGGTGACGGTACGCTGGTGCGGGCAGCCAGAGATATGGCAAGCATCGGCATTCCGCTGATCGGTGTCAATATGGGTACCCTTGGGTATCTGTGCGAGCTGGAGCGCAGCACGGTATTTGATGCCATTGACCGGTTGTTTGAAAATCGCTATGAACTGGAAGAGCGCATGCTGATTAAGGGAAACAGTCAGAAAGATGGTTCCGGAAAAGCGACCTTTGCCTTAAACGATATTGTAATCCACAGAACCGGTCTTCCACAGATCGTAAATCTGATCGTGTCGGTAAATGGCGAGTATCTGGCTAATTACAGCGCGGATGGAATCATTATTTCCACTCCGACGGGATCTACCGGCTACAGCATGTCAGCTGGCGGTCCGATCGTGGATCCGAAGGCAGATCTGATGCTGATCACACCGATCAATCCACACAGCGCCCTGGCAAAAAGTATCGTAGTGGGATCAGATGCAGTCATTGATGTGACACTGGCAAAACGCCGGCAGGAAGAAGATGAAGAGGCAGAGGTAAGTTTTGACGGAGACCGTTTTGTACACATGAAAGTGGGCGACAGTATCCGCATTCAGAAAGCCAATGCCTATGCAAAAATTTTGAAGTTAAATCAGTTGAGCTTTTTACAGATCCTGCGTAAAAAGATGCAGGAGATCCACTAGGAGGTAGCAGTATTGAAAGCAAAACGACATGCGAAAATTCTGGAGATTATTCGCAAATATGATGTAGATACACAGGAAGAGCTGTGCGTTCGCCTGAACGAGGCCGGCTATAAAGTAACCCAGGCTACAGTGTCCCGTGATATCAGGGAGTTGAAGTTAACGAAGGTAGCCATCAAAGGGGGAAAACAGAAATATACCTCTCTGTATGATGCCGGAAATGACCTGGAGGGAAAATACAGCCGTGTATTCAAGGATGGAGTCATTTCCCTGGATATGGCACAGAATATTCTTGTTATAAAAACCGTTTCCGGTATGGCCATGGCGGTGGCGGCAGCTTTGGATGCCATGGACTGCAGTGAAATTGTGGGAAGTATCGCTGGAGATGATACGATCATGAGTGTAGTGCGTACCGTGGAAGATACGGCAGCGCTTATGCAGCGGCTGCGGGCATTGCAGAGAGAGTAGAAGGAGAAAAGGATGTTATTAAATCTGCATGTAAAAAATCTTGCATTGATTGAAGAATCGGAAGTGACTTTTGGTCCCGGACTGAATATTCTCTCCGGTGAGACAGGTGCAGGAAAATCCATTATCATTGGATCCGTAAATCTGGCACTTGGCGGAAAAGTTTCCAAATCCATGCTGCGGGAAAATGCAGAATTTGCCCTGGTGGAGCTGATTTTCTCTGTGGAGCAGGAAGCACAGGCAGAGATATTACGTGCCATGGATATTTTCCCGGAAAACGGGGAAATTATTATGAGCCGCAAAATTTATGCCAGCGGGCGCAGTGTCAGCCGGATTAATTCTGAGACCGTGTCTGCGTCCCTGATGCGAAAAGTAGCATCGGTGCTGATTGATATCCACGGGCAGCATGAGCATGAGTCGCTTCTGGCAAAGCGGAATCATATGAAATATCTGGATGATTTTGCAAAACGTGCCCTGGAAGAAAAAAAGGCAGCACTGGCTGCTGTCTATGAGGAATATACAACCTGCAGGAAAAAACTCGAGGAGGCTTCTCTGGATGCGGAACAGCAGGCGAGAGAACTTTCTTTTTTACAATATGAGATTGACGAGATCGATCAGGCGGACTTAAAAATCGGTGAAGATGAGGAACTGGAAGCAGATTACCGTAAACTTTTCAATGGCAGAAAGATCATGGAAACCATTGCGGAGTGTCAGGAACTGTGTTCCGAGGGAAGTGAAAACGCTTCTGATCAGATTGGCAGAGCGGTACATGCGCTGCGCACGGTGGCACAGTTTGATGAGCCGTTGGAAGGATTATCTGCACAGATTGAGGAAATCGAAAATCTGATCAGTGATTTTAACCGGGAACTGTCCGGATATGTCTCAGAACTGAATTTTTCCGAAGAAACATTCCAGCAGATCGAAGACAGATTAAATCTGATCAATCATTTGAAGTCAAAATATGGAAAAACCATTGTGCGCATCTTAGAGGAGCGTCAGGCCAAGGAAGAAAAGCTGGATCAGCTGCAGCATTATGAGGAATATCGTCTGCAATTGCAGGAAAACCTGAAGAAAGCAGAAGAACGTCTGGCGCAACTGTGTCAGGAAGTGACCGATATCCGAATGGAATATGCGAAGTCACTGGTGGAACAGACAAAAGAAGCATTAAAAGACCTGAATTTCCTGGATGTACAGTTTGAAATGGAATTTTCCAGATTGGATCATTATACAGCCAACGGCTGGGATGAGACAAGATTTCTGATTTCAACAAACCCGGGAGAGCCGTTGAAACCGTTGGATGCAGTAGCCTCCGGTGGTGAGTTATCCCGTATCATGTTGGCATTGAAAACTGTTCTGGCGGAGCATGATGAGATTGAGACACTGATCTTTGATGAAATCGACAGCGGAATCAGTGGAAGAACGGCACAGATGGTGGCTGAGAAAATTAAAATGACCGGAAAAAATCACCAGATCATCTGTATTACCCATTTACCGCAGATTGCAGCTATGGCAGATCATCATTTTTTAATTGAAAAAACTTCCAGTGCAGACAGCACGATCTCAAATATCAGACCGTTGAACCGGGAAGAGAGTATTCATGAGCTTGCACGCATGCTTGGCGGTGTCAAGATTACGGATACTGTTTTACAAAATGCAAAAGAAATGAAAGAAATGGCAGATGCGGTAAGATAATACCTGTGTGAAAAAACGGATTGTCCATATAATAAAAACAGAACAACGAAGTCTGAGAATGACAGATAAAAAAGAGATACCTGATAAAAAAGGTATCTTTTTTATTTGAGTGCGCCTTGCGGCGCACGTTTCTAACGGGTGAAAGTCCCTAATCCACCCTAG